>JBLNEL010000466.1:0-2768 GCA_050262615.1 Bacillota bacterium
GCATTATCTCCAACGATCCATGCTGTAACCGAATCAACCACAGCGACACTGCGCAGGTTATCAGTAACGCCTTCATACTGAATTTCCCAGGAAGCGCCCTGAGTAGAAGTAAACATGATCATGCCATAATCGCCAACAGCATAGCCATATTTATCGTTATAAAAAGCAATATCCCAGAGAGTATTTCCCTGGGGTTTAGGATTTTGCCAGCGCCAGTCACCTGCGGTAAGAACAGATGAAACAGCCAGCAACAAAGTAAGTAATTTTATTTTCATTCTTTCTTATCCGATTCCAGAGTAATATTAAAATGATCATTAAACAATTCTACTATAAAACACTATCTAATAAACAGCAGTATAATTTATAAGCCGATACCAATGCCACCGGAAACGCTATAAGAGGAGAAATCATTGTAAGAGTCATTAGACTGATTTCTCACAATTCCGGCGCCACATATCAGGTCTACTGAAAAGTTCCTGTAAATATTTATTGAACGTGAAACGAAAAGATCAACTGACATATTAAGGTCATTTCTATGCAGATCTGTCTGAGCTCCGTTAAGATCAAGAGCCGGAGCTTCAAAGTTCTTTTTAGTTATATTTATATCAGCCGACATTTGTATACCAAAGAAAAGCTGGCGGTTATATTTTATTCCAGTCTCATAGCCCTGATAGCTAAAGAAGTCGTTATAAATATCTTCATTTATACCTGCATTTGTCTGCTGGGCATAATAGCGGGTTTGCGTATTTGGGTTATATCTATAAAGCAGGTTAACTTCCATAGAGCTATTGACAAAACTCTTAATAAAAAACAGTCCGGCAGTAAGCTGACTAGTACCGTTAGACTGCGGCTGCAGGAGTATCTGTTTTCCTGAAGGAACCGTAACCACGGCGCCGCCTTTTCCTTTTCCGGTTTTCTTTTTATATGTTCTTTCAGTTTCAAACTTTGAAGTATCGTAAACAGTTGAGGTGTAGTATTTATAAGCAGCTGACAATCTAACTCCGAAGCTATAAGACCCATTAAATTTATTTGCTGCCTGCAAAGTGAAAATATCGGTCAAGTTTGAGAGTTCAGAAATATAAGTGTAATTTCTAAGTCCAAAGTCATTAGTAAGTCTCAGAGTAAAAGCATCAGAAGCAAGGAACTTATAGCTAGCTAAAAAATTTGTTCCGAAATTATCAAACTCTTTAAAAAGCTCCTTATCGTGACGGGCCCCAACTTTTGCCATCAGGTCAAGGCTGCTGTTAGTTGAGTCATCTGAGGCCAGTTCTTCTTCATCTTCAGCCTGAATTGTCCGAACTGAATCCTGGTCAGTCTGGTTTTCATCCACACCTTCACTATTTTCATCATTAATTAATTTAACTTCATTCTGCGGCTTATCCTTTACAAAGCTGATTGAATAGCGGCTAAAAAGATTATGCTCATAGTAGTTACGATCGGCGAAACTATTAAACAGCACAAGTCCGCTTACATAAGAGAATTTCAATTGTGAATTATCATAATCCTTCATATAGTTTAGTTCAAGATAAGTCTGCTTAAGCTGGTCGCCCTGGTTCTGGTAATTATACAATGGATTCTGGTTATAACCATAGGAGACAGAGCCATAGGCAAAGAACTGAGCAAAAATATTTGAATAAACAGAGCCAGCCACAAATAAACTAAGCATCAACCTTTTCATGGTTTTTCACCTCTTCTTTTTTCTTAACTTCAAACCTAACTGTTTTATCCCAAGTACGTTTTTCTTTTTTTATGTATTCACTATAAATAGCTTTAATAACGATGTAGATCCATAACTGGCAGTATGAGAAATAGCTTAAGAGAATAATAAGAGCATTTTTAATACTTTCCTCGCCGTCAAATGAAATAGCGAGTGTTATTTCGAAAAGGAACAAGAAGAAAGCCATTATCCAGACGTAAGTATAAGGGCCCGGAAGGGCAATACTTACGAGGTTAGATGCACTTAAGAGAAACAGGATATCGGAAATTACAATTGCTACGAAAAAGATATAATAAAGCGACAAATTATACAGCAAATCAAAAGCAAGGCGTTTATTCTTAAATTTCGGGATATGTTTAAAGAACTTAGATATTACATAGTTATTACCGCGGACCCATCTGCCACGCTGCTTAATCCAAACCTTCCATTCCTGCGGTTCCTGTTCATATGTAATGGCATAAGGAATAAACTTAATCTTATAGCCTTCCTCATAAATTCTTATACTTAATTCAGAGTCTTCAGTAAGAGCCTCTTCATCCCAGCCATTTAATTTATTAATCAGCCAATTCCACATAACGAAGTTAGTTCCCGGCAGAGTAGCGATATTATGCATCTGCCATCTGCCTGCCTGGAGCATTGACTGGAAGCTTAAAGTTTCGATATTAATAAACCTTGTAAGGAGGTTTGTATTTTTATTAACAGTTCTGAACTTACCAATAACAGCGCCTAGGTCCTTATTGCTTATCAGTTGAATGACCAGGTATCTGAGTGCCTCAGGATCAGGAGTATTATCAGCGTCATAGATTGCAATAACATCAGATTTTGCTCTTTTAATTCCGAGGTTAAGAGTTCTGGATTTTCCTTTTCCGCCCTGGCCTTTAGGAATATCAAATAGAACAACCCTCTTATCGATAGCAGCATAGTGTTCAATAATTTCTTTTGTTTTATCCTGGGAGCCGTCGTTAATAACAATAATTTCCAGTTTATCTTCAGGATAATTGAGTTTCAACATTGCTTCAATTGTAGCCCCGATAACTTTTTCCTCATTATG
>JBLNEL010000467.1:0-6267 GCA_050262615.1 Bacillota bacterium
GAGTAGGTTCAAGATCGATAACCGCTTCAAAAAATGACCAGGAACAAAAACCTGGTGAAAAAGATATTGATACAAGAGTTTATTTTTCGGTGGACGATAAGCTGAAGGGAAGCTATAAAATAAGTAACTGCTACCGCGAGGATCTGCATAAAGTAATCCGGTCTTTGTCTTCATATGATCTTTCACTGCTCTCAGGTGATAATGAAAGTGAAAAAGAAAAGCTTCGGCAGTTATTTAGTAACGGCTCAGAAATCTATTTCAGGCAGTCACCTGAGGACAAACTGAACTTTGTACGAAACTTGCAGCAGCGCGGACAAAGAGTTTTAATGATTGGCGACGGCCTGAACGATGCTGGTGCGCTGCTGATGAGCGACTGCGGAATTTCGGTTACTGAGGATATATCAAACTTTTCACCCGCCTGTGATGCGATCCTTGATGCATCAGCTTTTAATAAGCTGGGCGATTTTCTGAAGCTTTCTAAACTGAATCTGAATGTTATTAAAACAAGCTTTTTTATATCTCTTGTTTATAATCTTATTGGACTAAGCTTTGCTCTAAAGGGAAATCTGTCGCCGGTTATTGCTGCTATATTAATGCCTCTGAGTTCAGTTACTGTGGTCGGTTTTACAACAGCTGCGACAAACTTTCTTGCACGCAGAAGGAGATTGTGATATAACTTATGTGGGTAATCGCTGTACTGATGTTTTTTAGCTTGCTTGTAGCAGGCGGATTCTTATTTGCTTTTATCTGGGCTGTAAGAAGCGGACAATATGACGATAAATATACGCCTTCGGTAAGAATACTTTTTGACGACCAGAAAAAAACTGATTCTAAAACCGGTAACAATGTGAACGGCAAAAACAAAACCGGTAACATCAAAACTGATAACAACAAAACAGATAACAACAAGCCAGAAAATTTGAATAAATAAATATACTTCAAAAGTGAGGAGTCTAAATGGAGTTAAGAAAACGTAATTCCGGTGATGATATCCTGAAGAATAATCAGGAGGTATCTTCCACAGCTGTTAAGATTGAAGAAGTAATCTACGATAACCAGATTGCAAGAAACTTTGCTCTTGCTGTCCTGGTCTGGGGAGTAGTTGGGATGCTGGTAGGTTTAATTATAGGCATTCAAATGTACCTGCCTCAGCTGAATCTGGGCTTACAATACATAACTTTCGGACGAATACGCCCGTTGCATACAAATGCTGTTATATTTGCTTTTGTGGGGAATGCAATATTTATGGGGGTTTACTATTCACTTCAGAGACTATGCAAGGCAAGACTCTACAGTGATATTCTGGGCAAGATACATTTCTGGGGCTGGCAGTTAATTATTCTTAGCGCCGCAATAACCCTGCCGCTTGGAATGACTACCAGCAAGGAATATGCAGAACTTGAGTGGCCGGTTGATATTATGATAACTCTTGTCTGGGTTGTATTTGGTATTAATATGCTTGGAACAATTATCAAACGCAGAGAAAAGCATATGTATGTTGCCATCTGGTTTTATATATCGACCTGGGTAACAGTGGCAATACTTCATATAGTTAACTCATTTGAAGTTCCGGTTTCGCTCTTTAAGAGTTATTCTCTCTATGCAGGTGTCCAGGATGCTCTTGTACAATGGTGGTACGGACACAATGCAGTGGCCTTTTTCCTTACAACACCATATCTTGGACTGATGTATTATTTCCTTCCTAAAGCAGCCAACAGGCCTATTTATTCATACAGGCTTTCTATAATTCATTTCTGGTCGCTTATATTTCTTTATATCTGGGCTGGGCCCCATCACCTTCTGTATACTTCCTTGCCTGACTGGGCGCAGTCTTTAGGAACTGTTTTTTCCATTATGCTTATTGCCCCATCATGGGGAGGGATGATCAACGGGCTGCTTACGCTTCGCGGTGCCTGGGATAAAGTGCGTGAAGAACCTGTATTGAAGTTTATGGTAGTTGCAGTTACTGCCTATGGAATGGCTACATTTGAAGGACCGATGCTTTCCTTAAAAAGTGTAAATGCAATGCTTCACTATACTGACTGGATAATCGGTCATGTACATGTTGGTGCCCTGGGCTGGAATGGATTTCTTACCTTTGGTATTCTGTACTGGCTTTTGCCAAGAATATACCGTACTGAACTTTATTCAAAGAAGATGGCAAATTTCCATTTCTGGATTGGATCGCTTGGAATAATCTTTTATGTCTTATCGATGTATTGGGCAGCAATTGCACAGACTCTGATGTGGAAACAATTTACACCGCTTGGAGTGCTGCAATACCCTAATTTTCTTGAGACTACTCAGCAGATAATTCCAATGTATGTTATCCGCTCAATCGGCGGAGCTTTATATCTGACAGGTATGATCGTTATGATCGTAAACCTGGCAAAGACTGTAAAGAAGGGAAGTCTGCTTAAAGATGAAAGGGTTGAGGTCTCTGCATTTGTCCCCGGTACTAACCATGAAAGGGGACACCGCTGGTTAGAAAGCCGCCCTGTTCAGTTTACCGTTGTCGCTGCAGTTGCTATTCTCATTGGCGGAATAGTTGAGTTTATTCCAACTTTTTTGATTAAGTCTAATATCCCAACAATTTCAAGTGTGCATCCTTATACGCCGCTTGAACTGCTAGGCCGTGATATCTACCAGAGAGAAGGCTGCGTAAACTGCCATTCCCAGATGATCCGTCCTTTCAGATCAGAGACTGAAAGATATGGTGAATATTCAAAAGCAGGAGAGTTTGTTTACGACCACCCATTCCTTTGGGGATCAAAGCGTACTGGTCCTGACCTCCAGAGAGAAGGGGGTAAATATTCGAACGTTTGGCACTACTATCACATGCAGAATCCGAATTCGATGTCCCCTGGTTCAATTATGCCTTCGTATCCATGGCTCTTTACACAGAGAATGGACGTTGGATCTGTGCCTTCGAAAATAAGCGCATTAAGGTCGATAGGCGTTCCTTATGATAAAAACTTTGAAAGTAATGCCAGGAATGATCTCTTCAGCCAGGCTGACGTAATTACAAAAGATTTAGTTAAATCAGGAGTCCCTGCTGAAGGTGATAAAGAGATAATTGCTCTTATCGCATATCTTCAGAGGTTAGGCATGGATATTAAAACCGGCCGGGCCGAAAAATAACAGGAGTAAAAAATGTTAAGTGATCATTTAAAAGACCTGCAGAATCTTGGAATATATCCGGTTATTTCACTGATAATTTTCCTTTTTGCTTTTGTTCTTATACTTATCAGAACCTTTACGGCAGATAAATCTTACCTGAAGAAAATGGAAAACCTGCCGCTTGACCCAAAAGAATGGAAAGAAAATAATAATCATGGGATAAAAGAACTATGAGAAATGCTAATCCTTTTGAAAAATCTAAGAAGACCAGTTCAAGAAACTGGAAAGTGATACTTTTTCAGTTATTGTTAGCTCTTTTTATTTTCCCCGGTTTTCAATCAATGCTTTTTTCTCAAACCGGTACTGAAACTGCTAACAGCCCGGCTGTGCCTGAAGCACCTGTGGATTATGAAGGCTTCCTGAAGACAGCAACTCTTATCTTTGCTGTTATGCTTATGATAGTATTGTGGTTTATAATTGTTTATTCAACAAGACCTTTGAAAGAAGGAAAGCAAAAAAGCGCAGGATCTTTATGGGCAGTGCTCAGGGATAAACTAAGTGCTGCAGCTCCGCTGGAAAAAGAACAGGACATTGTAATGGAGGACAATTTTGACGGAATAAGAGAGCTTAATAATAAGATTCCGCCATGGTTTAATATTCTTTTCTACGGAACAATTATTTTTAGCCTTATTTATCTTCTTACCTTTCATGTCTTTAAGACAGGAAAGCTGAGTATTGACGAATATAATGAAGAAATGCAGGCTGCAGATCTGCAAAAAGAAATACTTTTCAGAACCGGGAAACTTATTACAGAAAATAATGTTACCCAGCTCAAAGATGCCGGTGCGCTCCAGAGCGGCAAGGATGTTTACGTTTCAAAATGCTCTGTATGCCATGGGAGGCAGGGAGAAGGCCTTGTTGGACCAAATCTTACTGATGACTACTGGATTCATGGCGGCAGTATTAAAGATGTCTTTAGAATCATTAAATATGGCGTCCCGGCTAAAGGCATGCTGACCTGGCAGAATCAGCTGAGCCCGAGAGAAATTCAGGATGTGGCAAGCTATGTGCTTTCTCTGCATGGCACCAATCCTCCAAATGCAAAGCCGCCTCAGGGTGATAAATATATGGTAACGGCAGATTCGACAAAGGCACCTATAGGGGCAAATGTAAATAAGGGAAATTTTTAAAACAACATAAAGACCATATGGAAACTACAGATGCAGTAACTAATGAAAAATTCCGCGATACACTTGGAATTGTAAGCAGGGAAGGAAAAAGGAAATGGATATTTCCTAAAAAGCCTAAGGGTAAATTATATACAGCAAGATCAATAGTAAGCTATTTTCTGCTTCTGTTTTTATTCGGGGCGCCTTTCCTGAAAATGAACAATGAACCGGTGTTTCTGTTTAATGTGCTGGAAAGAAAATTTATAATATTCGGTGCTGCTTTCGGTCCGCATGACTTCTTCCTTATGCTTATTGCAATGCTCTGGCTGGTGGTCTCAATAGTTCTCTTTACTGTAGTCTATGGCAGAGTCTTCTGCGGCTGGGTCTGCCCTCAGACTATATTTATGGAAATGTTATTCAGGAAAATTGAATACTTCTTTGAAGGTGATGCTTCTAAACAAAGGGCTTTAATAGCTTCAAAATGGAATAAACAGAAAATCCTGAAGAAATCGGCAAAGCAGCTGACCTTCTTTGCTGTTTCATTTGTAATTGCAAATGTTTTTCTTGCCTGGATAATTGGCGTAGATGAACTTTATAGAATTGTTACTGACCCTCCTGCTAAACATATGACAGGACTGATTTCAATATTGGCTTTTTCTCTGGTTTTCTATGGCGTCTTTGCCTGGCTGAGAGAACAGGCCTGTATTTTGATCTGCCCGTATGGCAGGCTTCAGGGAGTGCTTCTGGACCAGAATTCAGTTGTTATTGCATATGACTATAAACGCGGGGAGCCGAGAGGCAAACTAAGAAAAAGTGAAAGTAATCAGCTTAAAGGTGACTGCGTAGATTGTAATCAGTGTGTAGATGTCTGTCCGACCGGCATTGATATCCGCAATGGAACACAGCTGGAATGTATAAATTGTACGGCTTGTATAGATGCATGTAACTTTGTTATGAAGAAAACTAATAAACCAAAAGGCTTAATACGCTTTGCTTCGGCAAAGGGGATAAAAGAAGGGACAAGATTAAATCTTTTTACTCCGCGTGTCGTAGGATATACTCTGGTATTATTGGTTCTTTCAGCTTTACTTGTATATCTTGCTGCCACCAGGACTCAGGTTGACGTGAGCATCCTTCGTACTCCCGGACTATTGTCGCAGGACCAGCCTGAAAATAAAATAAGTAATCTTTATGACATTAAAATAACGAATAAAACCTTTGGTGTTATGCCTCTTAAGCTAAGAGTAAAAGACGGCCTGGGCGAAATTAAGATTGTAAGCAATAAGCTCGAAGCAAAGCCCCAGGAAATACTGGAATCCAAATTTTTTATAATCCTGCCGAAAGAAAAACTAAAAGGAATGATTACTCCTTTAAGAATTGATGTATTTGCAGGTGAAAAGAAGGTTGATGAAATATCAACCTCATTTATCGGAAAAGTAGAATAAACAGAGTGGGTTATCTTATATGAAATTTCATTGGGGAGCAAAGATCGTTCTAATTTATGGCATATTTGTACTGGCAGTTGTAAGTATGGTGTTGTTCTCAATGACAAAGGATATTGACCTTGTCTCCGAGAAGTATTATGATGAAGGGATCGGCTATCAGGATAAAATAAGTGAAATTGAAAGATCTAAAAGCCTGCCTGAGCCGGTCAGTTATACTTTGTCGGATTCATTTCTGATCGTGCAATTTCCAAGAATGATGGACTATGGCAGGATTAATGGAACTTTGGTTCTTTTCAGACCCTCTGACAGGAGAAAAGATAAAAAGATCTCACTTAGGCTTAATGAAAGCAATCAGATGGTCTTAGACGTTTCCAATTTAACTAAGGGGCTCTGGAAGCTTAAAACCGAATGGAAATTTAACCAGGATAGCTATTATAACGAGGAAGTTATTAATATTCAGTAAAGTAGCATTTAGTCAAAAAAATAAGCATTTAATTAAAGATTAAACTATGGAATACTGGTCAGCATTTATT
>JBLNEL010000468.1:0-18293 GCA_050262615.1 Bacillota bacterium
AATGAAGAAGAAAGCGAAAGCAGCTCAGAACAGGAAAGAAAACGTCTCGATTATAATGCACATGTGTTTTTGCTTACTGGGGATCATCCCGAAATAGTTAAAGTCTGCAATATTAAATATATCGAGTCAGACAGTGAATACAGCCGCGTCTTTACCTCTGATGGTAAAAAGCATTATGTGCGCCGCCTGCTTAAAGTCTGGGAGGAAATTCTTCCTTCTGAAGAATTTCTCAGAATTCACCGTTCAACGATAATTAATCTTTCTTTTGTTAAGAATATGGAGAAATGGTTCAACAACTCATACCGTGTTTTCCTCAACGGGGTTGACGATCCGTTTATCATCAGCCGCAGATTCAGTGCAAGGCTCCGCTCCCGTTTGAATCTCTGATTTATTTAAACATCCTTCTTAATTCCGGACTACTGTAAATACCTGCCTTTTATTCATTTTCCTGACCGCTTATTTTTATTTTGGGCCTTCTGCTTTAAATAAAACTGAAATTGTTTTATTTTATTCTAAATTTCATTGTGATAAAATAAAAACCGGCTTTAAAAAGAGGGCAACTGAAAAGGCAGAAATATGGGCAGTATTTTAATTGTTGAAGATGACCTGTATACCAGGACAAATGTAATTGACCTGCTAAATGAAACCGGATACATTGTGTATTCTGCTGAAGATGGAATCGAGGGGCTTACGGCTGCTAAGAAAAACCTTCCCGATTTAGTCATTTCAGATATAACAATGCCGCAGCTGAACGGAATAGAACTGTTTTATGCATTGAAAAAAGACCCTGTAACTTCCACTATCCCTGTCATATTTCTTACTTCAAGATCAGAACCAAATGAAATAAAAGCCGGCCTTGACCTTGGCGCTGAAGGCTATATAACTAAGCCTTTTCATATGAGTGATCTGCTTGGAGCAATTGAGAAAGGACTTAATAAAGCCAGAGAAAATAGATTGGCAAAGCTTAACTGACTCCCTGAAAAACTACCTTAACCTTTAACTAACGCACCTCCTGACAGACGCACCTCTTAACTGAGGCACCTCTTAACTGAGGCACCTCTTAACTGAGGCATCCTTCAACTATGACTGGCTGATTCTCTCTTTTCTATTTGATTGCAAATAACATTATTGCTATAATATTCTATTAAAGCTAAATTCTATTTACAATTTAAACTAATCTTCTTTTTAAAACCAAGAGGTTCTATGAAACTTAAGTCGTTGGCTCTGATACTGCTTATATTATTCTGCAGTTCGCTGAGAGCGCAAAACAATAAAATTGATTTTATTGAGTATAATCTGGATAACGGGCTTCATGTTATACTTCATCAGAATAATTCCACACCAATTATTGCTGTCACTGTAACCTATCACGTCGGATCAAAAAATGAGCAGCCTGACCGCACAGGCTTTGCACACTTCTTTGAACATCTGATGTTTGAAGGTTCTGAAAATATTAAAAGGGGCGAGTTTTTCCAGCTGGTTCAGAATGCCGGCGGAGAACTGAATGCTTCTACTTCGTTCGATAAGACATTTTATTATGAGGAACTTCCTTCCAACCAGATTGAACTTGCTCTCTGGCTTGAAAGCGAAAGGATGCTCCACTTAAAGATAGATTCAATAGGTGTCGAAACTCAGCGCGGTGTAGTTAAGGAGGAAAGAAAACAAAGGCTTGAAAACCAGCCCTATGGATCCATTCTCGAACAGACTTTCTCCCATGCATATAAAGCCCACCCTTACAAATGGACACCCATCGGCTCAGCCCAGTATATAGACATGGCTAAGCTTGGAGAATTTATTGAATTCTATAAGACTTTCTATGTCCCCAATAACGCTGTGCTTTCAATTTCCGGTGACTTTGAAGTTAATAAAATGAAGGATCTGGTAAATAAATACTTTGCTGAAATTCCAAAAGGCACCAGATCAATTTACCGCCCGGATATAACTGAACCGAAACAGGCCGGACTTATAAAAGATACGGTCTATGATAATATCCAGCTTCCGGCTGTAATTAAAGCTTACCATATTCCAGGGCAGGGAACAGATGATTATTATGCTCTTAATATGCTTACTACACTTCTCTCATCAGGACAGAGCTCAAGGTTCTATAAGCAGATAGTTGATAAGGAACAGAAAGCCTTGTTTGTCGGATCATTCCCGTTTTCACTCGAAGATCCGGGATTGTTCCTGGTCTACTCAATTGCAAATGCAGGAATTCAGGCCAGCCAGGTTGATTCTTCGATCAACGCTGAAATATCAAAGGTGCAGAATGATCTTATAAGCGAAAGGGAATTTGAGAAACTCCGCAACCAGGTGGAAAATGACTTTGTCAATAACAAGGATACTAACCTCGGAATTGCAACGAGCCTTGCTGATTATTATATCTTCTTTAAGGGTAATACAAACCTTATAAATACCGAGCTTGAAAAATTTATG
Source organism: Bacillota bacterium (assembly GCA_050262615.1). GTDB lineage: Bacteria > Bacteroidota > Ignavibacteria > Ignavibacteriales > SURF-24 > JAUZPB01. Next base: position 2,434 of record JBLNEL010000468.1, read on the forward strand.
AAGGTTACAAGAGATGATATTAAACGAGTCGCAAATCAGTACCTGGTAAAGGAGAATGAAACTCTGCTTTACTATGTGCCCAAATCTGCTAAAGTAGCTTCGGAGGGAAAGTAATATGAAAAAGAGCATTTTATTACTGACAGTCTTTTTAATTAATATATCATTTGTATATGGACAGCTTGACAGAAGCAAACCGCCAAAACCGGGACCTGCTCCTGAGATAAAACTTTCAGACTATGACAGCTTCGAGCTTCCTAATGGACTTAAAGTGTTTGTTGTGGAAAACCATCAGATCCCTACTGTCTCGCTTTCACTTATAGTTGACCGCGATCCTATTATGGAAAAAGAGGCAGCTGGCTACCTTAATATGGCCGGCGACCTGATGAGAACAGGTACTTCCACAAGGACAAAAGATCAGCTTGATGAGGAAATAGATTTTATCGGCGCTTCAATTAATACATCCTCACAGAGCGTGTATGCATCTTCACTTAAAAAACATGCTGAGAAACTTGTTGAGCTGATGAGTGATATAGTATTACATCCTGTGTTCAAACAGGAGGAACTTGATAAGCTTAAAACAAAAACTCTATCAAACCTTGCCGCGGCAAAGGAAGAGCCAGAAACAATTGCAGGAAGGCTTGTAAGAACTCTTTATTACGGTAAGGACCACCCTTACTCGGAATTTGAGACTGAAAAGACTGTTGAAAATATCACATTAGATATGTGCAGCAACTACTATAATTCATTTTTTAAACCCAATATATCTTACCTTGCCGTAGTAGGGGATATTACCAAAAAAGAAGCTGAACCCCTTATTAAGAAATATTTCTCCTCATGGCAGAAAGGCGAGGTAAAGAAATTCACTTATACAAAACCTGAAGCTCCGGCTGTAACAAAAATTGCACTGGTCGACAGACCTGCTGCTGTTCAGTCCACAATAAGAATCGGTCACCCGGTTGATCTTAAGATTGGTTCTGATGATGCTGCCAAAGCAACTGTAACAAATACTATTTTAGGCGGCGGCGTATTCAGGCTGTTCAGGAATTTAAGGGAAAAGCACGCCTATACTTATGGCGCTTATTCAAACCTCAGCTCTGATGAACTCGTAGGAAGCTTTACAGCATCAACCGAAGTAAAAAATGCTGTTACAGACAGCGCGGTTTCTGAGATCCTTTATGAAATGAGGAGGATCCGTAATGAAAGGTCTGAAGAAGCTGAACTTCAGCAGGCAAAAAACTACGCAAGCGGAAATTTTGCACTTTCTCTGGAAAAACCTGAAACAATTGCCCGCTTTGCAATTAATATCGAACGCTACAAACTTCCAAAGGATTATTATGCAAATTACCTGAAAAGAGTCGCTGCAGTAAATTCTGAGGAGGTAATGTCAACTGCAAAGAAATATATTCTGCCTGATAATTCTTATATAATAATTGTCGGCAATGCATCAGAAGTGGCAGATAAGCTAAAGAAGTTCTCAACATCAGGACAGGTGGATTTTTATGATATATATGGCGTAAAATATGACCCGTCTGCTTCAAGTGCACCAGCCGGAGTCGATGCCCAGTCTGTTATTGATAAATACATCAATGAACTCGGCGGCAGGGAGAAGATGCTTCAGGTAAAAGACAGAACCACTGAAATGTCAGGTACTGTACAGGGAATGAATATAAATATTAATATTTATCAGAAACAGCCTAATAAACTCTATCAGGAAATAAACGCCGGGGGAATGCAGCAGAAGATCATATTTGATGGTCAGAAAGCCGCACAAATTTCCCCTATGGGAAAACAGGCTATTACTGGTGAGCCTTTGGAAGATTTGAAACTTGAGGCTAACCTGAACTCGATACTTGAACTGGATAAATATGGCATCAGGGCAAAACTTACCGGAATGGAAAAAATTGAAGGAAAAGATGCCTACAGGCTAGAAATGACTGGCCCGTCGGGTGATAAATGGTTTGAGTATTATGATAAGGAAACAGGGCTTAAACTTAGACAGGTTAAGACTGTTAACTCACAGATGGGACAACTTACACAGACAACTGATTTTGGAGACTACAGGGAAGTTAACGGGATAAAATATCCTTTCCAGGTAAACCAGACTGTAGGACAGCAGAAGGTTAATATGAAAGTAAGCACTATTAAGGTAAATACAAACCTGAGCGACAGTATGTTTGATATTGATAAATAACAAATATTAACATAACATGAGCTTTTTTTTATGAACGGGTCCCTGACCCGTTCTTTTTTTATATAAAACGTAGTAAATTTATCTTTTATTAAAAACAGAATCGTAAGCAATATGGAAAACAGAAAATATTCAGTTATCGTCTTTGACCTCGGCAATGTTCTTATCCCTTTTGATTATACAATTATGATCAACAGGCTTGAAGCTGTAAAGGAAGGCTTGGGGAAAAAGTTTATGGAGCATTATAAAAAGAATTATGATATACACAGAAAGTTCGAACGCGGCGATATAAAGGAAGATGATTTCCTGGAAATTATGCTTGAATCCTGCGAAAGAACAGTTGACCGCGAGACATTCTGCAGGTATTACTCTGAGATCTTTACTGAAAATAAGGAAGTCTCAGCGCTCCTGCCGGAATTAAAGAATAAATTCAAAGTGGTTTTACTCTCAAATACAAACGGTATTCACAGGGAATACGGCTATAAGCATTATGAGTTCTTTAAGCATTTTGACAAGCTTATACTTTCGCACGAAGTAGGAGCTGTAAAGCCTGAACCTGAAATATATAAGGCAGTAGAAAACTATACCGGAATGCCTGCTGAGGAACATATTTTCATTGACGATGTAGCAGATTATGCAGAAGGAGCCAGAAAAATGGGCTGGGATGCTATACAGTTCAAAAATCCTGAACAGCTGAAAAATGAACTTAAAAGCAGAGGGATCATTTAAGGAAAGGAGACTGGGAAAAAAGACAAGGGACGAGAGACAAGGGACGGGAGACTGGGGACGGGAGACTGGGGACGAGGGACAAGGCCACGCCAGTCGGCGGGCGCTTGGCGGACAGGAGACGAGGAGAAATGGGTAATTTTACGGTTTGGTTTTTCTCTGTTATTTACATTAAATTAGGCCATCAATTTATTACTATAGGAATATGAAGAATATCTTTAGCAATTCTAAGACTTTGTTGACCGCAGCCTTTGGACTGGTGAGCATTATATTTATGACATCTACTACAAGCTGCTCGGAAAAAAGGGAAAACCTTAATCCTGAGAGGATAACGGCTCAAAATGCCAGGAGCGTTTCTTCTAATAAGAATCAGATCCCTGTTGCAGCTGCACAGACTGATACGGTATTAAAATACAAACCTGATCATCCAATAAGGTACAAAGCAATTGCTACAAGGAAAGTTAAATCATTTTCTGCTCTGAAGGAGAAATATGGTGAGGAAGGCGCAAAGCTTATTTTGGCTCTTAACAGGGTTGATGAAAAGGATTTCCGCAAATCAGATACTCTTATTGTTCCGGATGTAATCGGTAATATTTTAACATATTCACCGTTCCCTTATGTAATAGAAGCTGCAAGACCAATCCCTAAGCTTATTCTTATTTCCAGAAAGATACAGGCCATCGGTGCATACGAAAACGGTATGCTCGTGCGCTGGGGACCAACCAGTACAGGCAGGAAATCAAAACCTACTCCTGAAGGACTTTTCAGCATGAACTGGAAGGCTAAGAAAACCACAAGTACAATCGACAGCTCCTGGATCTTACCTTTCTACTTTAATTTTAACAATAAGGAAGGCGTTGCACTCCATCAGTTCGATATGCCCGGCTATCCTGCCAGCCATGCCTGCGTGCGCCTGCTCGAAGGTGATGCGAAATGGTTCTATTACTGGGCTGAACAATGGATGCTTGCCGATGACGGCAGTTTCGCTGCTCATGGCACTCCTGTAATTGTCTTTGATGAATATGGCTGGGGCAAAAGGCGCCCATGGCGCAGTTTCCTTGAAAATCCTTATGGCGCTGTCGTCTCTCAGACTGAGATCGATTCTCTTATGAATAAGTATCTTGCTCAGATAAAAGAAAGATCTGAAAAAAGACTCCAGCTGGTTGATGAAATCAAACGAAAAAAAGCTGAAAAAGAAGCCTGGGCTAAAAGTGTTAAAACTATGAGTGTGGATTCTCTTCCGCTTTCACCACAGCCTCAGTCGGCTGAAGTAAAGAAAATGGACAGTAAGGAATAAAAAGCATTTTTACAGGACTTTTCAGAAATCTAAACTTTTCAGAAATCTAAGCTTTCCCAAAATCAATCTCCTTAGAAACTAGAGCGCTTCGGTTGCTGAAGCGCCTGGGTGCTGAAGCGCCTGTGTGCTGGTGAGATTACTTCAGCAAAAGAAGTTTTCTTGATTCCTTATATATTCCCGCTTCAAGAGTATAGATGTATAATCCGCTTGGAAGATTCCCGGCATTAAATTGAACCGAATAGCTGCCTGAGGCTTTATTTTCATTTACCAGAACTCTTACTTCTTTCCCAAGTATGTCGTTTATTGTGAGTCTTACATGCTGTGCTTCAGGAATTCTATAGGAAATACTTGTAGCCGGATTAAATGGGTTCGGATAATTCTGAGATAAACTGAAAAGCTCCGGCTGAATTCCCATCTGACTGCTTTGCTTTACTTCTGTTACAGGACTTGAAGTGTAATGTATAGCATTTCCATCTATAGCAAACAAATATCCGTTTGAATTTACGGCAATTTTGGAAATGCCGTACTTTACTGCCGGATTTGAAATTGCACTCCAGTTTTGTCCCATATCAGAAGAATAGTAAATTCTTTTTGTATTAGCTGTAGTGTCGGACGCCAGAGCAAAAATATTGTTATCTTTATTCAGAACTATAGACCATACACTTCCTGAGGGCAAACCATTATTTACAGCAATCCAGTTTAGGCCATTATCCTTTGATACAAATACGCCCAAATTGCTTGCTGTATAGATTTCGCCCTTTACTATCAGAAACGAATTAATATTCCAGCCTTTTGGTCCGGTACTGACTTTTAACCAGTTACTGCCTTTATCATCTGACCGGTATATCCCCTGGTTGTTTGTCCCTAAAAAAACAGTATTCTCACCCTTTGTTATTAAAGTATTTATAGCCAGTGTATCCGGAAGCCCATTGTATCTTTGGACCCAGTTAGTATCCTTATCAGCCAGGTAGTAAATTCTTTTGGGAAGCACTGTGGTATATGGGTTCAAAACAGCATATATATTGCTGCCTGAATCTGAAATAAAGTTTATTTCAGAATAACCGGCTGGCAAGCCGCCCATAACTGTTTTCCAGGTTCTTGATGAATCATTAAAATTATCAGAGAAAAGAGTTAAAAGGTTGCCGCTGCCGTATGCTGAAGCAGCAATTTTCCCATTCGCACAAACTAAAGCACTGTTCAGGCTTATCCTTGGAGACAAAATAACATCACTCCATGTATTGCCATTATCAGCAGAAGAGGCTAATATACCGCTCTGTGTCTGATAAAATATATATACCTTACCTGAAGGAGGAGAAAAAATATCTATTACATCTGAGCCCAGGTTTCCGCCGTAATAAGGCCCTGTATAATAGGTTTTCCAGTTAATATTCTGACCGAATAGTAAAGTGCTAAGTATAATAAAAATGAACAAAGCGGCTTTTTTCATAAGTTATTTACTCACTGGATAATTGCAGGTAAATTTATCAGCTTACTTTGGAAAATACAAAAAAAAGAATACAATTCATGATATTAATAAAAAAAGGATTCTGCAGGAAAATATAAAAAAAGATTTCTAGAGCCATTAGACATGGGTCAGAGAGGTTTTCATTCTACCAGTTTATTATTTCAAAACTGTAATCCAGGCAGAAGCGGAACAGAGCTCCGCTCCTGATAAAATTAGCCTTTATTGCCATTTTACGTCTTTTATCATCCAGTGTGCAAAGGAATTTACGATCTTATCAAAAAAGCCTTTCTCTTTAAATACTTCTTTTTCATCCATATGAGCACTTTCGTATCCGGAGGAAATAAAATAAATGATCTTATCAAAAAATAAGTTGATCCTGTGGAAGAAATCCAAAGCACGCCACATATCGACAGCGTCATTTATAATTCCCTGGTTCCTGATGTAATTAAGGAGTTCAACTCTTGAAAGTGTGGTTGCATATATTACTTCACTTAAGTGAACACCTTCCAATGCGCGGGACCGTCCTAATCTTAAATAATGCTCAGCTACTTCCCTGTATGCTGTTTCATTATGCTGCATCCAGCGGCTTAAGTCCTGATATACCCGGTAGACCCTGGAATGAAGATCTTCGTCACTGATGTTGCGGTAACCCGGGGTTAGTGGATTATTCTTAACCTCCCGGATCCAGTTCTGGGTCAGCAATTCGGCATGATTTTCTACGACAGCAATAAATTTATCCTGTAGCATTTATCCCTCCAATAAATAAACTTCACAGTTTTAAATAAACTTTGCAGTTTTATTAGTTTTACAGATCCGGATTATTTTGTAATCTCAAACTCCCTGGCAGTGTTGAGCTCATCGCCTGAGAGAAGATCCTTGATGTTGAATACAACTTTATATTTGCCCGGAACATAAGTCGAATCCAATTCAATCTGTGATTCCAGCTTCAGGTCACTGTATGGCTCTGAACTGCTCTCATCCAGTGTATCGGCAAACATGCCCTTCTTTGTCTGCTGATCAGGTGTGATGAGATCAACCGTGTAGGCCAGACTGATATTGTTCTGGGATTTCTCCTCTTTCATCTCATATCCTCTGACCATTACAGTAGCGTCAACTTCCCAGCCGTTGTCTAATGAATATGCAAAAGCTTCGGGACTGAACGCTTCGAATTTCGTATCGGGTTTCTTTTTACAAGCACTTAACCCGGTTATTATTAATATAAGTAAAACAGCTAATTTTTTCATACACTATAAATTCCCATAAAGAAATATTCCATAAAAGAAAAAATTCCCCTCTTCATTAAAATACTCTATTTGAGTCCTTATTGAAAGAGGGGAAAATCAGATTTAATTTCTTGCCTTGAAGTCTTTCATAAACTGAACCAGGTCAGCTACTCCCTGCTTAGGGAAGGCATTATATATCGATGCTCTAAGCCCGCCTACTGAACGGTGTCCCTTTAAGCCTGAGAATCCGGCTTTTGAGGCCTCAGAGATCAGCTTTGCTTCCAACTCTTCACTCGGCAGACGGAATGTTACATTCATAAGTGAACGGCTGTCCTTCTGTGCCGTGCCTCTGTAGAAACCGTCGCTTTCATCCATGTAATCATAAAGGATCGATGCTTTTTCACAGTTTAGCTTATACATTGCATCAAGTCCGCCTAAATTCATTAACCACTTTGTTACAAGATGAATAATATAAATGCCGAAAGTTGTAGGTGTATTATACATTGAACCATTCTCAGCGTGGATCTTATAATTAAGATATGTATGCAGGCTGTCCTGGCTTCTTTCAAGCATATCTTTTCTTATAATAACAACCGTTACACCGGAAGGACCTAAGTTCTTCTGTGCACCGGCATAAATAAGGGAATATTTGTTTACATCAAGTTTTTTATGCATAAAGTCAGATGAAGCATCGCAAACAAGAGGAACACTGCCTGCTTCCGGCTCTTTTTTCCATTCTGTCCCATATATGGTGTTATTTGATGTAAAATGGACATAAGCAGCATCCGGATCGAGCTTTAGTTCTTCCTGTTTTGGAATTCTTGTGAAATTCTCGCTTTCGGTAGATGCAGCAACATTTATAGTGCCCACTCTTTTTGCTTCTTTATATGCTTTCTTTGACCATACACCTGTTAATATATAATCAGCCTTGTTTTTAGGAGGCATAAGATTTAACGGTACCATTGAGAACTGAAGTGTTGCTCCGCCCTGCAGAAATAATATTGTGTAATCATCACTTATCCCAAGCAGCTGACGCATATTCTTATCTGCACCAAGTATAATCTCATCAAATGTTTTTGAACGGTGGCTGATCTCAAGGATAGACATGCCGACACCCGGCAGTGAGTATAAATTTTCCTGTGCTTCCTTTAAGACTTCTTCCGGTAATATAGCCGGACCGGCACTGAAATTATAAATCCTTTTATCCATCTTTTTCCTCACAAATTTGTGTTTATTAAAATTTAATTTTTTATTCCCTGACTATTTATATCAAATGAACCAGCAACCCGTCTCTAAGCTTAGGTTCGAACCATGTCGACTTAGGAGGCATTATTTCACCGGCATCGGCTATATCCATCAGTTCATCTACAGAAACCGGATACATCGAGAAAGCAACTTTTGCCCTGCCTGAATTAACCAGGTTCTCTAATTCCTTTGTCCCCCTTATGCCGCCAATGAAATCGATCCTTTTGTTTGTCCTTGGATCGTCGATGCCAAGCACAGGATTAAGTAAATAGTTCTGAAGTATGCTTACATCCAGATTATCGCCAACGTTCTGTGACTGTTTTACCTTGCTGTTTGGCTTAAGTAAATACCACTTGCAGTCAAAATACATAGCAATTTCTCTTCTGCCTGAAGGCTCTGCACTTTCTGTCTCTTCAAGTGTAAAGAATTCCTTTATCTTTTCAAAGAATTCATCCTGGCTAAGTCCGTTTAAGTCGAAAACTGCACGGTTATAAGCCATGATCTTAAGCTGTTCGGCTGGGAAGAGCACTGCAAGGAAAAAGTTATATTCTTCCTGACCGGTATGTTTTGGATTATTTTCTTTCTTTACTTTCTGAGCCCTGCTTGCGCTTGCAGCGCGGTGATGACCATCGGCAATATAGAGATAATTAACCCTGCTGACCTCATCAATTATTGTCTGATTGTATTCATCCGGAAGTATCCAGATAGTGTGTCTTATGCCGTCAGGAGCAGTAAAATCATATAACGGCTCGGTTTCGCTCATCGTTTCGTTAACCAGTTCATCAATTGTCTTTACTGCGCGGTAAGTTAAGAATACAGGACCTGTCTGTGCTTCAGTTGTTACAATGTGATTTGTTCTGTCATCTTCTTTTTCTTTTCTGGTTTTCTCATGCTTCAGAATGATATTATTGTCATAATCATCTACAGAGAAAGTTGCAGCTATACCTGTCTGCTGCTGCTCACCCATGATCAGCTTGTAGATGTAAAAATGCGGCTTGTCGTCTGTTACCAGCGGAGCTTCTTTTTTGATCTTCTCCAGGTTTTCCTTGGCCTTGGAATAAACCTCGTTTGAGTAGGGGTTTATTTTAGGGTCAAGTTCGATTTCAGCTCTTGTGATCCTTAAATAACTGAAAGGGAAATCCTTAGCATAAAGTGCAGCCTCATCACGGTTAACAACATCGTAAGGTACGCTTGCAACCAGGTGTGCTACACTTTTTTCAGGCCTTAAGGCACTGAACGGTCTAATAACAGCCATAAACTCTCCTTAAAAAGAAATTTATATTTTTTATGATATAAAATGGCGAAATTAAACTTAAAACTCCACTATATCCCAGGGGATTTTAACTGAATGTTTTATAGTAATTTGGGCTTTATTTTAAGAAAATCCATCGCTTCAATAAAAAATCATAGTTGAAAACAATTGTCTAATTATTTAACTTCAAACCGGAAATATTTTTGTTACGATAAGTCAGATTCCGGAGGCTGCGCCATGAAAAAACTTTTACTGCTTTTTATAATTGCCCTTTCTTTTAATTCCTTTGCCCAGACTAAATGTTTCGGCCTTAAAGCCGGATATTACTTCCCTGCAAACCTGAAATCAGGAGTTATTTTCGGACTGGATTACGGCTACAGGATAGATGAAAGCGTATCAATTATGCTGGGGACGGACTTTTATTTTAAAAGCATTAATCAGGATGTGACAGTAGGCGAAGCTGAGGAACTTGGAGTAAAGATAACGCAGGGAGAACTCTTAAGTCAGTGGTTCGGATGGCATCTGCCGGTTACATTAAAAGCTAAAATTGAAATACCGCTGCAGGATGAAGGGATTAAGCCCTTTGGTTTTGCAGGGTTCGGTTACGGGGCTACATACATTTCATATGAGAAATTCAACGAACATCAGTCAGCTTCCCTTACTTACAGCGGATTTGTTTGGCAGTTAGGCGGGGGAGCAGGATTTGCCTTAGGCTCAAAAAGCAATCTTATTGTAGAGGCTCTTTATAACGGGGCATCTTTTGACAAGAACATTAGTGCCAACAGGTTTACTACGCTTAATTCCTCAGGGTTTGTACTCAGAGCCGGTATAAATTTCTTTATGGGAAGATATTAAGAATAATAAAATCCTAAACTCCAAATCCTGAATTTTAAATTCAAAAAAACAAATGACCATTAAAGAAAATAAATTATCGATTTTGAATGCCTGGCCATTTGAATTTGTTTAGGATTTAGAGTTTAGGGTTTCCTTTTAGTATTGGAAGTGCTTTATCTGCTCGCCTTTTATTCCTATCTCAGTCATAGCTTCAATCCCAAGCTGAAGGTGCAGATTAACAAACATTTCATTTACTTTCCTGTCCGATTCTTCAGTCTTGATTCCCTCAGGTATCATCGGCATATCGGAAACTAAAAGCAAGGCGCCGCGAGCGATCTGATTTACATGTCCGACAATAAATATAGTGGCTGTTTCCATATCAATACCGATCACTGAAAGCTTTTGAAGATAGCTCTTAAAATTATCATCCCATTCCCATACTCTCCGGTTTGTCGTATAGATTACACCGGTACGGTATTCCTGCTTATGCTCGATCATCTTATCTGAAACAAACTTATGAAGCTTAAATGACGGCAGGGCCGGGACTTCAGCCGGAAGGTAGTCTGCTGATGTACCTTCACCTCTTATTGCTGCGATAGGAAGTATAAAATGACCGATTTCAGTTGATTTTTTTACTCCGCCGCATTTGCCCAAAAACAAAACGCCCTTTGGCTGCCTTGCAACCAGTAGGTCCATTATAGTCGCTGCATTAGGAGATCCGATGCCGAAATTTACAATTGTAAGTCCATTGTTGTTTGTTGCTGTCTGCATCGGCCGTCCAATGCCTTTGACCTCGCAGTTAAATTCATCTGCAAACTTAGTTACATAATTGTGGAAGTTTGTAAGTAAAAGATAGTCCCCGAACTCATCGATCTGTGTGCCGGTATAACGGGGAAGCCAGTTTTTTGCTATTTCTAACTTGGTTCTCAAACAATATCCTCTAAAGCTTATTAATCAGTAGGACAATATACGAACTTTAGATAGAAATTAGATTAAGAATTATGCCTGACTGCCGGTAGGCAGGAATTAAGAATTAAGAATTGTGCATGCCGGAGGGGCGGGGATTGCTTTCACCCCGCGAAATGCGGGGTGAAAGCTAATAACTAAACTTTGCTGGTATTAAATTCAGCTACGAGCTTATGGATGGCTCTTATATGCTCGGGACCAGTGCCGCAGCATCCGCCTATTATATTTACTCCTAGTCTGAGCAATTGCTCTGCTTTTGGCAGAATTACTTCCGGAGTTTCTTTGTATACACTTACACCGTTAACCCATTCAGGAATTCCTGCATTGGCCTGGGCTAATATCGGTTTGTCTGTTAATGGACGCATTTCTTTTACAACCTCTATCATCTCATCAAACCCGCGTCCGCAGTTGGACCCAATAATATCTGCTCCTGCCAGAGTCAGTCTCTCGACTGCGGTTTTAATATCAACACCCCACATAGTCCTTAATCCTGCAGGGCCAGCCTCAAAAGTCATTGTAGCAGAAACAGGAAGATTTGTGCTTTCCTTTGCTGCCTTTACGGCTGTTTCGGCCTCCTCAATCGACATCATAGTCTCTACAAACAGTATATCTACCCCGCCTTCGGCAAGTGCTTTGGCCTGTTGAACAAATGCATCATAAGCATCTTCAAGTGTAAGTGTTCCCATTGGCTCAAGTACTTCACCTGTCGGTCCTATCGATCCAGCCACGTATTTGCCTTTTGGACAAACCCCGCGTGCAAGTTCAGCTGCTTTTTTTGCGAAATCCTCTACACGGTCTTCTAACTGATGCAGCGACAATCTGATACGGTTTGCGCCAAATGAATTGGTCTCAACCAGATCGCTTCCGGCTTCGTAATAATCCCTGTGAATTGCCTGTATAAGCTCAGGCTGAGCAAAATTGAGTTCTTCTGGACAGGAATTTGGATTCGACCCTCTTTTCTGAAGTTCAGTCCCCATTGCCCCGTCAGAGATCAGTATAATCCCTGAAGCCAATTGTTGTAAAATGTTCTTTTTCATATATTTTTAATTTAATAATTAAAGCCTGAATGACAAAATGACCTATTTCGCGCTTTGTGCCGGAGAGCAGGTCCGGATATAATAGTGATAAGTTGCTAAAAATTCAAAGCATAAAATATGAAAAAGTTTTAATAATGGAAATTTGATTCAATAAAATCCGTAAATACCTGAGACCGACTTTGCAGGAAGCATATAGCATTCTTCAGTAAGTTGTATGCCTGTTTTTTCAATGCCCGGCAGACTGAAAAGTTTTTTCTGCTCGGATAAATCCCACCCCCTGTAACCGGGGGAAAATCTTTTGGTAAGCTTTATGCCTGCAGGAGCAGATATATCGGTTAATTCCTTTAATACAATCTCCTGAAGCCCTGTAACAAGTTCTGAAGCTACTCCATCTAAAATATATGCCGAGTAAAAATCCTCAGCCTGAAGTTCTTTTATTTTTTTCTCAAGTGCCGGACCTAGAGAAAGAAAATATATGGCTGCTGAATGACAATCCTTTAATAGCCGGTATATGCCATTCCCGTTTAAGACGAGATTATTTTCAAAGGTGATATTAAGATTTTCTTCATCACCAGCCTTGATTTCTAAAATTGTATAAGTAATTACAGGATCTGCCAGATGAAGATCTCTTAAGTAAATGCCCTCTGCCAGAGCCAGAACAGAATTAAGTGAATCAGAATTACTTCCCATGCGAAGATATTTCCTGAGGGAGTTTATCTTAAATGGGATCTCGTTGGGCTTTACTGTAAGTGTTTTCATTCCTGAAGTGTTTTCATTCCTGTAAAATATTAAAACATCATAGAGTCAATAAATATTTCCTGAAAATCCTCTCTTCCGGAAATTTCAATATACTCTACTGTGTTTGCAAGTCTTTCGGCTTTGATCCGCGCTTCAGAGGATAACAACACGCTTTCGGCTCCTGATAATGCAGCGTTGCCGATGAATTTGACCTTATCCTCATTAACCTTTGGCAGCAGTCCCATTTCTATGGCACCTGTACTGCTGATGTGATTTCCAAAAGCGCCGGCAACATATATGACAGACAGATCAACAGGATTAACATTCATTTCCTTCATCAGTATTTTTATTCCAGCTGAAATTGCAGCCTTGGCAAGCTGAACCTCACGAATATCTTTTTGTGAAAGAATAATCTTGTTGTCAAATATATTTATGTCATTTGAGCCATTTTCATTGTTTGTTATCCTTCCTTTCAGTCCATCCATGACTTTGGAATTTAATGCTTTGTCCGAATTTAATGCTTTAGAATTTAAGTTCTCAGAACTTAATTCCCCCTGGTTTTTTCCCTCAGAAGTTAATTCCTCAGGGCTTACAATTCGTCCGCCTTTATCTATAACTCCTGCTCTTAAAAACTCTATTACCAGATCGCACAGTCCGCTGCCGCAGATGCCTTTGGGCTCCGTATTGCCGATCGTTCTTGTTATTAGCTTGCCGTTACTAATTTCAGCGGCCTCAATTGCGCCGTTTGCAGCTCGCATACCATTAGTGATTGATGCGCCTTCCCACGCAGGACCGGCAGGTGATGAAGCACAGATGACCCTTTCTTTTGATCCTAATGCAATTTCTCCGTTTGTTCCTATATCTATTACTAACTGCATCGATTCGCTTTTTTCAAGATCAAGCATTGTAAGTACAGAAGTTATATCACTTCCTACAAACCCGCCTAAGTTAGGCATTACCCAGAGAATGCCATGATTATTTATTTTAACCTCCAGATCTTCTGCTGCAATGCTTACCGGTCCCTGAATTACCGGGATGTAGGGCATAAAGGCCAGATTACGGGGATCCAGCTTTAGTAAAATATGCTGCATTACAGTATTGCCTGCAATTACAGCTTTGTAAATATCTGAAGATCTGATACCAGCCGAATTACAGACCTCTTCGGTCAGTTCATTTATCTGAGTAATAACAAGCGTGTGCAGCGTTTGAAGTCCATCTGGATTACTGATAATGTAATTTATCCTTGAAATTACATCGGCACCGTAGAATTGCTGGCGGTTGAGTGCTGAGGCTACGGCTGATACTTCTCCGGTACTGATATTCAGAAGTTTAAGTGCAATTGTAGTTGTGCCGACGTCTACTGCAATGCCGTAAAATATCTTTGTTGTATCACCAGGTTCAATTGAAATTAACTTTTTACGATCAACCACCGCTGTTACTCTGTAGCTGCTTTCCCTTAAGGCTTCTGAAACTTCTGTGGCTGCTTTAAACGAATAATCTGTTACTTTGACAGAAGACTTATTTAATGCTTTTATCACTTCGTCCAGGTCGAAATATTTTTCTCCCAGCTGAGGCTCTGCAACTTTAAGAAATATTTTTTTTATATCGGGATCAAGACGGAATATGCCTGACTTTCCCTCTGTCATTATTTGTTCTTTAATTGTCCTTGAAGTTTCGGGCACATAACAGATCGTATCCTGCCAGACTTGTTCTTTGCACGAAAGGGAGTAATCTTCTTTAGAAATCTTTTCCTCGGGCCTGCTTTCACCGCCGGCTGCACCTGAGATAATTACTTTGCATTTGCCGCAGGTTCCTGCTCCACCGCATGAGGACTCAATGACAATTCCAAGCTCTAAAGCAGCATCGCGTAATGATGTCCCTTTTGGGAAATAACCGGACTTCTTATCCGGAAGGAAAGTAACTTTATGCATGTTCACACAATACCGGTAAAAATTATTTTAATAGATGTACCGGTAAATATAAAACAGAAGGGCTGATAGTGCAAGTCTATGCAGAATAAGCCCGCCTGTCTTCAGCGGGCTTATCTGCAATTTATTTTTTATACAGCTTCGCCTATCTTTGAAGCTTTGGGTCCGGCATTGATTATTTCACTCTCCACATCTTTTTCAAATTGTTTGAAGTTTTCGTGGAACATGTTTGCCAGCCTGTGAGCTGCTTTGTCATAATCTTCCTTGTTCTTCCAGGTGTTCCTTGGATCAAGTACTTCCTGTGGAACATTAGGGCAGGCTACAGGTACGTGCAGTCCGAAGTACGGATCTTCTCTGGTTTCAACTTTGCTTAACTCACCGCTTAAAATTGCATCCAGCATAGCACGTGTGTATGAAATTTTCATTCTGCTTCCAATGCCGTATGGTCCGCCTGTCCAGCCTGTATTAAGCAGCCAGCAGTCAGCCTTTTGCTGCCTTATTTTCTTACCCAAAAGGTTGGCATATACTGAAGGATTAAGTACTAAAAACGGCGCACCGAAGCAGGTGCTGAACGCAGCCTTTGGCTCTGTTATACCTTTTTCTGTACCTGCTACTTTGGCTGTGTAGCCTGATAAGAAGTGGTACATTGCCTGCGCCTCGCTTAATTTTGCAACCGGAGGAAGTACTCCAAATGCATCTGCTGTAAGCATGATGATATTCTTTGGATGACTCCCCTCTCCGCTTGGCTCAATGTTCTCAATAAAATTAAGCGGATATGCTGCCCTTGTATTCTCTGTCAGCGTATCATCATTCAGATCAAGCAGCCTTGTATCTGCATCTATTGTAACATTCTCAAGCACGGTGCCGAATCTGCGGGTTACTTCAAAGATATCTGGTTCTGCTTCCTTGGAAAGTCTGATGACCTTGGCATAGCAGCCGCCTTCATAATTAAATATCCCCT
>JBLNEL010000469.1:0-3235 GCA_050262615.1 Bacillota bacterium
AACAGGCTTTTTCGAGGATCATTTACTTGTTGTTGCTGACTTCAGTAAAAGGCTTGCTGAAAAGATTTCGGCAGACATTGATATTGTTGAACTCTCCTCATACCTGCACGACATAGCAGCCGTGCAGGATATTAACGCTCTTCCGACACATAACACCTTAAGCGCTGAAGCAGCTGAAAAAATACTCTCTCATGAGGGATATAACTGTGAAAAAATTGAAGCTGTAAAGAGAACTATTATCTCACATACTTCTCCGTTAAAGCTCTCCGAGGCTTCGCCTGAAGAGGTGTGCTTATCGAATGCCGATGCAATGTCCCAGATTACAAAACCGGTCTACTGGCTATACTTCGTTTTTTCAATAAGAAATCTAAGCTATGAAGATGGCTGCAAATGGATAAAAGCGAGAGTTGAAAATAACTGGAAGGCTTTAATTGAACCGGCAAGGGAAATGATTGAAAAGGAATATTTACTCGTTAGAGAGTTACTTAGCTTGTAAGGAATATCAGGAAGGATATGCAGGAAATGCTGCCGCTGTTCAAAACCCGATTGTCATTTTATTACTGCTATTATTTAGTTTGACATCAGAATCCTCTGCTCTCAGCAGGGCTTATATTTCAAGCCTCAAAATGGCGGGCTTCCGCCGTTTTTGAGGCTTTTTCATTACACTTATTTATTAAATGGAAGGCTTATATAATACTTGCCCAGAGCGGATAACTCACCCGGGTTATTTGTAAACAGCCGCGTATAATGGTTATCCGTCCCGCTGCCACGTCCTATAAACCATGCATAACGGAAAACATCATCCCGCGATTCGCAGAGTTGGACCATTTCCGTCATCTGTGCCATCTGTTTTTCATAAGAGTCGATATTTTTATTCCAGTTGGCCATTTCTGTAATCCAGATTTTCTTACCGTACTTTTTCAGCCTGTCAAGCTGTGTGCTTAAGCCGTAGTCGTACCAGTGAAATGCCAGATAATCTATCTTCGGCTCACGGCCGCCGCTTCCGGCTTTATAGGCTTTATAAAAAGCATCAAGCCATGTAACAGGATCAGCATAATCGGTCATGGTTCCCCAGTTCATCTGAGGCCCAACCAGATAAACCGTTCTCCCCTGACTTGCCAGGTCCGAAACAACCTGCTCATATTGATACCAGTCTGAAGCCGCCTGCTCAGGAGTCCTGTTTGCCTGATCCACTAAATTGGGCTCATTCATGACGAGTAAATATTTGATCTCGGGATGAGACAATATAAAAGACTTTATCAGCGCCTTGTCGTTGCTGCTTGTATTGCCTCCCCATAGCATTGGAATATATTCCATATTATAGTTTTTGTAGTAATCTGCAGGAGCACTGGTAATTAAGCCCCAGTTATACCACCAGCTGAGATAATTTGAAAGAGTATCCAGATCTTTGGCATCTGTCAGATTATATGCTATGCCCCTCTTTGGACTTTTCTTTACCTGGCTTTCTGTAGTCTCATTTTCAGTAGATGATTTCCCTTTGCATCCGGCAATAAAACACATTGCAAAAATTATTAAAACTGATACTTTCCGGTAATAGGACATTGGAAGTTCCCTTTTTTCGGTTTAGGTACAAACTTATTTTAGCGCTCCTAATTTAATCAAATCTATGACTATTTAAAGCATCAAAATAGAATCTGGACCCATTAAAAAATCAGGTCAGCACTTCCAGGCTTTTATGTAATAACCATCGTCATTTTTGTATTCAACTTTAGTAAACCCCGTCTGACGGAGTGCTGCCTCAACCTGTTCAACAGAATATTTTACAAATTCCTTTTCAAACCCAAGCCGTTTCAGTTCGTCGGCTGTGGCCATATAGATGAAGTATATGCCGTTTTCATTGAGAAGTGAATTTACTTTCATGAATGCTTTGTTCAAATCATTCCAGAAATATATTACATTAATACAGAAAGCCTTATCATATTTTTCGCTTCCCGTATCCAAATTCAACAGGTCGCCATACCTTAAATCAACTTTACCTGAGGCAATATGTTTATTATTCCTCTCAGCTGCTTTTTTATACATTAGATCGGAAAAATCAATTCCGCCAATCAGGCAGTCGTAATTCCGGGCAAGAAGTTCAATACCGTAGCCTGGACCATAGCCAATTTCAAATATCCTGTCACCATCATTAACCCCCAGTGAAGAAATGGTTTTACTATAAAACTTCCTGTTACGCCTTTCCATCATTTTTGCAACAACAACGCCGAATAGCCCTGAAGGTTTTCTTAACTGTTTTTGAAGAGCATGAAACATAAACGCGACCTCCTTAAAGTTTCAAATTAATTTCTTCAGACTTATTTAATCAGGGAAAATGCTTTTCAGCTTTCTTATCAGATCCGGCCCCCTCAGATTTTTGGCAACTATGCGCCCCTCAGGATCAATCAGGTAGGTGGTTGGATATCCAAGCACATTATACAGCTTTAGTATACTTTTATCCTGATCCTGTGCAATCTGCGGCCATCCGAGCTCCTGTTTATTCACAAAGCTTTTTAATGTTTTAACGTTATCATTAGCTATGCCCAGCATGAGGAAATTTTTATTTTTGCAGGTTTCGTAAATTTCTTTTAAGCTCTTTATTTCCTCCCTGCACGGCTTGCACCAGGTTCCCCAGAAGTCAAGTAAAACATATTTTCCCTTCAAATCACTTAAATTTATCTTTAGGCCATTGATGGTTTGTCCAGAAAATTTTAGGGCTTTTAACCCCACCTGGTTGCCTTCTGTGCTGTCAAGAACATTTTCTCTTGCAAGAGTAACTTTACTTCCGTCAAGACTGGCCCCGAGGAATTTGTAATAATAATCTCCAATCCTGATTAACCCTCCCTTTTCTGTACCCCTTTCATCAACAGGGCTTCCTTCTGTAAAACCTTTTCCTTTTTCCCCAAGGATGATATTATAGTGTTCTCTTGCTACTGGCCTGCCGTCTGACATAAGAGCAATAGAGTAGTTTTTGTTATCAAGCACAAACCCGCCCAGGTAATGCTCGGCATCGTTAATTAAAAGTTTGATCGAAGAATCTTTCAGATTTGGGATTAACATCTCCGGTCCGTAATCAATATACATCCATGCTTTACTTTTCCTTACATCGCGTCCATCATAATATTCATATGCCGCTTCGATTAGCAAAGAATCATTATACCTGTTAAATATATTCTGCCCTTCTTTTATATCCGGCAAAATAAGGTATCCATCGTCACTTAAATCATAATTGTTATTT
>JBLNEL010000470.1:0-4219 GCA_050262615.1 Bacillota bacterium
CGGGCTTACATCTGCCGATCTTTGGGGGACAGTAAGCAATCCCACAAGGGATGATACAACAAAAACCCAGTCATATACATTTAATATACTTTCAGGCTCCGGTGTAAAAATAAAGAAAGGAAGCCTTGCTATAGATTATGGTAAGAGCGGAAACGGTATCTTTGAAATAGTTGCTGTAGGTCCTTTGGGTAAAACTCCCTTTGCCCAGATAGCCACCTGGAATACTGCCCCTTATACCGACTTGAAAATAATAAGCCGATTTGGTGATTTAACAGGCGTACCCGATAATATTTTTGGAGTTCTTTCCGGCTTCGGTGTTTATACTCAGAGAATGTATCTAAGCAGTATGGGCGGCGATCAGAACGCAATTACAATGATTGCGGATAATAATACAGCTCTCCTCAGGCTTCAGACGGGAGGGAATACCATATTCGACTTCGATACAGCAACCGCAACCGCGAAGATTTCGGGCTGGAAGATGACCAAGGACGCCATATACAACATAGATTCTAATAGTGGCGCGCAGGTAGAAATAAACTCTTATCCTTATTTCATGGTTGGCTATTGGCAGGATAAGTTCACAGACGGAAAGTACACTGTAACGGGGGTAATTCCCGAGGAATTGCCCTACGCAGGCGAATATGGAATAATGTCATGCGATTTAGGCTTAAACAAACAATATTTCGCACTTACGGATAAAACCAAATTCATTTCTAAATGGTACTTTGATGACGAGAAGTTGTACAACAACATTGATGCAAACAATGGAGTAAGGTTTGAAGCGAGTGCGGTATTAAGGGGGCTTGCAATAAAGTCAGTCGGTAGCGACGTCGTAAAGGTCGGTATGTTCAATAACGTGGCCGAAACTTACGGTACAACTACCATAGCAAATCCTGCATGGACAGCAGGAAACATCAGCCCATTCTCTGATTATTGGGATGTTACCACCGGAACCGACCCTTACCTCAGTGAAACAGGCGGCGTAACTCTGCTTGACAATACCAATGTTGAACCTCATCCTTATGGCGGAGGCTACAGGTATGGCTACACAATTGCAAGGACTATTACTAATGTAAATATTCCCGGGAAAACAGTTTCATGTTCTTTCCGGGTACGGTACGAAGAACAGGTAAACGGTGGAGACTTGATGCCGGTTTTCGCTTTTATAAGATACAAATTATCGGCAGATGGAGCCTCGTATGTAACTCCCCGTGTTTATGATATTACCCCGAGCATTGTTGACCATATAAGTGGTACGCAGACCTGGAAGGCCTGCTCGATAATGGCCAATGTCCCCGCAGGAGCAACAAGTGTGCAGATCGTAATCAGGATGAATAAAAATTATTCCGATACGTACATTGTTCCTCCAGCCTTATACATAGACAGTTTCTCGATATCATATTACAACCGATCGATTGTTGAACTTAATGAAAATGGGTTCAAAATGTTCCGCAGTCCTATTAACAAGATTGAATTAAACAACCTGCAGAGTTCTGTTTCTGCTCCTGAAATTTCGAGCGAAACAATTAGGATAGGAAACTTTACTCTGGCCGTAGGAAGCCAGTTAAACGGGGATACTGTGCAGGAATATTTAAGGATTTACTATAAAGGGACCTCTATTGGAAAGTTCAACCCGATCGACGGTTCATATGGAGCTTTCAGTGGTGTTTAACAAAATAAAACAAAAGGAGAACTAAAATGATATTACCTGATCTGCCTCTGCTCGACCTTACACAGTTAAATGTTCAGAACGGATATTCGGAAATTACCATTAAACTTGTAATAGGTACTCAATCTTCCGCATTTCCGATGCCTATGGCTGCTGTGCCTGATAATCCGCCTACAAAGGTGGTGGCAACCATTGAGTCTATAACCAATACTCCGCTTATTGATCCTGATAAGTCAAGAAGCAAGAAAATCGAATGTGAGTTCAGGGGGGATACCCCGCTGGACATTCAAACGGCGATCAATGATTCGCTGGGGCTTGGACATTTTATTAAAATAGCATAATCATCAACAAAATATTTATAAACAAAAAGGAAACAGTGATGAAATTCAAACTTGAAAGAATCGAAGAAATTGTAGCAGCTCTTACGGAGATAGGTAAAATCGATATTATCTCAGATACCAGCTGCCGCCTGAGTGCTTTTATGGACAGAATAGACGCGGCATATAAGCCCTACAGTAAGACCTTAGGTAAATTAAGGGATAAGTATGGGAAGTGGAAGTACAGGTACCTGAAGGAAACCGTGGTGGATAATAAGCCGAAAGTTGACCTCCTGATCCTCACGCTGCAGGGCCCTGAAAAGGGGAAATGCTGGGTAAACAGCAAAGGCGAAAAAGAAGAAGTTGGTGCTGTAGATCCGGAAAAAACCTTCTGGGTGCCTAACAGCGAAGAGGATCACGTGTCTTTCTCCAAGGAGATGGAAAAACTTAAAAATATGGAATTCGAGATCAAGCTGAAGCCCATCCCTTTAAGTACACTTGTTTTCCTTTCCGGAGGGATTGAGACCAAATTAAATCTCAAGGCTGGCATTCTCTCTGCATTGAAAGGAATTATTTTGAATGATCTTAATAAAGAGGATGAGGCAGCGACTGACAATATAAAAGATCTGGAAGAAGCCTTAGAAAAGATGCTGGACACATTTAATGAATCGCCTGAAAAAGAGGAAGCTGCAGCTTAAGGGTGGAGATATTATAATTACTTGGGGGCGTCTTGAAGATGCCCCCAGGAATTGCCGCCACAAAATCCTCGGATCCTCTGTCGTCATTCCATTCATTTAGGATATGAATGATTTTTGTACAAATATCCTTAAATTTCTCTCCTTCGGCGATTCCTCTGTAAAGTTTAAGATTATTTACTGCACCTTGCTGACGAGCTTGTTCATTAGGGTGATCTTTAATTATCTTGGCCATCCTTTCCACATCTTCCATTTGAACTTTGTTCATTAAGTCCTCCATTGTTTTTGATTACATCAATATTATATCAAGGTAATCCGAAAATTTTCTTGGATAGGTCTAATTATTTAAATCAACGGAAGTGAAGGAAGGGAAAATTATTTTTTCAGTGGGGCAGGAAATAGATGTTTTGTGATTATCAGAACAACACCAAAAACTTCAGCAAGAGTCCCACCCATATAAAGATTCAATGAGTATCCATCATAATACAGGACTTTCGAACCATAGAGTATAAAAACGATATTCATAATGAGCAATTGACCGACTAAAATACGAACAAAATAACGGGCATACTTTCTTTTTAACTCTCTATTTGTTTTTATGTCTTTTACTTGTTGTTTAACTAATGGATCTTGGGGTTCAGTAATTTTTGGGTCACTAAGATTTGTTTTAATTTCATCCAGTAACTCCCGATAATAGTCTTCAGTTATTCCTATCGAACTAAGAAATCTCTGGGACTCTTTTGTCTCAGCCAGACTTTCATTGTATTCTATTTCTTTTTCACCCGACATGGTCAATATATCGATAGATTTTTAAGTCTATTTTCCAATGCTTCATCTGAGACTCCAAAATGAATTGGTAATAGAATTTTATTATTCTTTTTTAATTGAAGACGCACCTCTTTCTCTGGCATGAGTAGATTTGCGGCAAAAGTATTTGCGAAGATTTCTTCTTCTCTTTTACCAGACGATGAATCTAACCCTCTAAAATCAATCCACTCGAAAGTTTCCCCTATTTGATCATTATTGAGTCTGTAAATGTAATGTCCTAATTCATGGGCGCAGGTGAAACGTCTTCTGTTTTCACTATCCTTTGAATGAAGAACGATGATTGGATCCTTTTGCTTTTCCTTAAAGATTGCGCCAGAAACTTTTTCGGGAAGTAATGTACGAACCACCTGAATGCCTAACCTGTTCGCAATAGTCACAGGATCAACCGGGAATCCACGATCCTCCCACACTTTCCCCAGTAACTCATCTGCTGTCTCTTTTGCAAAATCTTTCGATTTTAAATGAATTTCAGGCATATTGTCCCTATTTAAATTTAAAATATTTCAATTTTTCTAAATAATACATGTCGAATATCCTAAAGTCAAGTAAAAATGTCAATATCACA
Organism: Bacillota bacterium; assembly: GCA_050262615.1. GTDB lineage: Bacteria > Bacteroidota > Ignavibacteria > Ignavibacteriales > SURF-24 > JAUZPB01. The sequence goes on from JBLNEL010000470.1 coordinate 4,075, forward strand.
CAAAGAATAAACATAACGTAACTACTGCATGCCGACATAAAGACCATCTGGGAGCTAAACAAAAGCATGGACAATTCCTTAAGTTCTGGGACACTCCAATAGAATTAAATACGGAAAACGAATTGAATTCTATTTTAAAATAAGC
>JBLNEL010000471.1:0-4114 GCA_050262615.1 Bacillota bacterium
AAGAGCCTGTAATTGAAGGGGCATATCAGATAACTTTCCCGATTATTAAAGCCTTGCCGGAAGATCTTATTCTGAAGAAACTCATATTTAAGATATTGCCTCAGTATAAACTCAATCAGCCTCTTTCACCGCAAAGTGAAATAGCAAGAAAGCCGGTCGGCACAGGTTATTACAAATTCGAACGAAGGGAGCCAACCTTATTAGAATTGAAAAGAAGTGATTCAAATGTTGGATCTACAAAAATAGACCGGATAAAAGTCTACATTATGCCTGACTATGGCACTCAAAAGGAAAGTTTGATAAACAAGGATGTTGATCTTCTTATCGAAGTCCCGCCAACTGAAATAAAGTATCTCGAGGCTTCAGGATTTGACATATGCCCTTACAACAGTTATGAATTCAGCTTTATAGCCATTAATTTTAACAACAAACTCCTTCAGCTTAAAAATGTCAGACAGGCATTGACGATAGGTTATAACAGGCGCAATGTACTGGAAAAGGTTTATCAAAGACAGGGCGAAGTTATATCCGGTCCGTTCCCACGAGGCAGTGCTTACTTTCTTGAAGAAATTAAACCGTTTGAATATAACCCCAAGTCAGCAAAAAAGTTATTATCCGAAGCAGGTTTTACAAAAACTAACTCCGAAGGCTTTTTGGTAAATACAAATGGTGATGAACTGAAGTTTACTCTATCAGTTCCAAAGAACAGGAAGTGGGATGATTATCAATCCAAAGCCGTGAAACAGTTTGTAACAGATATGAAAGAGATTGGAGTCAAGATCATCATTGGGGATATGGAATTCGAAAATTACCTGGAAAATATCAAATATAAGCATGATTACGATCTGGCTTATGGGACTCTGGTGTTTGACGACGTGGGAAATGTTTATCCATTATTCCATTCTTCTAACAGTAAACCTGGCCAGGAGAATTTTATAACGTATAATAATCCAGAAGTGGACCAGCTATTAAAGCAGCAAAATGAAAGCATGGATGAATCGCAGAAAATAAATTTGGGCAGGCGGCTTCATAAATTGTTAAAAGAAGAATGCCCTTACGTTTTTCTCTGGTCTTTGGAAAATAATGCAGTAGTTAACCCAAGGATAAGAAATGTTCATTACAAAATGACTCCCTTTACATTTTTCGGCCATATCAACGAGTGGTATATAAAAGAATGAGATTGCTTAAAAATATTGTTAAGGAAATCCTTTATGCCGGAATAATATTCCTGGGGGCCACACTATTAGTGTATCTTCTGGTTTCCTTTACTATGCACAGTGAGTTGCAGATAAATAAAACAAAAGTCAGTTACTTGAGCTGGTTAGTCTCTATTATCACTGGAAATAGTTTGGGATATTCAGGTAATTGGGAAATAAGGGACCTTCTGAAAGACAGCTTCCGGCTGACAATGAGCCTGTCTCTTGGAGCAATATTATCTTCCACAATAATATCGGCTGTGCTAGGATTTTTATGGGCCTACTATAATAATTCAAAAATTGTCAGGTTTATTGCGAATACATTTTCTATATCTTCAGCGTTACCCGTATTTCTTATCGCTATATTTATACGTCCCTTCTGGGTGGCTAATTTCCAGATATTGGACTGGAATACTGATGTCAGTTTATTCAGGCAGGCAGGATACTATCTTATACCGGTATTCATTCTTAGTTTCGGCGATGGGACAATGGGAGAGATGATAAAGTTTATAAAAGACAGTGTCCAAAATATCTCAACAGAAAATTATGTAAAAGTAGCAATAGCCAGAAATGTCAGTCCATTTTATCATATTGGGCGATCCGCAGTGCTTCCAATTACAAGTATAATATTTTCAAAATTTCCCTTTATTCTTGGCGGAGCAATGCTTATCGAATTCATTTATTTCGGAAGGGGAGTCAGTGTGCTTGCTTTTGAAGCCATAAATGAAAGTCCGAGAAATGTGGATATGTTTCTTGCAATATGCATGTATTTTGTCATTATTGTTACTATTTCAAATTTAGCAAGAAAAGTTCTTCTGTCTATTATGGACCCCAGGGTAAGGGAATAATATAAATAAATTAGAGTTGATTATGTCTTCTAAAGATAACAGAAGGCTGTTTTGGGGATATTACAAGTACTCCTTAAAAGCCGCCCATGATATAAAGAAATGGAAGAACTTTCAACTGATTTGCGGAGGCTTAATAATCCTGGCTTTCTTAGTCGCGGCTGGTTTAGGAGCAGCTGAATATAAATATCAAATATTTAAGTATTCGCCATTCACAGTTAATATATCAAATTCTGATATTCCTCCTTCATCAAAACTATTGAGATCTCTGCTTTCTTCTGAAAGCCTGCTGGAATATGAGGATACTACAGCAGGAAACTACTTATTGGGAACTGACAGCAGCGGCAGAGATATAGCAGCATGCCTGATAGGGGGAGCCACCACCTATTTGGTGGCTGGATCAGTGTGCGTCCTAATCAGTTTAATATTGGGTATTTTCTGGGGATCAATGACAGGATACTACAGTAATACACTCATTGCTTCTTTCAATTCATTTATCGTAAGTGTGCTGGAATCCTATCCGGTAATTGTACTAATGATATTAGTATTGTTCATTTATAATTTCAGTTTCTGGGCTTTTGTAATCGCCCTGGGCTTTGTATACGGAGGAAAGATTTCCCATATCGTTTCCAACAAGGTCGAAATACTGAAAAATTTAAACTTTATTGAGGCTGCAAAGGAGTTGGGGCTGCCGGATGCAGCAATAATAATGAAACATATTATCTGGCTTAACTGCAGACGGGAATTGGTGATACAAATTATATATTGCTTTGCAGGCATCATATTAACAGAAGCAACTTTGTGCTATCTGAGCTTCGGCATTTCAGGAGATTGGATTAGCTGGGGCCACATGATATATGATGGGGTAGGCGGTAAAACAGTTTATCAGCTGAATAAAGGAATATATTGGCAGTTCATCCCGCCGTCATTGTGTGTTATAATTTTAATTTTAGGACTTAATCTTTTTGGTGAAGGGTTATCAAAACTCTTTGGGGAAAAGGAGACAGAAAGAATCTAGGAGAAGTCTGGGTGTGGAATTACTAAGAATAAACTCTTTAAGGACGTACTTTCAAACCAGCCATGGAATTCTAAAAGCGGTGGACGGAGTAGATCTGTCTCTCCAGAGCGGAGAAATGACATGCCTTATCGGTGAATCAGGCAGCGGGAAAACAGTGACTGCAATGTCGATATTAGGAGTAATTGATTCAATGCCTGGAATTATAGGGGGAGAAATTATTTACAAAAGAAAGAATTTGCTGGAAGGTCTTGATCTGTTTGTAAAAGATGGTGGTTCAAAAAGGGATCCCACAATATTAAAGAATTATTCTTCCTGGAATAAGGTTTACAGGAAAAATATGGAAGGCATTAGAGGGAAGATGATCGGCCTGGTATTTCAGGATCCAATGGATTCGCTGCATCCATTATTTACTATCGGCCGGCAAATGGTTGAAACCCTATTAAGGAATCAAATATGTAAAGATAAACGAGAGGCTTACAATAAAAGCCTTGAGTGGCTGAACAGAGTCAGGCTGAATGAACCGGAAAAGATAATGGGAAGTTACTCATTCCAATTGAGCGGCGGCATGGCACAGCGGGTAATGCTAGCATTAGCACTGTGCGCAAATCCGGAACTCTTAATAGCAGATGAGCCTACTACAGCCCTGGATGCAACTATTCAGCTGGAGATATTAAATCTTCTCAAAGAATTACAATCCCGCTATGGCCTGACAATACTCTTTATTACGCACGATATCGCAATAGCAGCCAATTATGCGGATAAAATTGCAATAATGTACTCTGGTAAAGTCGTTGAATACGGCAGTATGCCGGGTGTACTCTTCAGCGATGTTGTGCATCCTTACACAAGAGTTTTGTTGAATTCATTACTGAGTTCCAATATAAAAAAAGAAAAACACTCCGGAGGTTTCGGCCTTCCGCAGTCTGATCAGGGCAGGGGCTGTATATATCACTCGAAATGCAGCTTCATAAAAAACGGTACTCATCTTGAACATTGGTGTAAAAGAATGGAACCTCCGGATTTTGGATTAAACAATGACCATAATATTAAATGCT
>JBLNEL010000472.1:0-28154 GCA_050262615.1 Bacillota bacterium
TTTTCTTTGGTTCTTCTTGTTTATTTGATTTCTTGTCAGCCATTTTATAATCAAACCTCTATTATAATATTATTATGAAAGCATTTCGCTGCTTTTTCTAGCAATTCTAACTCTCTTTGTCTTTCCTGTTTTCTCGTCAATAATAATCTGTTTACCTACTCTGGTAGCTTCACTACCTTTTGGATCAACAACCATGACATTAGAAACATTAATAGGTGCTTCTTTTTCAACTATTCCGCCCTGAGGATTACGCTGATTTGGCTTTGTATGTCTTTTCCTGAGATTAACTCCCTCAACAATAACTCTTTGTTCTTTAGGAAATACTTTTAATACTTTGCCAGTCTTTCCTCTGGAGTTACCAGCAACAACTATGACATTATCGTTTTTATGAATTTTCATTTACTATCCTTACTTTTTATAATACTTCCGGAGCTAAGGAAATTATTTTCATGAATTTTTTATCTCTTAACTCTCTGGCAACTGGGCCAAAGATACGTGTACCTTTAGGTTCATTCTGGTTATTTATAAGAACTGCAGCATTTTCGTCGAATCTGATATATGATCCATCCTTACGCTTTACTTCTTTCTTAGTTCTTACAATAACAGCTTTAGAGACTTCACCTTTTTTAACGGTACCGCCAGGAATAGCTGTTTTAACGCTTACTACAATTAAGTCGCCGACACTAGCATAGCGCCTGCTGCTTCCGCCTAGTACTCTGATACAGCGGATCTTTTTTGCACCTGAATTATCAGCAACTACTAAATTTGTTTCTTCTTGAACCATTTTGAAATTCTCCTAAGTGCCAATTTACTTAGCTTTTTCTATCACTTCTACTAGACGCCATTTTTTTCTAGAACTTATGGGACGTGTCTCCATAATTTTGACCAGATCGCCGATGTTGCATTCATTTTTTTCATCATGAGCCATTAATTTGGTCGTCTTTTTAAAGTATTTTCTATATAATGGATGAGCCACATTACGTTCTATAGCAACAACTATGCTTTTTTCCATTTTGTTACTAACTACATAACCTATTCTCGATTTTCTTAATGGCCGTTGTTCCATATTAAAGCAAAACTCCAATTAATTTAATTTTATTATTTATTCTCTGATGCCCGTTCTTTTACAATTGTTTTCATCTTAGCTATATCTTTACGGATATTTCTAAGCTTGCTTGTATTAGTCAGTTGTTTTAAAGCATGAGAAAATTTAAGATCTAATAACGAATTTTCTTCGTCTTTAATTCTTTTCAGAATTTCTTCTGAATTCATTTCCCTAATTTCACGAATTTTCATATTTATTAAGTCCGTTTACTGTTCAATATCTGGTCTTGAAACAACCTTGGTTTTGATTGGCAGCTTATGTGAAGCAATCTTAAGAGCTTCACCAGCTAATTCTTTGCTTACACCTGAAACTTCGAATAATACTCTGCCAGGCTTTACAACTGCTACCCAGAATTCCGGAGCACCTTTACCTTTACCCATTCTAGTCTCAAGAGGTTTCTTTGTTACAGGTTTATCCGGGAATATCCTGATCCAAACCTTTCCATCTCTTTTCATCTTTCTGGAAATAGCAACCCTGCAAGCTTCAATCTGACGACTGGTAATCCAGGCTGGCTCAAGAGCTTTTAATCCATAATCACCGAAAGATACAGCACTTCCACGATATGCTTTTCCGGTCATTCTTCCGCGCTGAGTTTTTCTATATTTAACTCTTTTTGGCATTAACATGTTGTTTTCTCCTCGATTTTACTCTGTCGCTCTTTTACCAAGAATTTCGCCGCGACATATCCATACTTTTATACCGATAGCACCATAAATAGTCTGTGCTGTACCTGTTGCATAATCAATATCTGCTCGTAAGGTATGAAGTGGGATTCTTCCTTCTTTGTATTGTTCAGTTCTGGCCATTTCTGCACCGCCAAGTCTGCCAGCACACATGATCCTGATACCTTCAGCACCCATTCTCATAGCCGAAGTAATGGCACTTTTCATTGCCCTTCTGAAAGAAATACGGCCTTCTAACTGGGAAGCTATATTTTCCGCTACAAGATATGCATCTAATTCAGGTCTCTTAATTTCAGTAATCTGAACCTTTACATCTTTTTCTGTCAACTGTTTCAATTCCTGTTCAAGCTGAGCTATTTCTTTACCACTCTTACCTATAACAACACCAGGTCTTGAGGTATGAATAGTTAAAATAATATTTTTAGAGGTCCTGTCGATTATAATCCTGGCGATACCAGCTTTCTTTAATCTTTTACGAACGTATTGACGAAGCTGATTATCTTCTAAAAGTTTTCCAGCATAACTTTTACTTTCGTACCAATTGGATTCCCAACCTCTAATAATTCCCAGTCTTAATCCTACCGGATGTGTCTTCTGTCCCAAAAATCCTCCTAAGAATTACTCTTTGTAGCTACTATAATTGTTAAGTGATTGGATCTTTTTTTAATTCTATAAGCCCTTCCCATCGGAGCCGGCAAGATCCTCTTTAATGAGGGTCCCTGATCTACAAATGCGCCTTTTACGAAAACCTCTGATGTCTCCATACGGTTTTCTTCATTCTTATTAAATAAGTTCGCAATTGCTGACCTTAAAACCTTTTCTGCATCTTTGGAAGCATGCTTTGGATGAAAATGTAATACTTCTAAAGCCTTATCAGCTGATAAGCCTCTGATCAGATCAACAATTAAGCGCATCTTCCTAGGTGATGAATTTATATACTTGTGCGTAGCCTTAGCTTCCATAAATGAATCCACGTAATTTATTTAACTTTTGATGATTTTTCTGCTTTTGTACCAGGATGTCCTCTGAATATTCTAGTCGGAGCAAATTCGCCTAGCTTATGACCTACCATATTTTCTGAAACATAGACTGGTATCATCTTATTTCCATTATGTACGGCGATAGTATGACCGACAAATTCAGGAGAAATAGTACTTGAACGTGACCAGGTCTTAATGATTTTCTTTTGGCTAGTCTCGTTTAAACTGCGTACTTTCTGTAACAGTTTGATATTGATAAATGGACCTTTTTTTACTGATCTAGGCATTACTTACTCTCTAAATCTTTCTACGTTTAATAATAAATTTATTTGACTGATTTTTCTTCTTCCTTGTCTTGTATCCCTTTGCCGGAGTACCCCAGGGAGAAACCGGATGACCACCGCCTGAAGTTTTGCCTTCACCACCACCCATTGGATGATCGACAGGGTTCATAGCAACACCGCGTACATGTGAGCGTATGCCCATCCATCTGCTGCGGCCAGCTTTTCCTAAACTTATATTCTCGTGATCTGAATTACCAACTGTTCCGTATGTCGCCATACATTCGTTATTTATCATTCTGACTTCACCTGAGGCAAGACGTACCTGAGCATATCTGCCCTCTTTTGCAACTAACTGAAGTGCACTTCCTGCACTACGCCCTAATTGCCCGCCTTTACCAGGCTTTAATTCAACATTATGAATAAAACTGCCAACGGGTAAATCTTTTAATTTAAGAGCATTTCCAACCTTGATTTCTATACCGCTGCCTGACATGACTGTCTCACCTACTTTAAGGCCCTCAGGTGCGATTATATATCTCTTTTCCCCATCTGCATAATGCAAAAGTGCAATGCGTGAGGTCCTGTTTGGATCATATTCAATTGAGAAGACTTTTGCAGGTATCCCTACTTTATCTCTCTTGAAATCGATAACCCTGTATTTTCTCTTATGGCCACCACCTATATGTCTGGCAGTTACTCGGCCGTTATTATTTCTTCCGCCTGATTTAGATAATGCCTTTGTCAGGGATTTTTCAGGTACTGTTTTAGTTATTTCTTCAAATGAAGAATATGACATGAACCGTGTACCAGGTGTATTTGGTTTTAATTTTCTTATCGCCATTAAATTTCTACTCCAGTTCCATTATCATAGTTATTTAACTTCTTCAAAAAGGTCTATTTTCTGACCTTCTTTTAATGTAACAATCGCTTTTTTGAACCGGCCTGTATTGCCAGTAAATCTTCCGCTTTTTCTGAATTGAGTCTTCTGCTTACCAGAATACCTTACGGTATTTACATCCTCTACCTTTACATTAAACCTGCTCTCAACTGATCTGGCAATCTCGATTTTATTTGCATTGAGGTCTACAATAAAACCGTATTTGTTCTGCTCGTCATTAAGCGTATTCATTTTTTCGGTTATTAATGGCCTAATTAGTACACCGCGCATTTTTATTCACTACCTTAATTTTAATTAAATGAATTTTCAATTACTTTTAGTGCGCCTTCCTGCAATATCAAAACTTGATTATTTACTAAATCATATGTTGATGCTTTCTGCGCCTCAAGAACATTGACTCTTTCTACATTTCTGCCTGATTTATAAACAGCTGTCTTTAATCCGTTAGTAAGGAATAATGCTTTCCTTCCAGCAACTTTAAGATTTGTAAGTATCTTTACAAATTCTTTTGTCTTTGGTGTATCGAAGTCGAAGTCCTCTACTACTAAAATTTGATTATTCTGAGCCTTTAGTGTAAGGGCTGATTTCTTAGCAAGTTTATTAACTTTTTTATTTATATCCTGGCGATATTTTCTGGGACGAGGGCCAAATACTGTACCACCGCCTACCCACAATGGGGATCTGGTCGTACCAGCACGTGCGCCGCCTCTGCCTTTCTGACGCCATGGTTTTTTACCGCCGCCGCTTACCTCACTCCTCTCTTTGGACTTATGTGTCCCCTGTCTCTGGTTAGCAAGATAAGCTTTAACAGATAAATATATTGCGGTATTACTCGGCTCTGCATTGAAAATTTCTTCCGATAATTCAATGCTTTTTCCGGATTTGCTACCATCTATCTTTAATACATCTAATGTCATTTTTAAACCATGAATTACTTGTTAATTTCAACTATTGAATTAATAGCTCCAGGAACAGAACCTTTTACCATTATTATGTTCTTTTCAGGAAGTATCTTAATTACCTTAAGATTAGAAACAGTTACTTTTTCATAACCTGTCCTACCTGCCATCCTCTGTCCCTTAAATACTCTTGAAGGATAAGAGCTTGCACCAATAGAACCAGGAGCTCTTAAACGGTCACTTTGTCCGTGAGTTGTACCACCAACGCCACCAAAGCCGTGTCTTCTCATTACGCCCTGAAAGCCTTTTCCTTTTGTCTTAGCAGTAACCTTTACAGAATCACCTTCTTGGAATATATCAACCTTTATTTCTTCACCGACTTTAAAGTTGCCAACTTCATAATTACGGAATTCTTTGATTACGCTTACAGGCGTCAGACCGTTTTTCTTGAAAAACCCTAAATCAGGTTTGTTAATTCTTGTTTCTTTCTGAGGTCCAAACCCTATCTGTAACGAATTGTACCCGTTTTTCTCCGCGGTACGAATGTTTAGAATCTGACATGGTCCAGCTTGTATTATAGTTACCGGGATGAGCTGTCCGTCATTGTTAAATACATTGCTCATTCCGAGTTTTTTACCAATCAATCCAGGCATTGTAAATTATCCTTATAACTTAATCTCTATATCGACACCCGCCGGTATATCTAATTTACTTAAAGAGTCGACGGTTTTGTTGTTTGAATTATGAATGTCAATAATTCTCTTATGCGCCCTGATTTCAAATTGCTCTCTTGACTTTTTATCAACATGAGGCGAACGAAGTACTGTAAATATTGTCTTCTTTGTAGGAAGCGGTATCGGCCCAGCTACTACTGCACCTGTACTCTTTACAGTCTTTATAATCTTCTCTGTTGATTTATCAATAAGAATATGATCATATGATTTTAATTTTATTCTTATCTTCTGTCCTGGCACGTTTTTTTAACTCCTATTAAAAGGCTCCGAAGATCTCTTCTCCGGAGCCATTTAGTTTTATTCATAAATTTTAGTTACTACACCAGCACCAACTGTTCTACCACCTTCACGAATAGCAAAACGTAATCCTTCTTCCATAGCAATCTCAGTAATAAGGTTAACTTTTAATTTAACATTATCACCAGGCATAACCATTTCTGTACCTTCTGGTAATGAAGCAACACCAGTTACGTCAGTTGTTCTGAAATAGAACTGTGGCCTATATCCGTTGAAGAATGGAGTATGTCTTCCACCTTCTTCTTTTGACAAAATGTAAACTTCACCTTCAAAAACTGTATGAGGAGTAATACTTCCTGTCTTAGCAAGTACCATACCTCTTTCAATTTCATTCTTATCAACACCACGTAATAATAAACCAGCATTGTCACCAGCCATAGCTGAATCTAATTCTTTTCTGAACATTTCAATACCGGTTACAACTGTCTTCTTATGTACTCCTAAACCAATAAGTTCTACTTCTTCCTGTATCTTGACACTTCCTCTTTCTACTCTGCCTGTTGCAACTGTTCCACGACCTGTGATTGAGAAAACGTCTTCAACTGGCATCAGGAATGGCTTATCAACACTTCTTTCCGGAATTGGAATATAGCTGTCAACTGCATCCATAAGTTCCCAAATGCAATTTAATCTTTCATCTGTAGCAGGAACACTATCATCACTTGCTGCATCCAAAGCTTTAAGAGCTGATCCCTTAATAATTGGAATCTCGTCGCCTGGGAATTCATACTGATTTAATAAGTCACGTAATTCAACTTCAACTAATTCTATAAGTTCAGGATCGTCAACCATGTCAACTTTGTTCATGAAAACAACTATTCTAGGAACACCAACCTGGCGTGCTAATAAGATATGTTCACGTGTCTGTGGCATAGGACCATCAGTAGCAGCTACAACTAATATCGCACCGTCCATCTGAGCAGCACCAGTGATCATGTTCTTAACATAATCGGCGTGTCCCGGACAGTCTACGTGTGCATAGTGTCTGTTAGCTGTTGAATATTCTACGTGAGCTGTAGCGATTGTAATACCTCTTTCTCTTTCTTCAGGAGCATTATCAATACTGTCGAAGGTTCTCTTTGCTGATAAACCTTTCTTGCTAAGAGACATTGTAATAGCAGCTGTCAAAGTGGTTTTACCATGATCCACATGTCCGATTGTACCTACGTTAACATGGGGTTTACTACGATCAAATTTTTCTTTAGCCATTTAGTTCTCCTTATTCCTTAATATTTATTTCTTACTCTTATTTTTATAAAGATGATACTGTTCGTTTTACCTGTGTTTTTTCTGCAATTTCATCTGCAATTGCCTTAGGAACTTCGGCATAATGCGAGAACTGCATTGAATAAATCGCTCTTCCCTGTGTCATTGAACGTAAAACAGTTGCATATCCAAACATTTCAGAGAGCGGAACAACAGACTTAATTATCTGGGCATCTTTTCTTGAGGCAAATCCTTCGATCTTTCCTCTTCTTGAGTTTAAATCCCCCATTACATCACCTAGGTAATCTTCTGGCGTTGTTACTTCAACAGCCATAATAGGTTCAAGAAGTACTGGTTTTGCCTTCCTTGCAGCCTCTTTGAAGGCCAGAGAACCTGCAACCTTAAAGGAGATTTCATCAGAATCTACATCATGATATGAACCATCATAAAGCTTAGCTTTTATATCTACAACCGGGAACCCAGCTATTACACCATTCCTCATCGCGTCCTGAATACCTGCTGAAACAGCTGGAATATATTCTTTCGGCACAACACCACCAACAATGGCATTGATGAATTCATAACCTTTACCTGGTTCATTAGGCCCAATTTCGCACCATACATGACCAAACTTACCACGACCACCTGACTGCTTAACAAATTTACCTTCAGCAGTTACTGTGTTCGTTATCGATTCTCTATATGCAACCTGCGGCTTACCAACATTTGCTTCAACTTTGAATTCCCTTTTCATTCTATCGACAAGAATTTCAAGATGAAGTTCACCCATACCGCTGATTAAAGTCTGACCTGTTTCATCATTAACCTTAACCTTAAATGTTGGATCTTCATCAGATAATTTACCTAATGCATCAGATAATCTATCCTGATCAGCTTTTGTCTTAGGCTCAATAGCAATCTCGATCACAGGATCGGGGAATACCATCTTTTCAAGAACAATAGGATCGTTTTCAGTACAAAGAGTATCACCGGTACGTGTGTGTTTCAGTCCAACAATGGCTGCAATATCACCGGCTTTAATTTCGTCTATATCCTGGCGATGGTTTGCATGCATCTGCAAAATACGCCCGATTCTTTCCTTTTTGCCACTGATTGAATTATAAACATATGACCCGGCTTTACAAGTCCCGCTGTAAACCCTTACATAGGTTAGCTTTCCAACATACGGATCTGTCTGTATTTTGAAAGCTAAACCTGTAAACTGTTCATTTTCATCAATCTTTCTTGTAACTACATCACTTGTATCAGGGTGATGTGCTGTAAGTTCACCAAAATCAACTGGTGATGGCAAAAGTTCTATAATTGAATCTAAAAGCTTCTGTACACCTTTATTTTTGAAAGATGATCCGCATAGAACTGGAATGATCTTAGATTCAATCGTTGCCTTTCTAAGGACTTTCTTAATCTCATCTTCTGATATTTCTTTACCTTCAAGATATTTTTCAAGTAAAGAATCATCAACATCAGAAACCGCTTCAAGCATTAATGTTCTGTACTTGTTTGCAATTTCTTTTAAACTTGCAGGTATTTCAATTTCTTCATAGTTGGCCCCTAATGTCTCTTCTTTGTACATCCTGGCCTTATAGGTGATAAGATCAATTTCACCTGCAAACATATCTCCTTCGCCTATCGGCAAAGTAAGAGGTACAGCATTAGCTCCAAGTCTTTCTTTCATCATCTGAACAGCATTGTAAAAATCTGCACCAATTCTGTCCATTTTGTTAACGAATGCGATTCTTGGTACGCCATATTTATCAGCCTGTCTCCAAACTGTTTCTGACTGCGGCTCAACGCCACCGACAGCACAAAACAGAGCAATCGCCCCGTCTAAAACTCTGAGAGATCTTTCAACCTCTACTGTAAAATCAACGTGTCCGGGCGTATCAATAATATTGATATGGTGATTTCTCCAGAAACAGGTTGTTGAAGCACTGGTGATTGTAATACCGCGTTCTTTTTCCTGCTCCATCCAGTCCATTGTAGCCGCGCCATCGTGAACTTCGCCAATTCTATGTGTCTTTCCGGTGTAAAATAGTATCCTTTCTGTTGTAGTAGTCTTACCCGCATCTATATGGGCCATGATACCAATATTTCTCACCTTCTCAATATTTACTCTTTCTGACATAAAACCTTTCTTATTCCTTTTCTACCATTTAAAGTGTGCAAAAGCTTTGTTAGCTTCAGCCATCTTATGTGTATCATCTTTTTTCTTAATTGAAGAACCTTCACCATTTGAAGCAGCTATTAACTCTGAAGCTAATTTTGCTGCCATGGATTTTTCATTCCTTGCACGAGCATAGGTCTTTATCCATCTGAAAGCAAGAGCAAGTCTTCTTTCCGGACGAACTTCCATCGGTACCTGATATGTAGCACCACCTACTCTTCTGCTTCGTACTTCAACAAAAGGCTGAACATTGTTTACAGCTTTAGTGAAGACTTCAATGGCATTTCTTTTTGTACGGTCTTCTATGACCTTAAAGCTATCGTATACAACCTTGCGTGCAACAGCTTTTTTACCATCATACATAATGGCATTTATAAATTTCGCCAGGACTAAATCGTTAAATTTCGGATCCGGCTTTATATATCGTTTTTCAGCTCTTCTTTTTCTCATATTTGATTACTTTGATTTAGGTTTTTTAGCACCATATTTAGACCGTGCTTTTTTACGATCCTCAACACCACTTGTGTCTAAGGTTCCTCTTATGATATGATATCTGACACCAGGTAAATCCTTTACCCTACCGCCTCGTATCAAAACGATCGAGTGTTCCTGTAAATTATGTCCCTCACCAGGGATATAAGCTGTAACTTCCATACTGTTTGTCAACCTAACCCTGGCTACTTTTCTTAGAGCTGAATTAGGCTTCTTAGGTGTTGTAGTATAAACTCTTGTGCATACTCCTCTTTTCTGAGGGCAAGCTTCAAGCGCCGGCGCTTTATTTTTAGCCAAAATTTGCGTACGCCCTTTTCTTACTAATTGGTTTATCGTGGGCACTAAATTTCCTCCTGCAAATCATCAAAAAATTCAGACTGTAAATATAAACAGATATGCCTATATTGTCAAGCAATCTTCGTTATTTTTACAATTTTCTTATTTAATTACAGACCATAAATTACTTTATGGCCTGTTCAACTGCTTCAATAGCTGGTTTTTTCTCAGCTTCATCGGTCTTTAGCAATATTTTCTTGTATTTCTTCAGACCAGTACCTGCTGGGATCAGGTGTCCCATTACTACGTTTTCTTTCAAACCGATCAAATAGTCAGTCTTTGCTTCAGTCGCTGCATTTGTCAATACCTTTGTTGTTTCCTGGAATGACGCTGCAGAAATAAAGCTGTCGGTTGACAATGCTGCCTGTGTAATACCTAAGAGCACATGTTCGAATGTTGCCGGCTCAGCATCACGGGCTTCGATCAACTTTTTATTCCTACGCTGCAGATCAATATTGCTTTCCCTGTATTTACTTCTTGGGATTAACTGACCTGCTTTGAACTTGGAACTCCCTGGATCAAGAACAAATACCATCGCTTTGACCTTTTCATTCTCTTCATTAAACTCTACCCTGTCAACAAAGTCTTCTTCAATAAACCGGGTATCACCTGATGAGACAATTTTTAGTTTCTGCAGCATCTGCCTTACGATGATCTCAATGTGCTTATCATTGATCTTAACGCCCTGCAGACGGTATACGTCCTGAATTTCATTTACTAGGTACTCCTGCACTGCATTTGTACCTTTTATCTTTAAAATATCATGCGGATCAATTGGTCCGTCGGTTATTTTTTCACCTACCGGGATTTCATCTCCCTCCTGAACCAGTATATGTTTACCGTATGGTATAGAGTATATCTTTTCATATGACTGATCAGGTGCAAGTATTACAATTTCCCTCGTACCTTTTTTACGGGATCCGAATTTTACTATACCTTCGATTTCTGCCACAGTTGCCGGATCATGCGGGCTTCTGGCCTCAAAGAGTTCAGTTACCCTAGGTAGACCGCCTGTAATGTCACGAGTCTTTGTAGCTGATTTTGAGATCTTCGCAAGAATTGTACCTGCCTGAACCTGCTCATTTTCATCTACTGAAATATAAGACCTTGTAGGAATGTTGAATATCTTCTTGTTTCCATCTTTATCTGTAACAAGAATACTCGGTGTCATTGTCTTGTCTTTTGACTCAATAACTACTTTCTGTACGTGGCCAGTCTGTTCGTCTGTAACCTGCTGCATTGTAATACCATCAACAAGGTCAACGAAGCTTACACGGCCTGTAATATCTGTTAAGATTACTGCATTATAAGGATCGTGATTATATAACGGTGTTCCTTTCTTAATGACCTGTCCGTCAGCAACCAGAACCTCAGCACCGTAAGGAATTTCATACTTCTTGATCTGTCTGTTATCCTTATCAAGAATACTGATAACTCCACGTCTTCCGATTACAATCTTTACACTGCCGAAAAAGTCTGTTTTATCAACATAATTAACTCTTTCGAACTGAACCATACCATCAACGTTCGAGTCAACCTGCGACTGGCTCGCAATACGTGAAGATGTACCACCAAGGTGGAAGGTTCTAAGTGTAAGCTGTGTACCAGGCTCACCAATCGACTGTGCAGCTATAATACCGACAGCCTCACCGATCTCAACTAACTTACCATTCGTAAGATTTCTGCCATAGCATTTTGCACAAACTCCGCGTTTTGATTCGCAGGTAAGTACAGTTCTGATATAAACAGATTCTATATTTGCGTCTTCAATAGCCTCAGCAATGCCTTCTGTAATTAGATCGCCTGCAGCTACAATGACTTCATCAGTTCTTGGGTCATATACGTCTTCCTGAGCTACACGGCCTGTGATTCTTTCAGCTAATGATTCTCTTTCAAGTTCAACGTCCTTTAATGCTGTTACAGCTACACCGCGGATAGTACCGCAGTCAACTTCAGAGATAATAACATCCTGTGCAACGTCGCAGAGCCTTCTTGTAAGATAACCGGCATCTGCTGTCTTTAATGCAGTATCTGCCAAACCTTTACGGGCACCGTGAGTGGAAATAAAGTACTCAAGAACCGAAAGACCTTCCCTGAAGTTTGCAACAATAGGATTTTCAATAATTTCACCTGACTGACCGGTTAAGCTTTTCTGAGGTTTCATCATAAGACCTCTCATACCGGCTAACTGGCGCACCTGCTCCTGAGAACCTCTAGCACCAGAGTCAACCATCATATGAAGTGAATTGAAGCCATTCTGATCACTTCTGAGCTTCTCCATCAGTGACTTTGCAACGTTGTTCGTTGTATGTGTCCAAACGTCAATGATCTTGTTATATCTTTCAGCATCGGTGATAACACCCTGTTCGTGCTCGTTTAAGATATCTGAAACTTTCTTGTTTGAATCCTGAATTAATTTTACTTTTTCTTCAGGAACAATCATATCTGCAAAGCTTACAGACATACCGCCTGCAGTTGAATACCTGAAACCAAGATCTTTCAAATCATCCAAAAACTTAGCGGTTACTTTATTGCCCATCTTTATGAACATCTTGTAAATAAACCCGCTAAAGATCTTCTTAACCAGTACTTCATTCAGATATCCCATTTCCTTAGGAACTATCTGATTGAATATTACTCTGCCTGTTGTGGTCTCTATAAGCTTGCCGTTGATCCTAACTTTGATCTTTGCATGTATATCAACTACCTTTGAGTTATATGCAATAAGAACTTCTTCAGCTGAGGAGAAAAGCATTCCCTCGCCTTTTGCACCGTCTCTGAGCTTGGTAAGATAATAGCATCCAAGAACTATATCCTGTGTAGGAACAACTATAGGACTTCCGTTTTGCGGTGACAAAATATTATGACTGCTGAGCATAAGCAGAGATGCTTCTAGCTGAGCTTCATATGAAAGCGGCACGTGTACTGCCATCTGATCACCGTCAAAGTCAGCATTAAATGCCGTACAAACCATTGGGTGAAGCTGAATTGCTTTACCATCAATAAGCAGCGGCTGGAAAGCCTGAATACCTAATCTGTGAAGCGTAGGAGCACGGTTTAATAGTACAGGATGACCACTGATAATATTTTCAAGAATAGACCATATAATTGGATCTTTTCTATCGACAACCTTCCTTGCGCTCTTAACTGTCTTATTGTGCCCCCTCTCAATTAGCTTCCTTATGATAAAGGGCTTGAACAGTTCAACTGCCATATCCTTCGGCAATCCGCACTGGTGGAGCTTTAATTCAGGACCTACGACAATAACCGAACGGCCTGAATAGTCAACTCTTTTACCTAACAGGTTCTGACGGAACCTTCCCTGCTTTCCTTTAAGCATATCGCTTAAGGATTTAAGCGGACGGTTGCTGTCGCTACGGACTGCATTACCTCTGCGGGAATTGTCAAAAAGTGCATCTACGGCTTCCTGGAGCATTCTTTTTTCATTTCTTAAGATTACTTCAGGAGCTTTTATATCAATAAGGCGTTTTAGCCTGTTATTCCTTATTATTACTCTTCTGTAAAGATCATTAAGATCACTTGTTGCAAACCTTCCACCTTCAAGCGGAACAAGAGGTCTTAATTCCGGCGGAATAACTGGTATAACGCTTAAAACCATCCATTCAGGTTTATTGAGTACCTTATCTTCCTTTTCACGGAATGCTTCAAGTACTCTGAGACGTTTTAAAGCATCGGTTTTCTTCTGCTGCGAAGTTTCTACCTTTACCTGCTCCCTGAGTTCTCTGAATACATTATCAACGTCTGTTCTCTTTAAGAGCTCTTTGATAGCCTCGCCGCCGATTTTCGCAACAAATTTCTTAGGATCTGTATCATCCAGCTTCTCATTGCCTGCAGGCAGAGAATATAGGATTTCAAAATACTGATCCTCAGAGATCAGATCCTTAGGACTTAAGCCTGTAGGACCCGGATTTATTACAACATATGACTCGTAATAAATGATCTTTTCAAGTTCTTTTGTGGTCATTCCAATGATATTGCCTATCTTCGATGGAAGAGCTCTGAAAAACCAAATGTGAACAACCGGAACGGCCAGAGATATATGGCCCATTCTTTCTCTTCTTACAGCTTTCTGAGTAACTTCAACACCGCACCTGTCACAGACAATTCCTTTATATCTGATCCTTTTATACTTGCCGCAATGACATTCCCAATCCTTTATAGGCCCAAAGATCTTCTCACAGAATAAACCATCTTTTTCAGGTCTGAATGATCTATAGTTAATAGTTTCAGGCTTTGTTACTTCACCATGGGATCTCGATAATATATCATCCGGACTTGCCAGACTGATAGTTATCGAATTTATCGACTTCATTGCATTTTCTTGAATTCTATAAGGCATAATTTCTCCAATTTCTAGTGAAAATAATTGATTCTAATTAATTTTAATATCCAGACCTAAGCCCTGGAGCTCCTTAATTAGAACATTAAATGATTCCGGAACATTTGGTTCCATCAGATTTTCACCTTTTACGATTGATTCATAAGTTCTTGCTCGGCCTGCAACATCATCACTCTTTACAGTAAGTATTTCCTGCAATATATGAGCAGCACCATAGCCCTCTAAGGCCCAAACTTCCATTTCCCCAAACCTCTGTCCACCAAACTGTGCCTTGCCGCCAAGTGGCTGTTGGGTAATAAGTGAGTATGGCCCAATCGAACGAGCATGGATTTTATCGTCAACCATGTGTCCTAGTTTCAACATATATATGTAACCACATGTTACTCTGTGGTGGAATTTTTCACCTGTTCTTCCATCAAAAAGTGTCGCCTTGCTCCCCAGATCCAAAGATGCTTTGTTCAGGTATGACTCTATGTCCTCTACCCTTGCACCATCAAAGATCGGTGTAGCAAACTTAACTCCCAGCTTCTTTCCAACCCAGCCAAGTGCTGTTTCATAAAGCTGTCCCAGGTTCATACGTGAAGGCACACCAAGCGGATTCAATACAATATCAACCGGAGTACCATCTTCGAGGAAAGGCATATCTTCCTGTGGAACTATCTTAGAAACAACACCTTTATTACCATGTCTGCCGGCCATCTTATCGCCGACTGATAGTTTCCTCTTTTTAGCAACATAGACCTTTGCAAGCTGTACAATTCCAGGAGGCAGCTCATCACCGCTCTGTATTTTCAACTTCTCGCGTTTGTAATCTTCATCAATGTCGCTTAGGAGATTGAAAAAGTTTTCGTATAATTTCTTAATAACGCTATTTGTTTTTTTAGAATCAAACCATTCCTGTGTATAATCAAGTTTTGTTACATCATCCATACCTGAGAAGGTTGATTCCTTAATAGTAACACCATTGCGGACAGCAACGTTTCCATCAAAGTCCTTAATCCCAAGAGTAGTGTTTCCAAGTGTTAATTTTGTCAGTTTATTTACTAACTTTTCAATTAATTCCTGACGGTTTTTCTTAAAGTTGTTTTCAAGGTTTTCCAGCTGTTTTTTCTCGATCTTCTTAGCTTCAGATTCTTTACGCTTTCTGCTGAATAACCTTGTCTTAATAACCGTTCCTTTAAGTCCTGGTGTAGCCTTAAGTGAAGCATCTTTTACATCACCGGCTTTATCACCAAAGATGGCCTTCAGAAGCTTTTCCTCAGGTGTTGGATCAGTTTCTCCCTTAGGAGTAATCTTTCCAATAAGTATATCACCCTCTTTTACTTCCGCACCTTCTCTTATAATACCGTTTTCATCAAGGTTCTTTGTAGCTTCTTCGCTTACATTCGGAATATCCCTTGTAAGCTCTTCTTCGCCACGCTTGGTCTCTCTTACCTGGAGCTCAAATTCTTCAATGTGAATTGAAGTATATATATCTTCTGCTACAACTCTTTCGCTGATTACAATAGCGTCTTCAAAGTTGTAACCTCTCCATGGCATAAATGCAACTAAAACGTTTCTTCCAAGAGCAAGTTCGCCCTGATCAATTGCAGGACCGTCAGCAATAACCTCTCCTTTTTTTACTCTTTTACCTTCTTTGACTATTGGCTTCTGATTAATACAGGTCTCCTGGTTTGTTCCGGAAAACTTAGTAAGTCTGTATTGAACTCTCTTGGCATCGTCAAAGTTAGTAACAGCTTCTATACTGTTTGGATTTACATCATATCTTATAATTATCTTTTCTGCATCTACGTATTCGCAAACACCATCATCTTCTGCTACAATAACAGCACGTGAATCAACAGCAATCTTTCCTTCAAGGCCTGTACCAACCAGTGGTGCTTCCGGTCTTAAGAGTGGAACTGCCTGACGCTGCATGTTTGAACCCATAAGTGCACGGTTAGCATCATCGTGTTCCAAAAACGGTATCAGCGCAGCAGCAGCACTAACGATTTGCGCCGGAGCTACGTCCATATACTGGATCTGTGCCGGTGGAACAACCGGAAATTCGCCTTTATTACGGCATTTTACTCTTTCACTTAAGAAAGTGCCCTGCTCATCAAAAGCAGCATTTGCCTGTGCAATTGTAAAGGCATCTTCCTGATCAGCACTTAAATATTCAACCTCAGGTGTAACTTTGCCGTCGACAACCTTCTTATAAGGAGTCTCAAGGAATCCGTAGCGGTTAACTCTTGAATAGATTGTAAGTGATGAAATAAGTCCAATGTTTGGTCCTTCAGGAGTTTCAATTGGACATAACCTGCCATAATGCGAGTGATGTACGTCTCGTACTTCGAAACCGGCTCTCTCACGCGTAAGACCGCCAGGTCCTAATGCTGAAATTCTTCTCTTATGTGTCAGTTCAGCCAGTGGATTTGTCTGATCCATAAACTGTGACAACTGATTTGTACCGAAGAATGCATTTATTACACTGCTGATGGTTCTGGCATTTACAAGGTCCTGCGGCTGGAAGTTTTCACTGTCGCGCATATTCATTCTTTCTTTTATAGTGCGCGCCATCCTTGCTAGACCAACATTATACTGCTGACCTAATTGCTCGCCGACAGTCCTGACTCTACGATTTCCTAAATGATCGATATCATCAATATTAAAGTTACCAACTTTTAATTTGATGATATATTTCATAATTGCGATTATATCTTCAACTGTAAGAATTGTAATATTAGACGGAATATTTAACTGGAGTTTGTCATTCATTCTGAAACGTCCGACTTCACCTAAGTCATAACGTTTATCGTTGAAGAATAATTTTTCAATCAGCCCCTGAGCTGTTTCAATATCCGGAGCCTCACCAGAGCGAAGCTGGCGATATATAGCAAAAAGTGCTTCTTCTTTAGTTCTGGAGGTGTCTTTTTTAAGTGTATTCAGGATGAGATCCTGATCGGGAGAGGTCTCCGAATTGATTAATTTGACATTTGAGATACTTGAATTCTGTAATCTCTCAATGTCTTCCTCGTTTAATACCTGATCTTTACTTAAGAAAATCTCACCAGTAGTCATGTCAAAAACATCTTCAGCAACAATGCGTCCAACGGTTGAGGATGCATTTAATGTCTTAACATCAACATTCTCAACTAAATTAAACAGATCAAGTATCTGTTCATCAGTTGTAAAATCCAATGCCCTTAGCAAAGTAGTTGCTGGGAATTTCTTTCTTCTATCTATATAAACATATAAAATGTTGTTAATATCAGTAGCGAATTCAACCCATGAGCCTCTGAAAGGTATGATCCTGGCTGAATAAATTGGTGTTCCGTTCGGGTGAACTGTCTGTGAAAAGGCAACACCAGGCGATCTATGAAGCTGTGTTACAACAACACGTTCAGCTCCGTTAATAATAAAGGTTCCCTTGTTGGTCATATATGGCAGGTTGCCAAGATATACTTCCTGCTCAACTGAATTTACATATTCTTCAGTTTCAGGATCTTTTGTTGAAAGGCGCAATTTTGCCTTCAGGGGAACAGAAAAAGAAAGACCTCTTTCCTCACATTCAACAATTGAATAACGCGGTCTTTCAATGTAATATTCAATAAAATCTAGTCTGTAAAATTCTTTATTATCCAGGATGGGGAAATTCGAAAGAAAAACTGTTTGTAAACCCTTATTTTCTCTTTTTGATGGTGAGATTTTAGATTGAAGAAATTCTTCAAAAGACTCAATCTGTATATCTAGTAAATCAGGTACATCTGTTGTAGAGGATATACGCGCGAAAGATATCCTTTTATTATCCAATCTTGCCTCCATTAAATATTCCTTTCTTCGCCGCTAAAATCGTTTCTATACAAAAAGATACAAAAGTGACAAGGCGGACTTCACCACCTTATCACTTTTGTCAATTTTAGCGATATCTATATTTAAGTATAATATGCTTATTTTATTTCGACAGTTGCGCCAGCTTCTTCGAATTCTTTCTTCAGTTTTTCAGCTTCTTCTTTTGATACAGCTTCTTTTACAGTCTTAGGTGCACCATCAACTAAATCCTTAGCTTCTTTAAGTCCTAATCCTGTGTGAGCGCGAACTACCTTAATAACGTTGATCTTTTTGTCACCTGCACCCTGAAGAATAACATCGAATTCTGTCTTTTCTTCAGCTGGAGCAGCAGCTGCAGCTGCAGCAGGAGCAGCACCCATCATAACTGGGGCAGCAGCAGTAACACCAAATTCATTTTCTAAAGCTTTCTTTAATTCTGAAGCTTCAAGTAATGATAAACCTTTAATTTTTTCAACTATCTCTGCAATTTTCTCTGACATTTTTTATATTCTCCTGAAATTTAATTTCTCATTTAATAGGTATTTTAGGCGGCTTTTTTCTTCTCAATCGCCTCAACAACACTAACCAGTTCTCTCATAACGGCGCTAATTGCTCCCACAATACCTGAAGCAGGAGAACTAATGCTACCGATAATACCACTAACAATTTCAGCCTTTGTAGGCAGGGTTGATAATGCATCCAGCTGCTTGCCTTCAAAGAACTGCGTTTCAATGTAGGCACCTTTAAGGCCTAATTTACCAGTTGCATCAAAGTATTTCTTTATGATCTTTGCCGGAGCTGTTGTATTATCTTTCCTAACAAATGCAAAGCCAGTCATGCCAACAAGCAGACCACTGAGCTTCTCGTATTTGTTACCCTGGTCAAGAGCTTTCTTGAAGAGTGTGTTTTTAAAGACCTTATATGTGACATCTTCTTTTCTGAAATCTTTACGGATATTGCTTATATCCGCAACATTAACCTTAGCATAGTCTACCAAATAAACAGCCTGAGAGTCATCAATAAGTTCTTTAATCTGAGAGACTATTTCCTCTTTTTCTTTTATATCCATTGTTCTCCCAAATTAACAATAAATCATTACCATTGGTTTAGAAGCATTTTTATTTTGAGTACGTAATTTCTTATTTTATAGCAGCAACTTCTTCACGTGAAATTCTAAGTCCTGGACCCATAGTTGTAGAGAGATACAAACTCTTTACATATGTTCCTTTTGCAGAAGAAGGTTTCAGCTTTATAATTGTAGATAAGAAAGCTTTTGCATTTTCTACCAGCTTATCTTCGGTAAATGATACTTTACCGATTGAGGTATGAACAATACCTGTCTTATCAACTCTGAACTCGATCTTACCTGCTTTGACTTCTTTGACTGCTGTAGCTACATCCATTGTAACTGTACCGCTCTTAGGATTAGGCATCAATCCTTTTGGACCTAAAATACGTCCAAGTTTTCCCAGATCAGCCATTACATCAGGAGTAGCAATAATGACATCAATGTCCGCCCAACCGCCTTTGATCTTTTCAAGATACTCGTCAAATCCAGCATAATCGGCACCGGCATCCAAAGCATCCTGTGCTTTTGCGCCTTTAGCAACGACTAACACTTTTACTTCCTTTCCAGTTCCATTAGGAAGACTAACGGTACCTCTGACCATCTGATCAGCATGGCGAGGGTCTACACCCAAACGAATTGCACAATCAAGTGACTCTGTGAACTTTACGTTTGAAAACCCTTTTAATGTCTTTATAGCTTCATCAAGAGAATACTCTTTATTTAAATCAACTTTCTCTTTTAGCGCTTTAATTCTTTTTGAAACTTTCATTATAATACCAATCCTATTTTCATAATGCCGTAATTAACAATTTATTCTTCGACTGTTAACCCCATGCTACGAGCTGTACCAGCCACCATACTCATTGCATGATCAAGATCATTTGCATTCAAATCAGGCATTTTCATCTCAGCAATCTCTCTAATCTGTGCTTTGCTTACTTTAGCTACTTTTGTCTTGTTTGGTTCGGCTGATCCTTTGTCAACTTTAGCTGCTTTCTTCAAAAGCTCTGCAGCCGGAGGAGTCTTTGTAATAAAGGTAAAGGATTTATCAGAGAATACTGTAATGACAACAGGGATTATCAAACCACCTTTATCTGCAGTCCTTGCATTAAACTGTTTACAGAATTCCATTATATTTACACCCTTTTGACCCAACGCAGGTCCAACTGGCGGTGATGGATTTGCTTTACCAGCAGGGATTTGTAATTTAATATAACCAGTTATTTTTTTTGCCATAATAGAAACCTACTATTAAATTCTAACTTACTTTTCTAATTCTGCCTGAACAAAATCTATTTCTACAGGTGTTTTGCGACCAAAGATTGATACCATAACCTTGATCTTCATTTTCTCTTCATTTACTTCCTGGACATAGCCTGAGAAGTTATTAAAAGGTCCGTCAATGATCTTAACGAAATCTCCTGCACGGAATAACGTCTCCATGCGCTCGCTCTCCTGATCATGAGCAATCCGGCCTACAATTCTTTTGACTTCTTCGGGCTGAAGCGGATTTGGGTTTTTTCCTGTACCTAGAAATCCCATTACTGATGGAGTGTTAAGAATAAAATCCTTTACCTGATTATCCAGATCAGCCTGAATAAGTATGTAACCAGGAAAGAAATTCTTATTCTTCGACTTCTTTTTCCCATCCTTTACTTCAAAAACCTTTTCAATCGGCACAAGTATATCCTGAATCTTTGCCCTGAGTGAATCGCTGTCTTTTAAAGCGGTCTCAAGCAAGGATTTTACCTTATTCTCGTGTCCCGAAAAAGTTCTAACTACGTACCATTTGCCTTCCATTAAGACGCCTTAAAAAATCCCTTTAAATATTTGATTGATCGCATAATCTATCAAAAAAGTGAATGCTGCGATGATGAGACAAACTACAATAACAATTGTTGTAGATTCTTTCAACTCATCTTTTGACGGCCAGGTAACTTTTTTCATTTCCTTGACAACGTCATTTACAAAATTAATAATCTTTTCTTTCATACGGGATATCTTTTATTTAGTCAATTCCAGGCACGTCAGGAGGGACTCGAACCCCCAACCTGCGGTTTTGGAGACCGCTGCTCTAGCCAATTGAGCTACTGACGTATTTTTAGTGCAATATTATTTTTTAAAACAAATTACTTTGTTTCTTTGTGAACTGTATGCTTACCTTCCCAACGGCAATATTTCTTGAATTCTACCCTGCCAGGATGTAAACGTTTATTCTTTGTTGTTGTGTAATTTCTTCTTTTGCACTCAGTGCATTCAAGTGTTATTATTTCTCTCATGGTATATTCTTTTTTGTCTTTTGTTTTGAGCTGACGACCGGGATTGAACCGGTGACCTCATCCTTACCAAGGATGTGCTCTACCAACTGAGCTACGTCAGCGCTAAAATAAAACAATTGCTGAAATATCTGCGATTCAATCTGGGAATTGATTTGAATTGGATCTTTGAGCGGGAGACGGGACTCGAACCCGCTACCAACAGCTTGGAAGGCTGTGACTCTAGCCAACTGAGTTACTCCCGCATCATAAAATCAAATTCTTTACGAACTAAAATGTTGATATTTGAATTGACATTATCAAATTGTTAGTTGTCAAACGATCACCTTAATTAACAATCTCCAACCGGCCAATTTTCAAAAGTCAACACTTGGTGGGCGGCGAGGGATTCGAACCCCCAAAGGCGCATGCCAACGGATTTACAGTCCGCCCCGGCTCTCCAACTCCGGCGTCCGCCCGTGTCAAAACTGAATTCCAAATATATCTTAGTTTCAGTTAAAAAGCAAGAATAATATTGAAAAATATTAAATTTAATTAAAAATACAATATTTTTCGCCTAAAACGCTTGGCAAAAATATAGTATTCATGCCTAAAATGCAAATGTTATTTTCTCTTTCTTCTTATTTCCCTTCTATTATTTATTCCATAATTCCCTGTCTAATGTCCTGTACTGAATTGCTTCACTTACGTGATTTGATCTTATCTCATCAGAACCTTCCAGATCTGCTATTGTTCGGCTTACTTTCAGTATCCTGTCATACGCCCTGGCAGAAAGCCCCAGCTTTGACATAGCCATCTTTAAGATATCCCCGCCTGCACTGTCTAACCTGCAATATGCCCTTACTTCCTTTGGACCCATATCTGAATTCTTAAATACATGCTTATGCCCATTAAAACGCTTTTGCTGTACTTCCCTGGCATAAACTACTCTTTGCCTTATCTCCAATGAACTGTCACCCCCGTGAACTGTAGAAGATAATTCCTTATACTTTACTGCCGGAACTTCAATATGAATATCAATCCTGTCTAGCAATGGCCCTGAGACTTTCGACATGTATTTCTGTATCTGCATCGGAAGACATATGCATCGTTTCAATGGATCTGAATAGTATCCGCAGGGACATGGATTCATAGCAGCTGCAAGCATGAAATTTGCCGGGAATTCAAGCGACATCTTTGAACGGCTTATTGTTACCCTTCCATCTTCTAGCGGCTGCCTTAAGACCTCAAGTACATTTTTCTTAAATTCGGGCAATTCGTCCAGAAACAAAACCCCATGGTGCGCAAATGAGACTTCACCCGGCCGAGGGAAAGGACCTCCGCCGACTAATGCTGAATCTGAAACAGTGTGGTGCGGACTTCTGAACGGACGCACTGTAACAAGGGCTTTATCCCTTGAAAGTATTCCTGCTACTGAGTATATCTTGGTTGTCTGTATTGCCTCCTCAAAGGTCATCGGCGGCAGAATAGTAGGTATTCTTTTTGCCAGCATTGTCTTACCTGACCCGGGAGGACCTATCATTAGTATATTATGCCCTCCTGCAGCAGCCACCTCAAGTGCCCTTTTGGCATTTTCCTGCCCTTTGACGTCTGAAAAATCTAGCGGATAGCAATTAATATCTGAAAAAAACCTCCTGGAATCTGTAATCATCGGGACTTTTTCAATCTCATCATTTAATAGCTGAACTACTTCAAGCAGATTTTCCATCGGAAAGACATCAACTCCTTCAACTATTGAAGCCTCAGTTGCAGACTCGGCTGGAAGAAATATCCTTTTTATATTGTTGGATTTGGCTTCTGCTGCAATTGGAAGTGCACCTTTTATTGGCTTCAGTTTGCCGTCAAGTGATAATTCACCTAGAAAAATGGTTTCCTCAAGCCACCGGGAGTTTATCTGTTCCCACGCCGTAAGTAGTCCGATTGCAATTGGAAGATCAAATGAACTCCCCTCCTTTCTGATATCAGCAGGAGCAAGATTAACTGTTATCTTGCTGTGAGGAAATTCAAACCCGCTGTTCTTGATAGCAGAGGTTACTCTCTCCCTGCTTTCTTTAACTGCACTGTCAGGCAGTCCGACAATCGTAAATGATGGGATATTGCGTTCAGTATTTGTCTCAACTTCAACTAAATGAGCCTCAATACCAAAAGTTGCGCTGGAAAGTATTCTTGATAGCATCTCTTCCCCCTGTGCTTATTGTAAAGCATAATTTAGATGCAATATTCTACTAGGTAAGGAAAAAATAAGTAAAAGTCAAAATATTTTAAGTTTAAGCTAACCTTAGGAATTCGGAATTAGCCTTTGATCTGAATGAAAGGTTATATAAGAGGAAGATCGAGGAATTCTTTCCTTTAGTAAAGAATTCCTCTTCCTGAAAAGAGCTTATTTAAAGTTTCTGAGAAATTCAATTCTGTCTTTCAAACTATCTACCGGAACAAGTAGTTTATCCTTTCCATAGATTCCATCGGTTCTGCTTCTGAAGACGAGTTCATAATCCTTGCTCATTACAATAGCTTCTTCCGGACAAACCTCCTCACAGAATCCGCAGAAAATGCAGCGCAGCATATTGATTTCAAAGCGCTCCGGATAGCGTTCCTTCTCCTGTGAAGTCTCGCCTGCCTGAACTTCTATTGCAAGTGCAGGACAAACCCTTGAGCATAGCCCGCAGGCAACGCATCTTTCTGCTCCGTTTTGTTCCTGTACTAGTACAGGCCTTCCCCTGTATGAAGCCGGTGGTATAAATTTTACTTCAGGATATTCCATCGTAACCTTGGGCTTGAACATATGCTTTAGTGTCAGCCCAAGTCCTTTCATTATCTCAGGTATATATAGTTTCTCTGAAAGTGTCAGATCTTTTTTTCTTTTTTTAACAGGCATATCTTAAAATCCTACTATAAGTTGAATATCATTATCAGTGCAGCTACCCATAATATATTTATCAGTGACAATGGAAACATTACTTTCCAGCCGATATTCATCAACTGATCGTATCTGAATCTGGGAATGCTCCAGCGTACCCAGATAAAGAAAAACAGCACAAGCCCCATTTTAACAAGGAATGAAGCTATCTGAATTGCTATTGTCAAACCTGCAGACAAACCAAACTTGTCTATATAAGGAAATTGCCATCCTCCTAGATATAACGTCACAATCATAGCACTTGCTATGATCATATTTGCGTACTCAGCTAAAAAGAATCCTGCAAACTTCATACTGCTGTACTCAGTATGGTAGCCCCCAACCAGTTCCGGTTCTGCCTCAGGCAGATCAAATGGCAGCCTGTTCGTTTCAGCAAAGGCTGAAACAACAAAGGTTATAAAACCTATAGGCTGAACTAAACAGTTCCACATCCAGCCATACTGCGACTGAACAATTGCCATTGGTCTTAAAGATTCTGATAACATTAAAACACCGGCAATTGAAAAACCCATTGATACTTCATAGGAGATCATCTGTGCCGATGATCTGATACCTCCTAAAAGTGAGTACTTGCTGCCAGATGACCAGCCTGCAAATGTAAGTCCATAAACTCCTAAAGAGGTAAGCGCAAGTACATATAATACTCCAATATTAACATCTGCTAATGCAAGCTGCACTTTCTGACCAAAAATCTCAACATCCGGACCAATTGGAATTACAGCATAAGTAGCAAAAGCTACAAACAGCGTAATAAAAGGTGCAAGCGAATGTATAAACTTATTGGCATTTGCAGGTACAATGTCTTCCTTTAACAAAAGTTTGAACACATCTGCAAATGGCTGAAGCAGTCCATACCAGCCTACTCTGTTTGGCCCCCGCCTGTCTTGTATCCAGGCAGAAATTTTCCTTTCAAAATACACCAGGTAAGATACCGTAAGCAGTATCATTGTAATTACAATGAGAATCTTTATTAGTGATATTCCTATGATCATTAAAATATTCATGAGCGTTCCGCTTTAAGCTTGTTCTTTTTTACAGACATTGATACGTTGGTTAATTTAAGTTGCACACCTGTTTCTCCAATAATATCGTAATCCAGGCCATAGAGTGCTTCAATATTCTGAGCCATTTCGGCAAAAATATCCTCAGCCATATTATATTTTATTTTTGTATTCATAGCAGAAGCAATTGCAGAGACAATTTTCCAGTCAGAATGTGAATCTATTTTGTTCTTTTTTGCCCATTTATCGAAATCAGTACCAAACTTGTCAAGCCTGCTCATCTGCATCCCATCGAGACTTCTATCGCTTTCAAGTGTTTCTACTGCGGGTCTTAATCTCTGAATTCTTCCCTGTGCATTTATCATCGTACCGTTTTTCTCAGCAAAACTTGAAGAACCAAAGACAATATCTGCAAGTGCAGTCGTCTTGTTGAAATTAACAGAATGCACTATTAAAAGATCAAGCTGCCCGAGAAGTCTTTCATGTTCAGGACTTAAATCAGCCAGATCGTCACCCAGACAATAAAGTGCCTTTATCTTAGAGGATGCAATGGCTGAAAATATGCCTTCAAAATCCAAAGCTCCCGAAGAAGGCATTATGCCCGCTAATTCCGCCCCTTTTGCGTTTGGGGTCCTGTCATCTTTCATCAGCAGATTATCTCCGCTGCCTGGAACAATATGCCTTGCAAAATCCAGATTTCTGGAACTAAAGGTATTCTTTACAAACTTTGCAAAGATATAGTTTTCTTCAAGTGTTGAAAAAGCCGATCCAATAAATCCTATCTCCTGAGACTTAAATGATTTTAGTCTCGAAACAGTTTCTGAAACAGCTTCTTCAAAAATGCTCTTTACTAACTGTCCTTCTTTCCTTATAAAAACACCATCAACTCTATCCTGATTTACATGCTTGAATGAATTGAGCCTGCCATGATCACACATCCAATAACTGTTTACTTCCTCATTAAGTCTTGGCGTTAGTCTTAGTATTAGATTGTTCCTGACCCAAACCTCATCATTGCAGCCTTGTGCACATCCGGTGCAAATTGAATTTGTCTTTGACATTTCCCAGACACGCGCCTTAAACCTGAAATCCTTATTGGTTAATGCACCTACAGGACAAATATCAGTTACATTCAGCGAATAGGGATTATCCAGACTTTCACCAGGAAAAGTAGAAATCGTTACCCTGTCCCCTCTTTTTGTAAATGTAAGCTGATTCTCTCCTGCTATTTCATCACAGAATCGTATACACCTCGAACAGGAGATACATCTCTCTGCATCAAACATTACAAATGGACCCAGTTCAACTCTTTTCTTGTTATGCTGCTTTTCTTCTTCAAAACGGCTTTCACCACGACTGTACCTGTAGGCATAATCCTGAAGCTTGCATTCGCCTGCTTCATCGCAGATTGGACAGTCAAGCGGATGGTTTATCAGCATGAACTCCATTACAGCATTCCTTGCCTTTACAGCCTTTTCTGTATCTACATTAACATTCATCCCATCAGCAGCCAAGGTTGCACATGCAATTGCCAGCTTTGGCATTTTCTCTATTTCAACCAGACACATTCTGCAATTGCCTGAAACCGAAAGCTTTGGATGCCAGCAGAAATGAGGAACCGGGATCTCGTTTTCCGCTGCAACTTCAATTACCGTCTGTCCGGGCTTAAATTCAAGTTCTTTTCCATTTATTGTTATTTTTGGCATATTTTAATTTTCCTGCATATCAATTCAATTTAGCTGTTAGATCTGATTACAACTTTACTTAATGTATTTTCATCCAGGATTTCATTTGCCACCTCAAGCACCTGCTCAGGTGTTACCATATCAATATCATTGATCGATTCTTCAATGGTTTCAATCCTGTCAAAATAAATTTCTGATTGCGCCATTCTCGACATCCTGTTTGTCAGGCTTTCAAGACTTAAAAGCATTGATCCTTTTAAGTATTCCTTTGCTTTCCTAAACTCTTTCTCAGTAACCTTTTTTTCTCTTATCTTCTTAAACTCACGGCTTATCAGACTCAGTGATTTTTCAAATAACTTATCGTTTGTGGAGAAATAAACTCCAAAGGTCGAAATATCGTAAAAAGAATTAAGAAAAGTATTTAATTGGTAACAAATTCCGTTTTTTTCTCTAACTGTCTGAAAAAGCCTCGAACTGCTGCCTTCCCCTAAAATATGAGATAAAACATTTGCAGCAACTCTTTTTTTATCATTATAGCCGTATGTCTCTTTACCTATTATTGTATGAACCTGCTGAATTTCCTTTTCAATGTTTAGATCACCGGGCTTTTGTGCCCTTACTGTCTTTCGGCTTACCTTCTTTTTACCTAAGTCTTTTGTTATATATTTATCTGCAAGTCTTAGGATCTCATCATGTTCTACTGCCCCGGAAACTGCAATTGTAAGGGTGTTAAAACCATACTTCTTATCGATGAAATCAAACAGATCAGACTGTGTAAAACCTCTGATGTTCTTTTCTGTTCCAATGACCGGCAATCCAAGTGAGTTCCCCTTAAATATACTCTCTTCAAACTTGTCGAAGATCAGCTCCTCAGGGTTATCTTCTATATCGAAAAGCTCGTCTACAATAACCCCGGCTTCTTTTTTGATTTCACCCT
>JBLNEL010000473.1:0-2777 GCA_050262615.1 Bacillota bacterium
ATAACTGCAGCATCAGACATTATTAATCTGATGCCAAAATGTTCAGTGAATAAAATTGTATTGTTTATAACCTGCGGCTTTGCCTGAATCCCTATATCAATTGCCACACCATGCGTCTGAATTATATTATTCTTAATTACAGGCGCACTGTCAAAAGGGATCAAAATACCCGCTTCACATTCAGTAATAAAGTTATTTATTATTACAGGATTAGCATCCTGCAAGGCTCTTATTGCAGCGCCATTCGGATCAGCCTGGCGGAATATATTGCCTGTAATAACAGGAGAAACATTCAGGCAGGTAAGAAATCCTGTAAATGTTAGGTTTTTAATAATAAGACTGTCTGCAGCATCCAGATATTTTGCTTTCAGCAGACATGTTTCCACATTCGTCCCAATTAAAGAAACACCATTACGCATAGTAAAGATCTCATCATAACTGCCTGGAAGAACTCTAACGGTATCTCCAAACATTGCAGCATTAATAGCAGATGTAATATTTCCAAATGGATCATCAATGGTCCCGGAAGCACCTGCATTTCCAGTTTTACTTACATAAATATTAATTCCGTAAGGCACCGCACTTACTTCATTAGAAAAACCGCTTTCATTCCCGGAGGAATCCAGTGAGGTTATAACGTAATAATATTTATTCCCCGAAACTGCAGAAGAATCGATAAATGAAGTCTTATAATATGATACTACTTTTCTCCATCCGGGATCATATTGCCTGCTTGTCTTTCCCCGGTAGATCACATAAAAAGCTAGATCCTTCTCCGGATTTCTCTCCCAGTTTATACTATTGCTTGAATGGCCAGACTTTGCTGTTAATCCCGAGGGCACTAAAGGCGGAATTGTATCTGCCGGCAGATAATTAATAGTTACGGATTTTAGAATAGGTGAAATCCCATCAGCGGTTTCAAGGATAGCTTTATACTGGACATAACGCCCCGAATTATTCTGAAGATTTATCTTACTGCCTGATGAAACTGTATAATAAGACATGGTGTCTGCAGGACCATACCATGGAGTATTAATCAGAGCTTCTACAGATGGAGCACTCCTGAGCTTAAATAGTATATTTGAACCGCCTGATAATGAATCTGTCCAGCTAAGTTCTTTAAGCTCAGTTCCAGATGGACCTGAGTTAAATATCCCCGAGGTAAATGTTCCTGAAGACTTGGGATCGGCTTTCCAGCGGTTTTTGTAATAAAGATAGCGCTGGTTAGAATTATCATAGATTGTCCATGATATTATAAATTCACCATTTTCACAACTGATCTGAGGTGAAACATTATAAATATATGGTGAATTTTCCAGCCTGATATTACTCCCTACTTTATTACCGCTCGGGTTAAATAATTGTCCGAATATATTATCAACCCCGTTATACTCTTTGGGCGTAGTTAGCCTTGCATCCACAAAGGCAACGAGAATATTTCCCTTTGTATCTGCACAAATACTTGCTGAAGCCTGCATGAAAGGACCAACATCATCATTTACCTTTACTGCACTTCTCCTTATAGTTCCATCCGGGTTAAAGCATTCAATATATATATCAACGTAAGTTGAAACATTACTATCAAAACCTTCCCAGGCAATACTGAAACCATTTCCGTCCCAGACAGCTGCCGGACGCATTTCAGCTTTTGTTAGAGGAGCATTATTAAGTGAGAAGATCTCTCCGATCAGATTCCCATTTTTATCTCTTTTCTGCGCAAACAATCTGTAATTCTGCCCCTGATAAAGTGAAGTAAATATCCAGAAGTTACTGTCATATTTATTTGCAATTACTACCGGATAACATCCGCTTCCGTTCTTCAGGTGGTTGATCTGAAAGTTATTCTTTACCTTAATTGAATCATTCCGGAATACCTGTGCAAACATTCTTTCCTGAGGATCGAGTGCATAGGAGTTAAGATCAGCCCATACTACTATAAAAGAGCCATCATCAAAAGCAGCAACTCTGCTTACTCCGTCTTTTCCTGCAATCCCGGGTGTATCATTGACTGCAATTGCAGATGTAAGTGCTTTACCGGCAGAAGAATATTTCTGAACATAAACATTACCTTCCGATACCCATGTACGGAATGAATTGCCTGCATTATCTTTGGCCTCAAAAACAGGCTCGTTATTTTCATTAGTATCTTGTGAAGTTTTTATAAGCGGAGCAGGCAACTGTATTTCACCGCCTGATAGGTTTGTAATAATAACATCCTGGAGCTTGCCGCGGGAGAATTCCTCAACAGAGGTTTCAGTCCATTTTCTAAGATTCGATTGAGCAGAAATGTCAGTAAGACATAACAGACTGACTACCAGACAGAGGTGAAGTAAAATAAATCTTTTCATAAAATAATCTCCTGAAATCCGGAGGAAATCTATTTATTTATTTGTCAGCTTTTTCAGTGTAAGATTACTTCAAAAGAACAAGGCTATATATTCAATAAGCAAAATTCAGAAATTCCTGCTAAACAGCAAGGAATAATTAAAACATTCTTTTTCTGAATAGAAAAAAGAAAAGCCCTGAATCTTATTAGTAAGTTTCAGGGCTTTTATTTACAGAATTTGAATTCTATTTATTCATTATGTCCTATCTGATATACGATCTTTCTAATAGTGTCGAATTGTAAATATGGGTATTCATCTCTGATTCTGTCAATGGCATCACTTGCACTAAGTTTCGATGCTCTTAATTGTTTGAATTTTGTTCGGATCTGATAATCTCTTACTGCCTTCTCGTTAATTAATCCTTTGGAATTTAGTGTCTCGTATATCTCG
>JBLNEL010000474.1:0-24148 GCA_050262615.1 Bacillota bacterium
CGGGCAGGTTCATAATATTAGTACGAAATAAAATCTGTATCAAATAATAAAAAAAATCATCAAATTATTTCTGTACCGCATTTAGCAAAGAATATTTTCCGGAAAGAGTTGATATGCATGAACTTACAATTGCCCGGAATATACTTGAAATAGTTTGTCAGGCCACTCCAGAGGAGCATTACGCGAGGGCAGAATTTGTGAAGGTCAAGCTTGGCAAGTTCAGTAATGTTTTACCCGAAGCACTCCGATTTAGTTTTGAGGTGATTAAAGAAAACTACGGCTTAAAAAACATAAATCTCATAATTAAAGAAGAACCATTACATTTACGCTGTATTGAATGCGGGGCGCTGTTTGATTCACAGGATGCAGTATTCAGCTGTACGGTATGTAAGGGCAGCAGTCTTGAAGTACTTGACGGCGACCTGCTGAAGGTAAGTGAAATTGGTTTAAGGGAGGAAAAATGAGTGTACTTACCATTGAGCGGAAGGTTCTGGAGAAGAACGACATGATAGCCTCTGAACTCAGAAGCGAGTTCAAAGAAAGGGAGATCTTTGCAATTAACATTTTAAGTTCTCCCGGTTCAGGCAAGACGAGCATAATTGAGCAGATTGCCAGGTGTTCAAATGGTGAACTGAAAGCGGCGGTAATAGCAGGGGATGTTCAGACGGACAACGATGCAAGAAGAATTGACAAGCTGGGCATCCCTGTAGTTCAGATAGTTACAAACGGCGGATGTCATCTTGAAGCAGATCTTGTAAGGGATGCTTACAGGAAGCTTTCAGCTGAAAAGTTCAATTTTTTAATAATAGAGAATGTAGGAAATCTGGTTTGTCCGGCAGGATTTGATTTAGGAGAAAGTATAAAGGCGGTTATATTAAGCACGACAGAAGGGGAAGATAAGCCATTAAAATATCCGGCAGCATTCCGCAAAGCATCGATATTAGTTATAAATAAAACTGATCTGCTTCCTTATGTAAGTGCTCCGATCTGGGAGATAAAGCGTAATGCGCTCTCGGTAAATCCTGCGCTTAGTATATTCGAGACATCGTGCAAGACCGGGAAGGGAATAAAGGAGCTATGCAGCTGGATAAAGCTGCAATGTAAGTAAAATGAAGAAGCGGCTTCAGATAAGCATAGGCGGGGCTGTTCAGGGAGTAGGTTACCGCCCGTTTATATACAGGCTTGCAAAAGAGCTAAGGCTGAACGGATATGTTCAAAATGACAGTACCGGGCTGTATATTGAAGCTGAAGGGGAAAACAGTTTATTAGAATTATTTCTAAGGAAAGTCCGGAGTGACAAGCCTCCCAATTCGGTAGTAAGCAGCATTGATTTTTCATTTCATGATATAGAGGGCCTGGGGGATTTTGAAATTCGAGAGAGTCTGGCTAAGGAAAAGAAAGTTACAGTTCAGATGCTTCCCGATATAGCGCTCTGCAGGGAATGTCTGAATGAGCTATTTGA
The DNA here is from genome assembly GCA_050262615.1 of Bacillota bacterium. GTDB lineage: Bacteria > Bacteroidota > Ignavibacteria > Ignavibacteriales > SURF-24 > JAUZPB01. Next base: position 1,463 of record JBLNEL010000474.1, read on the forward strand.
TAAAACAAACCGCCGGTATTTGTATCCATTCATTAATTGTACAAATTGCGGTCCGCGATTCTCCATAATCAGGTCACTTCCATATGACCGTAAGAACACCTCAATGAGTAAGTTCAGGATGTGTGATGATTGCAGGAAAGAATATGAAAATCCAGATGACAGAAGGTTTCATGCTCAGCCGGTTGCGTGTGAAAAATGCGGACCCCATGTAGAATTATGGGATAAAAAAGGGAAAATACTTAGCCAGAAGGCAGATGCAGTTTCAAAAGCTGCAGAGCTAATATTAAGAGGAAAGATAATTGCATTAAAAGGATTAGGAGGCTTTCAGCTTATATGTGATGCGCGCAATTATGAAACCATAAAGCTGCTGCGAAAAAGAAAGAGCAGGGAAGAGAAGCCCTTTGCGCTGATGTTGCCGGATATTGAAACAGCCAGGGAGATATGTGTAATATCTGAATCAGAAAAGGAAATATTAACTTCAAACGAATCCCCAATTGTACTATTAAGGCGAAAACAGGTTAACTCAAATAAGGAAATTTACATTGCAGAAAATGCAGCACCAGCTAATCCCTTCCTGGGAATAATGCTTCCTTATACACCGCTTCATTACATATTAATGAATGAGGCAGGAATTCCAATAATAGCGACGAGTGGAAATTTAAGTGAAGAGCCAATCTGCATTGATGAAAATGATGCCCTGAAGAGATTAAAGGAAGTAGCCGATTATTTTTTAATTCATAACAGACCAATTTTAAGGTGTATAGATGATTCAGTAGTAAGAGTGGTTCAGAACCGGATTATGATGCTCCGCAGAGCAAGAGGCTATACTCCATTTACAGTAAAGCTGAACGGAGCTATAGAGCAAAAGAGAATAAATGTGTCTGAGAGAATAAATGTGTCTGAGAGAATAATTGCCTTAGGGGGAGAGTTAAAAAGTACAGTTGTGGTTAATATTAATTCTGATGCGCTTATAAGTCAGCATATTGGTGATCTTGCAAATGAACGGACTATGGAGAACTTTAAGAATGTAATAAATGATCTGGAGCATCTCTACACTATTGTGCCAGAGATTGCTGCCTGTGATCTTCATCCTGATTATATCTCAGCAGAATATGCTGAATCAAGGTACAAAAGCCGGGTTCTTGTGCAGCATCATATAGCACACATAGCTTCATGCATTGCAGAACATGGGATAGAAGGAAGTGTACTTGGAGCCGCATGGGATGGTGCCGGCTACGGATTTGATGGAGACATCTGGGGCGGCGAGTTCTTTATTACAGACGGAACAGTATATAAGCATTTTGCACAACTAAGGAAATTCAGGCTTCCGGGGGGCGAAAAGGCATTTAAGGATATAAGGCGGACAGCACTTGGTCTTCTGTATGAAATTTTTGGAGATAAGTTGTGGAACGGAAACTATAGTTTGTTAAAATGTTTCAAGGAAAATGAGCTGTCAGTTATAAATCAGATGCTCAAGAAAAAAATCAATTGCATCCGGACCTCAAGTGCAGGAAGGCTGTTTGATGCAGTTGCAGCTTTAACCGGCATTGCAAAAGACTCGGCATATGAAGCAAAGGCGGCGATGGCTCTGGAATTCGCAGCAGATGAAAATGAAAAAGGTTCGTATTCTTTTACTATTAAGTCAGGAGAAAAATATATTATCGACTGGCAGCCTGTTATTGAAGAAATTCTAACAGACTTAAATAGCAGTAATATTTCTGCGCCGGTAATATCAGCAAGGTTTCATAATTCTCTTGTAGAAATAATCGATGCAATAGCAAGGCTTTCGGGAGAAAGAAATATTGTGCTTTCAGGAGGATGCTTTCAAAACATTAAGCTGCTTAAAAAGGCAATTCACAAACTTAGTGAGGGAGGTTACAGTGTTTACTGGCCTCAGCGCATTCCGGCAAATGACGGCGGGATATCGTTTGGACAAATATCCTATGCTGTAAATCAAATAAAATCGGGCAGAATTAAAGAAAATAACTAAAGGTGACATTATGTGTCTTGCTGTTCCGGGAAAAATAATATCAATTGACAGGTCTGTTTCTGAAGTTATAATGGCAGAGGTAAGTTTCGGGGGGGTAATAAAGCAGGTATGTCTGGAATTATTGCCGGATGCTAAAACGGGAGATTATGTAATGGTGCACGTAGGATATGCAATAAGTCAGGTAGATGAGAAAGAAGCACTAGAGACTCTGAGAATAGTAATGGAAGCAGAAAAAAAGTTAGTCAAAAAGTTGAGCAAAGGATCTAAAAGAACAGGTGCAGAAAGAGGAATGAAAAAGAAAATAAAATGAAGAAAATAAAATGAAGAAAAGAAATAATGAAGAAAAGAAATAATGAAGTTTGTTGATGAGTACAGAAAATTTAGTATTATAAAGCTGATCTCAGAAAAGATCTATTCGGAATGCAGCAGGGATTGGGCAATAATGGAAGTCTGCGGAGGTCAGACTCATACGATAATGAAATATGGGCTGGAGGAGTTACTGCCAGAATCAATAAGGATACTGCATGGGCCTGGATGTCCCGTATGTGTTACACCTGCAGAGATCATCGACAAGGCAATAAGTCTAGCCTTAAGGGATAACATTATACTTGCAACATATGGAGATATGGTACGTGTGCCCGGGACTGAGAGGGATCTGATGTATGCAAAGGCAGAGGGGGCTGATGTACGTATAATTTATTCGCCTTTGGAAGCTGTAAAAATAGCAGAAAAGGAAAAGGTAAAGCAGGTAGTTCTGTTTGCAATAGGATTTGAGACAACGGCTCCTGCCAATGGGCAGACTGTTGTGTATGCAAAGAAGAAAAATATAAAAAATTACTTTCTTTTATCGTCCCACATGCTGATCCTTCCTGCATTAGAGAAAATCCTAGGAGCACAGGGCTGTGCAGTACAGGGACTGCTGGCACCTGGACATGTTTGTACAATAACAGGATATGGGGGATTTGTCAGGCTTTCAGAGAAGTATCAGCTTCCGGTTTCAGTGACAGGATTTGAGCCAGCGGATATTTTGCAGGGGATTTTATTTACTGTAGAAATGCTGGAGAAGAACAGGTGCGAAGTAGTAAACCAGTACTCGCGTTCAGTAAAACAAAAAGGAAATTATATTTCACAAAAGATAATAGAGGATGTTTTTGAAACAGAAGACAAAGAGTGGCGCGGTATAGGAAAAGTCTTGAAAAGCGGTTTAAGCTTAAAAGAGGAATATTCTGCATTTAATGCTGAAAAGGTTTTTGATATTAGAGTATTTTCAGAGAACAAAAGAAAACAGATAAATAAAGAGAAATGTATGGCCGGTGAAATATTGCAGGGGCAAAAAAAGCCAAATGAATGCCGGGCATTTGGAAGCCTCTGCACGCCACTTAACCCATTAGGGGCTCCTATGGTTTCATCAGAAGGAGCCTGTGCGGCATATTATAAATACAAGAAATGTGAGACAAGTGAGATAAAAGCCAAGTAAAATAAAAGCCAGGTAAAATAAAAGACAAGTGAAATAAAAGAGAATGCAGGGATAAAATGGAAAAAGAACTCACGCCGGAAATACCGCAGACAAACTGTCCTGTGCCGATAACAGGTTATGACAAAATACTTCTTTCTCATGGCGGCGGCGGAAGATTAACCCAGCAGCTGATAGAGAAAATATTTTATACAAAGTTTGAAAACGAGTTGCTTCTACAGAGGCACGATGGAGCGGTATTTACAGAAGCAGGAGCAAGTTTTGCTTTCACAACGGACTCATATGTTATCAGTCCTGTATTTTTTCCTGGAGGGGATATAGGAACATTATCAGTAAATGGTACTGTAAATGATCTTGCAATGTGCGGAGCAAAGCCGCTTTATATATCAGCCGGGTTTATTCTCGAAGAAGGATTCCCAGTCTCAGATCTTCTAAAGGTAGCAGAATCGATGAGTGCCGCATCAGAAAAAGCCGGAGTAAAGATCATTACAGGGGATACGAAAGTAGTAGAGCGCGGGAAAGGGGATAAGATATATATTAATACTTCAGGAATAGGAATAGTTGAAGAAGGTGTAAGTATTTCACCGTGCAATATCAGAGCAGGTGATGTAATAATACTAAGCGGCAGCATAGCAGAGCATGGTATTGCAATACTTTCGGCACGTGAGGGGCTCAAATTTATAACAACAATAAAAAGTGATACTGCGCCGTTAAATATTCTTATAAGAGATATTTGGGGCATCACGAAGAACATACATTTTATGAGGGACCCGACACGGGGAGGGGTTGCAGGCGTGTTGAATGAAATTGCACAGGTCACCGGGCTAGGAATCGAGATAGAAGAAAGTAAGATAAAAGTTAAAGATGAAGTAAATGCTGCGTGTGAGATTTTGGGGTTTGATCCGTTATATATAGCTAACGAGGGGAAGGCGCTTATCTTTGCAGCAAAAGAAGATGCAGTCAAAATATTAAAGAAAATAAGATCCAATCCGCTCGGAGCAGAAGCAGGCATAATTGGGTCAGTAGTAAAAAAGCATCCTTCGACAGTAGTATTGAAGACAATAATTGGGACAAGCAGGGTAATAGACATGCCGGCAGGCGAGCAGCTGCCAAGGATATGCTGATCAAGGATATGCTGATCAAGGATATGCTGATCATTCAAATAAAAACAATTTTCTTATTTCTTCCTCGCTCTCAGCAGTCTGTTCCTCCTGAATATAAGGGATCATAACTGTAAAATTGCTGCCAGCTCCAGGTTTACTGTTTACCTTGACAGTTCCGCCGTTTCGTTTAACGATCTGGCTTACCATGTTCAATCCAAGTCCAGTGCCGAACTTTTCCATTTGTCTGGCTTGTTTAGTTCTGAAGAACTCATTAAATATTTTATCTATTTCATCCTCAGCAATTCCAATACCTGTATCCTTAACCGAGAAGCCGAAGCTATCGGATTTTATAAAAGGTTCAACAGTTACGCAGCCGCCGTTTTGGGTATATCTGATAGCATTATTGACAAGGTTAGAAACAATATGTTCCATGCCTGCTTTATCAATTTCAACCTCACGGTGTTTGGGTATATCCTGGAACTGGAGACTAATTGATTTCATTTTTGCATAAGCGCTCTGGAGCTCAATAGTATCTTTGAGCCAGCATGTGAAGTCCACTTTTTCAAATCTGATTGATTCAACTCCCAGGTTATATTGAGTTATCACAATAAGTTCTTTGATCATATCGAGAGCCTGGGATGTTCGTTTTTCAGCGCGGCCTAACATATCGTTAGCTTCAGCGGCTAATGAATTGCCATATATATCACGTACGACATCGAGGGTGCTTTTAATTGCAGTCAAAGGGGCTTTCATTTCATGGGCTGCAAATCTGTATGCTTTATTTCTATCCTCAATAGACTTTTCGAGCTGAGCATTTTTATCATCGATAACGGATTTAAGGAGGCGGTATCTCTGCATAAAATTATAGATAATATAAATGCCGACAAAATTAACCAGATAAAAAGCACTAAGTGAAGTAATCAGTCGTGAGAGAGAAACATCTCCAGGTTCGAGCATATATCTATCCGTAATTCCGTTATATTCGGCAAGAGTCCAGAATGAAAGCAGAAGAGCTGAAATCAGTGCGTTTAAGAAAGGTATGAGTTTTCCGGGGAATATAATTCCAGAGAGTATAGTTGGTACCAGGTAAAGTGAATAAAACGGGTTATCGATGCCGCCGGAGTAATGAATAAGAAAAGAGAGTATGATCAGGTCAGTAATAACCTGAATCTCGGCATAAATTATCTCATATATTTCATTAATTAAGGGGAGATATCTATAGAGAAAAAAATAGGTAAGATTAATTACGAGCATAGCTGCTGTGATATTTACAATAGAGTTATAAGAGATATTATAAATAAACATTTCCCGGCTTACAGGGATAGAAGAGAGCACGCCGATAATAGCTATCCAGCGCAGGTTAATATGCCAGCCGAGTCTGGCTCTTAAATCTTCCACATTATAAAATGGAAGGGTAATATGCGAAGGAAGAAGAAATTTCATTTAGCTGGGCCCTCGTTAAAAAAGTTATTCAGAGTTTCACAAGTACTATCTGAAAGTCCATGTCCAAAGCCGTCCGGGCTGCTGACCTCAATTGCAAGGAACCTGACTTCCAGGGGCATACATTCCCGTAGATATTGTCCGATCAAAGTCAGGGAAAAAGCATGAGTGCTAAGCTGTGAAGAATCAATTTGTTCGGGGTAAAGCCAATAAATAATATTATTATGGTTGTCTGTGTGGACAGTATCAACAAAGATGATCAGTTTAGGATCACACAGGAGAATCTGGTGAAGGTAATTTTCGGGATTTGCCGCTGCATAAATAAACCGGGATTTGAAGAAAGGGTGCTTTTGTCTCAGTTTATCGAGGAAGACAAGTCCAGCTGCGTCATCTTTGCGGAGCTGGCTGCCAAGTCCGACAAATGCAATATCTGCCGGAATAAAGTTTTTAAGTTCATCTTTAAAATCATTAAAATTCATCTTTAGCCACAATTTTATGACGGCAGTATGGGCAGACTTCCTTTAAATAGTCTTCACGTCTCAGCCTGTTTTTAGGTAAAGAAGGTTCAACATCAAAAAACAACCTTTGCGTTTCAAGTATAAAGTCAGGATGGCTATAAGCCTTAGCGCCGATACGCTCTTTTATCCAGTTCAGATGATCACGGCATGCAATTTCTTTACCGCAGCATTCACAAATTGCAAGTGTCTTGTTAACTGATTCAAAGGCTTCAGGAGCAGTAAGAGAAGTAACAGGAAGCGAATAATTATTAGTCAGCACAATACCTCTGGCGGTAATGCATTTCTCCTGGCATTGTCCGCACTGAATGCAGGAGAGATAATTAATAGTTAATTTTCTATTTCGGGTTTCAATATTATCTACAATCTGAATAGCACCAGCCGGGCAGACCTGAGTGCAAGTGCCGCAGCCTATACAATAATTCTCCTGGAATTTTGGAAATCCCCGGTACTGTTCAGGCGGAGAGAATTTAGTGCCGGGGTATTTTACAGTATACGGTGCAGAAAAAAAAGAGACAAGTGCTTCTTTTATTTCTCTTAATTTAGGCAGATACATTATACATTCTCCCTTGAAATATTCTCCCTTGAAATATTCTCCCTTGAATTATTCTTCCTCGAAGTATACATCATCGAAGTAAACTCCTTATTAACGGCGAATTATTTAAGACTGCCGCCTGCATGATCAGGTTCGGGAGCGGCAATCATTTCCTCTTTAAGTTCCTTATCCTCCTTATAGGTGTCGATAACAAATGGTTTTGCAAGGGCTATATTAGCACGGTGTGCCGAGCGGGAAATTGCATGTGCCGCAACAGGGGAAGTAAGGAAAATAAAAATAATTCCGAGGATGCATTTAAAACCGAAGGCATTAAATCCCTGAATCAGGAATGTGCCGAAGAGAATTCCGGCCGAACCGAAAGTAACGCATTTAGTAGCAGCCTGGAGTCTGTTATAGATATCCGGAAGACGGACAAGTCCAAGCACTCCAAGGAAATCAAAAGCGATGCCTATAAAAATAAATATCATTCCAATAGTTTCGTTAATCATCTAATTGTCCTCCCTCAAGGATTTTTGCAAAAGCAATTGAAGCTATAAAGCTCATAAGGGCCCAGATGAGTCCAATATCCATAAAAAAGGATTCATTGTAGTAAAGAGCTGCAAGGGCCAGAATTCCAATTGTGAGTACTCCAAGAATATCTACTGCGACAATTCTGTCTGCTGAAGTAGGTCCGAAAATAACTCTGAGCAAAATAAAAAGTGATGAAAACAAGGAGACGTTAATAAGCTTAAAGAGAATATCTCCGTTGTAGAGGAAAAAGTTAAAGAAGGCAAATGCTGCGATCAGCAGCAGGCCAGCGATCCACTTAAGAAGTTTCATTCAAAGACCTCCTTCAGTATTTTTTCAAATTTCCCTGAAATCTGCGAGGTATTTGTCTCAATATCTCTTGGGTCGATAGTTTTAATATCTATACAGTGGATATAGAGTTCATTTGTAAGCGGGTTAATATCCACGGTCATAGTACCGGGAGTAAGTGTAATGGAATTTGCAAGCACAGTGCGGGCCGAATCTTTTGTCAGTGAAGTTTTAATTTTTACTATGCCTGGTCTTACAGGAAGAGCAGGATGAATAACGATATATGCAACATGCAGGTTAGCCTTGATCATCTCCCAGATAAAGACAAAGAAGTATTTAATAAGAAGTAGAAAGCGTTGAAAAATGTTTTTTGATTTTTCAGTTGTTACCAGAAAATGTCCTGCCGTCAGGCTTACTAAAGCAGAAACAAGAATACCGGCCATTATTTCGTAAATGTCAGTAAAGCTGGTCAAGGCAAGCCAGCATAAAAACGAAAGAATAGATACCGTCAGTCGGCTTTTGGTTTTAATCTGCATATAAAATTCCCAAAAAAAATGACAATCATTATTTATCCATTGTATTACTTTTTTATAACAAGGTTAACATATCCTGTTTTATTGATAATAGAATTGACAACCGGATCGAGGGTATACTCCCTGATTCCGGGAATAATAAGGATGCTGGCTGCAAGGCAGAGCACAGCAAGAGTGATCATAGCGGTATTCATCCTCCAGTTAATTTTTACTTTAATTGCGTCAATTACTTGCTCACCTCTGAAACCATATCTCTGTACTTTCATAAAAGAAGCAAGTGTAAGGAGGCTTCCGAGAGCAGCTATGAATGCATAAATCAGGTAATCAGACTGAATCAGTGCGATAATAATAATAAGCTTACTGAAGAAGCCATTAAACGGGGGAACACCTGAAATTGAAAGAGAAGCAATCATTGCAGTCTGAGAAGCGACAGGCAGCAGTCTGGTAATATTTCCCATTTTCTTCAGGTCGCGGGTACCTAAAGACATTTCAATTGCACCTGCATCATAAAACAGAAGGGCTTTAAAGAGGGCATGGTTAAGGAGGTGGAAAATGCCTCCAAGTATACCAAGCGGGGTTGCGAGTCCCAGGCCAAGGATAATATAGCCGACCTGGCTAATGCTATGATAAGCAAGCAGTCTTTTTAGATCCCATTGTCCGATTGCGAGAATAACACCAAGAATAATAGAGACAGCACCCAGAACCATAAAAATCATTAAGAAAAAATCGGGTGCCCCGAAGACATTAAAAAAGAGTCTTACGAGCACATAAATGCCAAGTGCTTTAATGAGCACGCCTGAAAGCATTGATGAAATTGGTGCAGGGGCAGAGGAATGAGCATCAGGCAGCCAGGCATGGAAAGGAATTATTGCAGCTTTCAATCCGAAGCCTGTCAAAAACAGTCCGCCGATCCAGTAAGTCAGTGTTTTATCTGTTTTAGGCAAAGCCTCTGCAATTTTAGCCATATTAAGGTTTGAGGTAGCGGAATAAGTAACAGCGATAGCAACCAGGATAATAGTAGCTGAAACAGATCCCATTACTGTGTATTTAAAAGAAGCCTCAAACTCTTCGCCTCTTCCCCCATAAGCGACCAGAGCAAAAGCAGCAAAAAGGGAAATTTCTGTAAAGACAAAAAGGTTGAACAGGTCGCCTGTTGCGATTACACCGTTCATTCCGGTTACAAGCAGCATAAAAAGCGCATAATACTTCCAGTCCTGAGAAAGCTGGCGAATATACTGGACAGAAAAGATCAGGGAAGTAAGTGAAATAAGGCTTACCATAATAAGCATATAAGAAGTCAGAGCGTCCTGGACAAGAATAATACCATAAGGGACAGGCCAGGTGCTCATCTGATAAGTAATAGTTTGCCCCTTCATTTCAATAAAAGAAAGAACAGAGAGTAAAAGCAGGGAAAGCGAAGCGATAAAAGAAATAAGAATTGCCCAGTCGTCCTTATCGCCTGCAATAAGAGTGATAAGGAATGCAGCAAGAAGAGGAATAATTATATAATATGGAAGTATCATCCCCTGAGTCTCCTTATCTTAGTAATATCAAATGTTTTATATTTTTGAAAAATCTTTATTGCTAAAGAAACCATCATTGCAGTAGTGCCAAGTTCAATAACTATGGAAGTCAGGACCAAAGCCTGGGGCAGGGGGTCGACCATTTGAACGGTCTTCTTACCTTCGGCAAGTATAGGATAGAGGGAATTATTTCTGAAAGCAATTAAAATAAGGAACAGGTTAGCGGCATAGCCCATTATTCCAAGTGCGAGAATGATCTTAATCAGGTCTCTTTTAGTAAGCACACCATATAAGCCAACAAGGAATAAAACAATGCATAGCAGATATACAGTCATTATTTATCTCCTTCTGAGGTATTAACTGCAGAAAGTGCCCAGACGGCAAGAAAGAGTGACATACCTACTTTAATTCCGATGATAATATTTAAAGGCAGAATAGTTCCGGAGCTAATAAGCCGGAAGAGTGTGCCGCGGCTCAAAAAATTTGCAAGGAAAGCTCCACCGGAAGCAAATCCAAGTATACCCACGACAAGGAAAAGAGTTGCAGTTGAGGATTCGATATCCTGAAGAAGTTTAATATTAAGCCATTTACCAGTATAATCACGTCCGAATGCAAGCAGGACATTCAGAAGTGCTAGAGCAATAATTACACCGCCTCCGAAGCCGCCTCCCGGGGTTAAATGCCCATGAAGAATTATATAAAACCCATAAAGGATAATAAGCCAGACAGTTACGCGTGTAACCGTTTTTACAATTAAGGTCATTCCATTACTTTGCATTATATATTTCCTCCTTTTTCTCCCGGGGTTCAGTTTTATTATGTGATCTAATTCTAAGAATTGTAAGTGAGCCGAGTATAGCTGTAAATAAAACAGTCACCTCACCTAAAGTGTCATAGGCCCTGTAATCCAGCACTATAGGGGCGACAAGATTTGCAGCCCCGGTCTGAGCTGCCCCATTGTCAAGATAATACTGAGCTGTTGTCATTAAAGGATAGCCAAACTGAGGCAATGCCTTGAGGACAGGGATAGAAGACAAGAAAACAAGAATAAGAGTAATTACAGTAATTCCAGAGACAATTGCGTTTAATTTTGAAGGTTCTTCAGAATGATAATCTTTTTTAATAAATGCCTTAATCAGAATTATGAGTGCAAATATTTCAAATAGGAACTGCACGATTGCAAGGTCAGGAGCCTGCAGGAAAAGGAATGAAATTGAGACGCCTAATCCAACCACACCTACAGCTATAATAGCAGAAAGTATATCTTTAATCTCGAGTGCGGCAACAGAAGCAAGGATCATAAAGCTTAAAATAAAGATCAGCCATGTTTCAACAGGCATAGGGACCTCCTGGTATGGAAGAAAAAAACATTACAAAAGCAAAATCATCACAAAAGAAAACAATACAAACACAAACGCAAAAACATTACAAAAGCAAAATCATTACAAGCATTCCGATAATAATATAAAGAAGATAAAGCTGCAGTTGTCCCGGATGAGCTTTCTGCAGGAGGCCGGAGAGGCTGAAAGTCATTTTCCCGAAGAGTTCGTAGATGTCAAAATATTTATTTTCAGCCCAGTTATAAATTAATTTTAAGGGCTGCATATTTCTTATCTCAGAATAGAAGCCGGTACCGGAGATCGTGAATTTTTCAGACGGCATATTTCCGCCTAAGTAAAGGTCATCATAGCGGACTTTAGCAAATATGCTGAAGATAATTATACCAATCAGATGAATAACAGCAAACAAAATGAAAAGCATCTGAGGGTCATACAGTCCTAAGAAACCGGGAGTTGAGTGAAAACTTTCGGCTGCAGCAGGATATACGATATATTTTAATGGGAAATCGAGAGCAAAGAGTCCAAAAGCAATACAAATAACCGACAGCAGGATAATAGATGCAAGCTGGTTCAGCGGTGCTTCCTGAACGAACTGATAAATACCTGGTCTTTTTCCTAAGAAAACAGCATGAAGAAATTTCATAAAACTTGCCAGAGTCAAAGCGCTTCCGAAAAGTGCAAGCACAATGCATATAATCATCCAGAGCTGATAAACTGCCGGGAGAGTATTAGTTTTTTCCAGAAGTCCCTGATATATCATCCATTTTGAAAAGAAGCCATTAAACGGCGGTATGCCTGAAATTGATAGTGCAAAAATAAGCGAGGACAAGAAAGTAAAAGGCATATTTCTGCCCAGGCCTCCGAGGTAATCGAGCTCGTTGGTTCTTGTTTGTTTTTCAACTGAACCGAGGCTTAAGAAAAGGCCGGTTTTATAAATAGTATTATTGATAAGGTGGAACAGTCCGCCAGCATACGCAAGCAGATTTCCGCTTCCGACGCCCATTATCATATAACCCACCTGGCTAACAGCATGGTAGCCGAGCAGTCTTCTGCCATTATGCTGATTTAATGCCATCATTACAGCTGTGATAACTGTAACAGCTCCGGCAGTTATCATTATAAGATTAATTATTACATGGACGCTGAAGTAGCTGGTCATTAATCTGGCAAACAGATAAATCCCGAGTAATTTATCAACAGATGCCGGAAGAAAAGCGACACTTTCGGCCGGTGCGTCTTTACAGAAATCAGGGATCCAGGTATGTACAGGAAAGCCGCCGGACTTAGCCAGAGCTGCAATCAAGAGGCAGAAAAAGGCTAAATAAGCCATTGAGTTGTTTAACTGAATATTCAGTCCGGACAAAGTTCCATCAAAACCTGGTATAAGCCGGAAGATAAGTACGAAGCCCATTATCAGGAAAACATCACTGCCGCCGACAATAATAAATGTTTTTTTTGCAGATTTAGGGGCCTCGTTAGATTTACCCAGCAAAGCGAAGAGATACAAGACAAGTCCACTTAAGCCCCAGGAAATAATAAATCCTATATAATTTATACTTATAACAGCCGCATTGCAGAAACCAAGTGTAAGCGGGTAGAGAATGAAGAACCTTTTTTCGATATCCCTGTCGATGCCTTTAAGAGAAAAAAGAAGAATTATAGCGCCCAGGATCTGAATAAAAATAAGTGCAAACAGACTCAGTTTATCTGCATAAAAGGTTCGGTATCCGAGGATCAGGATATATTCAGGTGAACCTATATAAAGAGAATAAGTAAGGAAAAGCAAATACAGAATTACAGTGCAGCAAAGGAGCTTTTGAAAGGCACGTGAGAAAAAAATATTTATTATTGCTGCCACAACAGGAACAGCTATCAGAAAAGTGAGTTCATTTGCCTGCATTGAATTCTCTCCTTAATTGTTCAGTCTTTTCGCGGGAAAGTCTGATAAGATCTATTTTGAATGGGTCGTGATTACTGTCGATTAGCTTGAAAGAGCGTTCAGTGCAGCAGTAGCAGGGGTCGACAGAGGCCAGTGTAATAAGTGCATCGGCTACAGGGATTCCCTTACAGCTAGCCTGGAAAGTAGGTATATTGACATAGCTCGGAGCGCGCACTTTGTGTCTGACAGGGCGGTTAGTTCCATCAGTTCTCACATAGTGAAATACCTCACCGCGAGGAGCCTCATAGCGCCCGATGCCTTCTGATTCAGGTATTTCTTTAATGTTATTTATCACAGGTCCTGAAATTCTATCAAGAGCCTCAAGGCATTGTCTGCTAATTTTAAGAGATTCATGGATTTCCAACACTCTGAGGATGAATTTATCATAAACATCGCCGTTATTTTGTGTGATCACATCAAAATCGACAAGTGAATAGGCGTCATTAGGTTCATCTTTTCTGACATCGATATTAAGTCCTGATGCTCTTGCAACAGGGCCAACGGCACAGTAAGAGATAGCATCCTGCCTGCTTAGGGTCCCGACTCCTTTTAGCCGGGAGTGGAGGACCGGGTCGTCTTTTACGGCTTTAGTGATCATATCAAGTTTAATTTCAATATCATCCATTATACGGGTAAGTTCAGGGAGAGAATTCTTCCGGATATCACGGGCAACACCGCCGATGCGCATCATGCCGTAATGGTTTCTATTGCCTGAGATAATTTCAAACATCTGCAGAACGGGTTCGCGGTACTTCCATGCCCACATCCAGAGAGTATCATACCCGATAAAATGTCCAGCCAGGCCAATCCACAAAAGGTGGCTATGAATTCTTTCGAGTTCGCCGATGAGAGTTCTGATGTAACCTGCTCTGAGAGGGATCTCGATATTACCGGCATCTTCGACAGCATGCACAAAAGCAAGCGGGTGGGAAGTCGAGCATATTCCGCAGATCCTTTCGACGAGGAAGATTGATTGAGTAAAGGATTTAGTTTCAGATATAAGTTCATGTCCGCGGTGCATCCATCCAGCTTCCATGTCGATATCGATAACATTTTCGCCGTCAATAATTAAAGTAAAGTATTCTGCCTCTTCGAGCAAAGGGTGAAACGGTCCGATTGGAAGTGTGTTAATACTCATTTGACCCTCCTGAATCTTAAAGGCATTTTAAGGTTGTTTGGGTGGTTGCCTGTAAGTAAAGGTTCCAGGCGGGGGTGTCCGACAAAAGTTATTCCCCATAGTTCACTGATCTCACGTTCGATCCATTCGGCGCCTTTAATTATTTTCGAAATTGAATTTACTGAAGGGTTGTTCTTATCTGTCAGGATCAGGCGGGGGCAATAGTAACATCCGGCAGGGTCGAATGAAAAATGATAAAGGATCTCAAGGCCGTAATAAGTTTCCATTGCAGTTGCTGTAGAAAGCCGGCAGTGCATTTCATTAAAGAGATAGCCTGCAACTTCCAGCAGGTGTTCATTGGTGACCTCAAAATAGATCCGTCTGTTCTTTCTCTTAATTCCAGAAATCTTATTCTGCATTGAATTAATAAAATCCAAAGTAATTGCTTCCTCAGAAAAAAATCCATCATTAATTGTGTACTTATTCATTTAATCCCTCCAGGAGTTTAACAATGCCGTCAATCATTGCTTCAGGTTTTGGCGGGCAGCCTGGTATATATAAATCAATTGGGATAACCTCCTGAGGTTTTTCAGTCAAGTTATAGCTTCTCTTAAAGCAGCATCCTGAGGCCGGGCAAGTGCCGACTGCAACAACAAAGCAAGGTTTAGGCGTCTGTTCATATAGTTTTTTGACCATAGGTGCCACCTTCTGATTTATCACTCCGCTCAGGAGCAGAAGGTCAGCATGGCGCACTGAGCCGACCAGCCGGATACCGAATCGTTCCAGGTCGTACCTTGGTGTAAGGAGATCGAGTATTTCAATATCGCAGTTATTACAGGGAGAAGCGCTGACATGGAAGACCCAGGTTGATTTTGCCAGTCTTTTTTTATACCAGTTCATAATATCAAACTCCAGTAAAATCAAAGCTTAAAAATTGCAAGAGCCACAGCAATAAAGCCCAAAAGAGCGGCATATCTCCAGAAGAAATTAATTGCTGTATCAATGCGTATTCTGGGGTTAACGTTTTTAACTATTATCATTAAAATGACAATAAGAAAATATTTCAGTACGGCATAGATAATTCCAGGTCCTTCAGGATGAAATCCCCCGAGAAAGAGTATAATTAACAAGAAAGGCAAAGTCACGTAAAGCATAAGGTTATTTAATCTCCAGAAGGCAAGCAGCGGACCGCTATATTCAATAAACGGTCCATCCACAATTTCAGTCTCAGCCTCAGGGATATTAAACGGCGGCAGTGCCATCTTTGCCTGAATGCATAACAGTCCTGTAATAAAGCTGATAGCTCCTGAAACAGATCCGATAAAGGCGCCGTTTAAGTTCTGGGCTTCAAGTATAGAATTAAACTGCAGGCTATAGCCTGATTTAATAACCGGGACGAGGCAGGATAGAATAAATGCTAGTTCATCAGCCAGGAGCAATTTTATTTCGCGTCCTGCTCCAAGGCTTGAATAGATGTTACCTGTAGATGCCCCGCCCAGGATAACAGTTACCGAATAGATCATCAGCAGATAGATTACAACGATAAGATCGCCGCCAAAACTTTCATTAAAGAAGAGAGCGGTACCGACAATAGATGAAACAATAACCAAAGTGCCGAAGGCAATAAAAGGGGAGAGAATAAAAAGAGAATGAATGCTATCTTTAACAATTAAAGTTTCTTTTCCGAGGAGTTTAAAAAAGTCATTAAAGTTCTGGAAAAAAGGAGGACCTACGCGATATTGAAATCTAGCAGATACTTTTCTATCGAGCCATCCGGCTGTAAGTCCAAGTATGCCGGTAAAAATAAGTCCAGGAAAAACCAGTAAATAAAAAATGTATACAGGCTTCATATTCTCCCCTCCTTTTTAAGCCAGCTGCAGCTTTTTACGGCAAGGTGGGGACCTGCGAAGTATATATGTTCCTTTGGGTTTTCCTGAGAAATATCAGTAATTGAAATAGTACCTTCAGGAGCCGAGAGAACGCAGGCCGGGACAAAACAGCTGTCTGTATTAGTCTGTTCCAGGCAGTAATCGCATTTTGAAGTAATATAGTTTATCACTTCAGGGAAAATAGTTCCGAAGGGGCAGGCAAGCACACAGCTTTTGCAGCCGACGCAGAGCATATTGTAACGTTTTATAAGTCCGTCCGTCTGATGTTCCAAAGCTTCTTTAGGGCAGGCTGCAATGCAGAAAGCCTCAGTGCATCTGCGGCAATAGACAGAGAACTCTGCTGCTTCAAGCAAAGAGAATTGTCCATTATTTTCCCTGTGAAACAAGTAGGAGCATTCAATGCTGCCCGGATCTGCGCCTGATTCGAGGAAAGCAGGGATATCTACAAATAATCTTTTTAATCCCATATTGCCTCCTCGGATTTGATCTGTGAATAAGTAAAGACAGGTCCATCTTTACAGGCATAGTAAGGTCCGATGAGGCAGTGTCTGCACTGGCCGAATCCGCAATACATTTTCTTTTCCATTGAAAGGAAAATATTATTTTCACTATAGCCGTAGTTAAGCAGATCAATTGTTCCGAACTTCATCATAACCGGGGGTCCGCATAGAATAGCGGGATTGTCCACAGGGGAAATATTAATTCTTTGAAGGAGTTTAGTAACAAGGCAAACATCCTCATCCCATTTTTCGCCTATAGGAACCTGGTCGACTGCACGGATAAATTGCACTTTATTATAGCCTCTCCATTCCGAGACAAAATCCTTATAAATGCAGTCATTTGGTGTTTTAGCTCCGGCAAGGAAAGTAATACTGTTATATTTCTCCAGGTCATGCAGCAGAGTTAAAAATAGAGATCTTAAAGGCGCAAGTCCGCAGCCTCCGCCCAAGATAAGAATATCTCTGCCGCAGAATTTATCCAAAGGATAACAGGTGCCATATGGTCCGCGGATTCCAATTGTATCACCCGCTTTGAGCATATGGATATATTCTGTAACGAAGCCTGCTTTCATAACAGTTACGTCCAGTTTATCGGAAATGTAATGCGAAGAGGAAGGAGTAAAAGGACCTTCGCCAACTCCAGGTACAGTCAGTTCAATGAACTGTCCTGTCCTGAACACTACAGGTTTTTCAGGGATCAGCCTTAAAGTGCGTATCATCGGTGATTCCTGGATGATATCGTAGATGAGTCCACTGACGACCTGATAAGGATTATCCATCTTCTTTCCTGCGATAGATCTCAAAAATATTATTAAATTCATCTGTCCGGTCAGATAAGGTATTGTTTAAGACTGTTTTGCCAAGCAGCATAAAGTCATTTCCCAGGCTGCAGATATCCATACATCTGCCGCAGCCGGTACAGCCGGGAATATTGAAATTGTCTGGCATATAATTAAACTTGCACATTATTCTATTCCGGAATCTCTGGAGTATTTTTGGTCTGGGGGTTCCGCCGCCGGCAACGCGTGCATAGCCATTCAGCTGGCATGAGTCATATGATCTGACCTTAATGAACTCATTTTCAGTTGATTCATCGTTAAGAATAAGGCAATAACATGACGGGCATATATTTGTACAGCATCCGCATCCAATGCATTTTTCCGAAGATTCAGTCCACAATGTTTCTTCGGATTTTCCAGCATATTTTTCAGCTGATATGTTAAGATCGTTCTGTATCCTGTTGTTAAGCTTATTTATAAGTTCAAGTCTTGACTTTCTGATCTTGTTAACAGCATAGAAAGAAGGCTGAAACAGAGTGGTATGTCTTCTTAAGACATCAAGAAAATCATCTCCTTTGGGACTTCCAGATTCAATCATGTACTGATCATCGATCTTAGAGAGGTTCAGGTCAAAGCCATTTTCAGGAAATGGTCTGCCGCCCAGAAAAGTACAATAACAATTAGGCAGGAATGAATTACAGTCAGAACTTATGATTATTGAATTATCACGCCAGTGTTTATATGAAGGATCATTAAAGCCAGAGCCGGTAAGTGCTTTATCAAGTATAGCAAGTGCATTTATATCGCAGGCTTTAAGCCCGAGTATTAGTCTTTTTTTGATCTTATAATCAGCCGGCAGGAGTATTTCCCGCGGCAGATAAAACAGAATTTTAGCCGGATCAACTGTCCTGAAATCACCCGGGTCGATTATAATATCTTCATCTCTTAAGAGTCTGAAGAAGAGTTTGCTTTTATCGCCATTCAGTTTTGACATTGAAGGTATGATAATTTCCTGGATCGATAAGAGTTTTTCGGAAAGAATTTTCTTAAGAAACGAGTTAAAGTCCGAAACTGAGACAAGCATAAAATACCTCCATAATAAACTTTGGCGTATTTTAGTGACAGCAGATTTCAGCAGTAAATTTGCACTCGTTAAATATCAGCGAGAAGCAATCCAGATGAGGTCCACAATATGGATCTACTAATCCATGAATAATATATTGTATTGGAATAAAGAAATCAAGTAGAGCAAAAATTACCCCCTTTCCTGAAAGAAGTTAAGTTAAGCAAACAGGAAAGGGGGCAATCAGAAGTGAAAACATTATATAAAATCTTTTAAAGACAAAGTAATAATTTTAATTAAAAAACTCCAAACTTCAAGGCGATTCCGGCAGAAAAATTGCTTAAGTCAGAATTCTTCATACCATAGAGATCAACGCCGCTTACATAGCGGTAGCTCAGGCTAGCACCGACTTTAAAATATTTTGCCACATTTATTTCTCCGCCGATGCCAGGTTCGAGAACAAAAACAACATCACCTTTATGTGTATCATTCCATCCGCCGAGACTTGAGTTATGGTCAAAGTGACTGCTGCGGTATGAAACGCCGCCTGCGCCGATCAAGACTGAAACAGATGAGTGAATAAGTTCATCGGGATTAAAATAATATTCAAGTACTCCGCCGCCATATCCAAAGTCGACATAGGGTTGTTCTTTATAATTCATTACCGACTGAACGTCATCCTGTGCTTTTATATTATTAGCAAGGCCATAGCCGCCGCCGCCGATAAGAAGTTTATGATCAATAAGCCAGCCGCCGTATGCACCAACGAGTACTCCAAGGTTACCTCTGACAGAGGAGACTTTAATCCTGGGAGCTCCGAATCCGCCATTATCAATTTGACCTTCAAAGAAGGTTTTTCTCTGTGCAAATAAACCTGAGACAAGTAATAAAAGAATTAAAACAGTCTTTTTCATTTCAGACTCCTGAATTTTATTTATTTGATTACATTATTTGTTGAATAAACTTGAACTTACAATGTAAACTTACAGTATGAAATGAATTTTGAAAATTGGTAAAAGGCGGATTATTTTGTAGTCCCGGGACTATTTTAACATCAGTGTCAAAGAAGTCCATAGTCCAAGGTCCAAAGTCGAATCAGGAGAGTCCAATGTCGATTAATTGACTAGATGACTTTGGAGGTTGGACTCTTAAGACTTTTGGAGTAAAAGACTAGTCGTTTAATTTATGATCAGTCATTTATTTAGAGAGTCTTTTGCTGCGATCAAAGGTTTTAGAAAGCCTTTTGGAAAAGCTGATCTTCTGTTGAAGTTTTTCGGCAGTCCCTGAGGGAATCTGGCATAAGGAACAAGTTCTTCAATACCATGTACTGGATAATCGATCAAAGGAGCGTATGATCTAGCTGATGCGGTAATCGAGCCGCCGACCAGCCAGGTTGGGAGAGTAAAGATCAGGAACCATCCGTTTGAAATAGTAGATAATGATCCTAAAAATGTTAATCCTGATACAACTGTGTAGTTAGAGTTATATTTTGCCAGGCGTGCCGATTTTATATCTGATACCGGCAGATATAAAAAAGAGTCATTCAGCAGGAAAAGTGTATCTTTAGTAACTGAAATCAGTTCACCCATAAACTTAGTTTTATAAGGGGTTTTATTTGGTGAATAGTCTACTTCAATCCAGCTTCCATAAGGGTCAGAAGGAACCTGGTCAGGTTCAGGCAGCCAATTTTTAGGTGCCTTCACCGATGCACAGCCGGCAAAGAAAAATAAAATCAGAAAGAATAAATATTTAGGGTTTTGCATAGCGGCTTCTCCAGAAAGAATTTTCCATCTGTGGTTCAACTGCCTTATATTCAGGTGCAAGTCGTCTTAAGGCGGCTTTTGGGTTGAGGAACATTTCAGCTAATTTTTTATGGTCTTCTTCTTTTATCCATTCATTTCTTATCCATTCGAGGTAATAGCCCCGGCTCTCAAGGAAGAGTTCATAATCCTTAACAGAAGGCAGCTGGTATTTAAGTTCATAAGTATCACCGGGCAGAGTTACAAGTGATCTTGCGGAATCACAAAGCAATTGCCTTGCCTGTTCGTCAATAGAACCATCTTTACGGACTTCAGCGGGCTTTAGTCTGTGAATGTTTTTTGATTCAGATATTGAAGCAAGTGCAGTGTAGTCAATTCTCCAGTAGCCTTTTGTCATTTTAAGTCTGATCTTTGCATTTTTGTTAAGAGCCGCATTTACAGGGATGATATGGAAATCAATTGCAAGGGGTCCAAATTCATCAATAGTGCCAGCTGTTTTCCAACTGCCGAGTGAGTCTAAGTACTGAACTTCAATTCCGCCAAGAATATTTAAGATTACATTCTCTTCAGCGCCTATTTTATTCCGTTCAATTTCAGCCAGGAAATAACCGGCCTGGCTTCCCATATAAGCAAAGGCCTGATAAATAAGGTAAGTCGACAGAAGAGTCTGGCGGCATCCGATAACAAGTCCGCAGTTTTTCCTGGGTACATTATTAAAATCAAGTTCAATAATTTCTTTTTCGCCAAGGTAGGCGGAATCCGATTTACTGAACCTTTCATTATCATCGGCACTTGCAAGAAGTTTTGTGCAGTCGCCTTCAGGAGCATATGCAGAAGAAGGGGAGACAATAGAATCGCTTTCCCAGAATTTTCCATCGGAGCCATAAAATAAACGGTTGTTCTTTTTAGATTTTTCAACAGCCAGAAGATTAACGCTTCTTATAACATGAGTTTCCATTGCCTCATTTCTCATTTCGAGTGAATACTCGTCGCATTCAGTTTTTGCATGATAAAGAGCGTCGATATCGGTTGCTTCCATTGAAGGTGATATGCTAGAAGAAAATCCTTCGGCCTGAAGCCGGAGGCTATCGGAATCTTTTATATAGAAAGTAGGGCATGAGCCGAAGCAGGCTTTTGGGTTAAACACGCAATAGACAGTGACAGCGGCAGTAATTCCTGTAAAGACTGTTAATGCAGTTTGAGCACCAGAATTTTCCAAAGTATTTGTTTCAAAGAGAGCAACCGAGCCAACATTCAGATTGAATTCACCGGAACAGAGGCTGTCGCGGTACTGATCATACAAAGTGCCGGAGCCGGTTAAAAACTGTTTTGATTTATCGACTTTCCAGTTCTGAAGCACATAAAGACTGCCGTCCTTCATATGGGCTTTCAGGTAAGGGGATCTATCTTTTAATTGGGTCAGCCTTGGGTCATTTAAACTCTTTATAGAATCAGCTGAAAAGCCTTCGCGTTTAACATCTTTTAAGCTGCTGCAGCCGGAAGAAAAAATGAATAACAGAAAAAGAGAAAAAATAACATAAAAATTTTTTGAAACGGACATTAAAACTCCAATATGGGAGGAAAACCGACAGGGAAACTAAATGATTTATTTATGAAAAGCAATGAAGTCAAAAGTCATCTAGGCCAGGGTCGTCTGGTCCAAGGTTGTCAAGTCCAGGGTCATTTAGTCCAAGGTCAGGAAGTTTTCTAATCAATTAATCGACATTGGACTGACCGATTAAATAACCGTTTTGGAGCAGATGATATTGGATTTATCGACCATAAATATGTGAAATATTGACAAATATAGTTAAATTTCAAAAGCAGGAATAGATCTATTCTGTATGAATTTTAAGGCGGGGAGAAATTTTGAAATATGCTTTAATAGTTTTTCTTGGCGGAGGAATCGGGGCAGTAACCCGATACTGGCTTTCAGGGGCAATTGCGCGTTACACCGGTCCGGGATTTCCATATGGTACTTTGATTGTTAATATAACAGGATGTCTGCTGATTGGATTTCTGATGACATTTTTTGCCGAAAGATTTATTGTAGTTCCGGGGCTCAGGATGTTTCTTACTGTCGGGTTTTTAGGCGGACTGACTACATATAGTACTTTCAGTTATGAGACCATAGCGCTTCTTCAGCAGGGGGAGTATTTTTACGGTATTGGCAATATATTATGGACAACAGTTGTCTGTCTTGTTTCAGCATGGGCAGGCACGGTGATAGGGAAATTGTTTTAATTATAAATAGAAACAATTAAATGAAGGGGGTGCAATGAAACTCTCAGGTGAAGGTAAGCTGCTCAGGATCTTCTGTGGTGAATCTGACAGGGCGGGACATAAGATGCTTTATGAAGCTCTTATGCT
>JBLNEL010000475.1:0-5958 GCA_050262615.1 Bacillota bacterium
AAAACAGAAAATTTTTAGGACATTTTTAGGACATCACTTTGTCAGAAATGCTCAAAACAGCCTGAATTCCAAAGATTTTGAAGCACTGCGCATCATCTCCCCCTTCAGCTTGAAAAACAAAAGCTCAATGACGGCTTATAAATAAGGTTTTTAACCTTTTTTGAATTGGTCCTCTCTCTGAATTACCCACTTAGCCTAGGTTTCCAGAAACTTGTAAAATTAAATCTTCCGTTTGCTTATAAATCTGAAAGTCAGATTTATTATTGTAATCAGCATTATTAATACCAGCGCAGCTGCCCATGCCTGGCGGTTCCAGTCCTCAAAGGGAGCTTTAGAGTAATCATAAATAAATACTGTAAGTGAGGCAATCGGCTGATCAAGCTTTGTTGACCAGAACCTGTTTCCAAGCGCAGTAAAAAGCAGCGGGGCTGTTTCTCCCGCAGCTCTTGCAATTGATAAAAGAATTCCTGTAAATATTCCCTTAAATGCTGCAGGAAAAACAACATATAAGTTTGCTTTCCATCTTGGGGCTCCCAGGGCAAGAGCCGCTTCAAGGTATGTTTCCGGCACAAGCCTTAGCATCTCCTCGGTTGTCCTTGTGATCAGAGGCATCATAATAATTCCAAGAGCAAATCCGCCAGCCAGTGCAGAGAATCTTTTCATCGGTACAACTAATATTATATAGGCCACTACACCTATAACGATTGAAGGAATTCCGTTTAATACCTCAGTTAAAAATCTTACCGTTTTAGCAAATAAGGAGGATTCATGCTCAGAGAGGTATATCCCTGAAAATATACCGACAGGAATTCCAATTATACTTCCCAGACCAATTAAAATTGCAGTACCCGTTAAAGCATTTGCCATCCCGCCGCCAGTCTCTCCTGCGGGTTTTGGCATCTGCGTAAAAAAAGCCCAGTTTATCGAACTTACTCCCTGCTTAAGTGTATAAAACAGAATAATGAATAACGGAACAATAACGATCAAAGCACAGGAAATACTTATCAGTGTCATGATAAGACTCTTAAGCTTCCTTACTCTTGAATTTGTTTTCTTTGTCATAACTTTTATGCCTTCCCGTACTTTTTTGTCACACTCCAAACAACAAGTCTCGCTGCTGCATTCAGTATTAAGGTCAAAATAAATAACAGCAGTGCAATTTCTATAAGAGCACTCGTATATAATTTTGTAGATGCTTCACTGAATTCATTGGCAAGAACACTGGCCATAGTATATCCTGGATCGAACAATGAAAAGGAGACTTTAGGACTGTTTCCAATTACCATCGTGACAGCCATCGTTTCACCAGTTGCTCTTCCCAAGCCCAGTAATGCTGCTCCTAGTATGCCTGACTTTGATCCAGAAAGTACAATACGCACTACTTCCCACTTTGTGGCTCCAAGGGCAAATGCTGCTTCTCTTTGACTATCAGGTATTGATCTCATTATGTCTCTTGAAATTGAAGTTATTATTGGCAGTATCATTATTGTTAAAATCATTACAGCACTGAGCATTCCTATTCCATACGGTGCTCCCTGAAATAGCGGAATAAAGCCCAGATGATCTCCAAGCCATGGTTCCACTTCATCTCTTAACCATGGAGCTAATACAAATATCCCGAACAGCCCATAGACAATGCTGGGTATTGCTGCCAGAAGTTCAACCATCATCGAGCTAATTCTTTCAAGCCATCGGGGAGCAAATTCTGAAAGGAATATTGCTGTACCGATACTTAAAATAACTGATATTAGAAGAGCCAGCAGTGATGAAAACAGGGTCCCGAATATAAACGGCAGTGCACCGAACTCCTCACGAACAGGATCCCATGTACTGCCTGTTATAAATTTCCAGCCGAACTTCTCAATTGAAGGTAGAGACTGAACGAGCATTTCATAACCCATGAGAACAACAAGTGCAAGCAATACAAGAGCAAATAATCTCGTCAAGTTAGTAAAAACAAAATCACCTGCATTTCCACCTGTTATTCTGAACAAGTAACTTTTTGCAGTATTTGCACTTTGGTCATCTATTTTATTCTGTACCCTGTTTATCACAAACATTTTATTTTACCGCTATAGTTGATATTTTCTTTTCATTCAGTTTTATTACTTCTTTTGGAAGAGGAGCATAATAAAGACCTGGAGCTGATTTCTGTCCCTCAGTCATAGCCCACCTTAAGAAGTCAGCTATTGCTTTTGCTTTATTCTTATCCTTCATGTTCTTGTAGACCAGAAGCCATGTAAAGCCTGAAATAGGATAAGAGTCCTTCCCATCTGCATTGGTTATCTCAACCCTGAGATCCTCAGGCATATTCTTAATAAATCCTGAGGCAGCCTGTGAAACTGCTGCAAAAGTAGGTTCTACAAAATTACCTGCTTTGTTTTTTAGTGAAGCATAAGAAAGACCGTTCTGCACGGCATATGCAAGCTCTACATATCCTATTGCACCCTCTGTCTGCTTTACAAGTCCTGAGACACCTTCGTTGCCTTTTCCGCCTATGCCCGCTGGCCAGTTTACTGAAGTGCCCTGCCCAACCTTGCTTTTCCAATCACTGCTTACTTTTGAAAGGTATCCGGTAAAGATATTTGTTGTGCCGCTGCCGTCTGAACGGTGTGCAACAAATATGGCTTTATTCGGAAAGCTCTTCCCCTTATTGATTGAAGTAATTCTCTGATCATTCCAGTTTCTGATATTTCCAAGAAATATATCCGCTACAACCTCAGGCGTCAGTTTTACTCCTTTTCCAACCTGAGGCAGATTATATGTAAGAACAACGGCACCCATTACTGTCGGAATATGCAGTATATCCATGCCCTGCTTGTTTTTTGCATCATTTAACTGTGCATCTGTCATCGGGGCATCAGTTGCACCAAAATCCACTGTGCCTTCAATTACCTGTTTTATTCCACCGCCGCTTCCGATTGACTGGTAGTTAAATTCAATCCCTGTTTTTTTATGATATTCATCGAACCATTTTGAATATATTACATAAGGGAATGTAGCACCAGCACCGTTCAGCTTCACTTGTGCTGTAAGTACAGATGTTAACCCGATTAATGCTGCAAACATTATTAGTGATTTAACTTTCATTATGTATTCTCCATTAAATTGTTTTATAATAATTAAAACTGATAGTAAAAAGTTACTCTTCCAATCAGGTCTTTCGCATTATTGCCTGAGTACGTAACTGATTCTATATTAGGCATTACACTTACGCTTTTATCCACCTGAAAATCAACTGCCCCCAGTATAAGGCTTGTCCTGTCATTTTTATCCATGTCAGTATTGGGTACATATCTGTCATACCTTCCGACAAGACGGATCTTATCAGCAGCCTTTACCCAAGCATAGGCAGATACTCCATATCCATTTTGTGACTGAAGCGCACTTTTTGCATTTGAGGCAAAATTATTCTGCTGTGATTTATAAAAGGATTCGATTCCTGCCGAATATGCGTCTTTTTGAAAGAAGTTTAACATTACTGCCGCAATAAATGCATTATTGCTCTTTGATTGTTTGTCAAAAGGATCTGTCTTTGGTGCATATGAAGCATAGTCCCCATAGACTGTAAACTGGAAATTGGTTAATGGGATGAACTGCAGCATTCCATAATATCTTTTATACTTGTTTACTTCAGGTGCATTGCCAGAGTTATTACCAATTTTTGCCCAGTATTTAACTGTACCTTCATCATTTATTTTACCCTTCAGATCAACTCCAAGGTCTCGTGACGGAATAATGCCGTTAAGATCTGTTATGGTCTTCTCCAGTGACCTGTAGCCCCAGAATGATTCAGCTGTTTCTATTTGAGGATTAGGCGAGATACCAAAAACAAAATCGCTGCCCTGAAATATGTTCTTCCATTTTAAGTAAGCATCCTTTACCATTATTCCGACTTTTCCGCCTGATGTAAGCGAGTTGGCCGACTGGTCTGCCTCGAGGCGGAACCTTGCTTCGAATGATTCTGAAATGCTGTAATCAGTTGTGATATAGATCCTCCTGAACTGAAATCCGTTCAGATCCTTTTTAGTTGTGTCTTTCTGTTTTATGTTGTAGAAGTAATCTCCGAACATAAGCCCGCTGAATTTAGGCGTGTTAGTTCCGCCTTGAGCAAAAGCAGAACTTAAAAGTGCAAGAATCAGAAGTACACTTGTAGTTAATCGTTTCATTTTTCTCCCATTATGTTAGTTTTGAAGTTATTTATGAAGGCATTTATGCTGTTAAACTTTACATAACTAACTTAAGGATTCAGGTAAAGAGATGAGTTAAGGAAGTGTTAAGGTTTTATTAAGAAACTGTTAACAATGATGATAATTAAGCAGTTAACAATAACTTAACATACACTTAACAATTACTTAACATACGGAGGTCTGAAAATACGTAAATTTTATTGACTCTTAATTTATTGTAAATTTTCAGGATTACTTGAAACTATATGGAACCAAAACAAACTCAGATTCAGACCTTCGGCCTTAATCTTTTTTATGGACAGAAGCAGGCATTAAAAAATATTACTATTGATATTTACGCCAATAATGTGACTGCATTTATTGGGCCTTCAGGATGCGGAAAGTCCACATTCTTAAGAACTCTTAACAGAATGAATGACCTGATTGATAACATTAATATCAAAGGGCAGGTAATAATTGACGGAGTTGATATTTATGAAGATAATATAGATGTTGTCGACTTAAGAAGAAGGGTCGGCATGGTTTTCCAGAAATCCAATCTTTTCCCCAAGTCAATTTATGACAATCTTGTTTTTGCTCCTAGGCTAAACGGCATAAGGAATAAAAAGACTTTGATGAACATTGTTGAAAGAACCTTACAGCAGGCTGCATTATGGGATGAGGTAAAAGACAGGTTAAATGATAATGCCTTAAGCTTATCAGGCGGCCAGCAGCAGAGACTCTGCATTGCCCGTGCACTTGCAGTTGATCCCGAAATAATTCTTTTAGATGAGCCTGCAAGCGCACTTGATCCCATCTCTACGGCAAAGATTGAGGAACTGCTGCTTGAACTTAAACGTAATTATACTATTGTTATTGTTACCCATAACATGCAGCAGGCTGCAAGGATAAGCGATTACACGGCATTTTTCTATATGGGTGAGCTGGTTGAATACAACAGAACTTCAAACATATTTACAAAACCATCCTCAAAAAGAACTGAGGATTATGTGACAGGAAGGTTTGGATGAAAAATAAAATACTACTTGTTGATGATGAAAAGGATATTATAGAATTCCTGCAGTATTATATTGAAGCGGAAGGCTATGATGTTATCAGCGCCAATAATGGATTGGATGCCTTAA
The DNA here is from genome assembly GCA_050262615.1 of Bacillota bacterium. GTDB lineage: Bacteria > Bacteroidota > Ignavibacteria > Ignavibacteriales > SURF-24 > JAUZPB01. The sequence goes on from JBLNEL010000475.1 coordinate 5,315, forward strand.
GGAAATTAGAAGAAATGCCTGACCTTATAATTCTTGATGTGATGATGCCTGTAATGGACGGATATGAAGTATGCAGCAGAATAAGGAATAATAAACTCTTCTGGCATATCCCGATACTTTTTCTTACTGCAAAATCCACAGAAACAGATGAATTGAAAGGGCTTGAGCTTGGGGCTGATGATTTTATTACAAAACCCATTTCTCCAAAGAAACTTATCGCACGTATTAAAGCAAACTTAAGAAAAGGGGATGCATCTTCATTAAACAAAAAAGAAGATCAATCTGTGCTGAAAGCAGGTCCGCTGGAGATAAACAAAGCGAGATTTGAGGTTAAGGTAAACGGTGAAAGCGTCTTCTTCCCTAAAAAGGAATTCGAGCTGCTTTCATATATCGCACTGAATTCAGGTAAAGTTCTTACAAGGGAGGCAATCCTAAAAGAAATTTGGGGTGAAGATGTTTATATTACGGAAAGAACTGTAGATGTTCATGTAAGAAAGATACGTGAGAAGTTAAGCGGGTATTCAGAAATAATTGAAACAATTAAGGGAGTGGGCTATCGCTTCAAAGATTATAAATAAACTTGTGGAAAACTTGAAATATTCAAAAAGGTATATAACAATAATACTTATACTTTACCCTCTTCT
>JBLNEL010000476.1:0-12105 GCA_050262615.1 Bacillota bacterium
ATTACGAACAGGCAGTGATTTACTTAATTTTGAACCAGGATCCTGAAGACATAAGAAAATTCAGAGATGATGTGCCTGATAAACTCCTCTCAATTTTAGAAAAGCTGATTGCTAAAGAAAAGGAAGAAAGATATGAAGACCTGTCCTCCCTTTTTGAAGACCTGAAGAATATTACTAAACAGGAAGAAAAGGATACATTTCAGCTCCCTGCCCCTACGCCCTCACAATCAATAGCAGTTATGCCTTTTGTAAATGTAAGTAATGATCCGGAACAGGAATATTTCTGCGATGGACTTACAGAGGAACTGATAAACTCACTCTCACGTATAAGAAACCTTAAAGTGGTAGCAAGAACATCCGCATTTGCTTTTAAAGGAGGAAGCATTGATGTAAGAAAAGCAGGCAGAAAGCTTGACGTTAGAACTATATTGGAAGGCAGTGTCAGAAAGGATGGAAACAGGATAAGAATAACAGCTCAGCTCATCAATGTGTTGGATGGATATCACCTCTGGTCAGAAAGATATGAGATGGATATGAGAGATCTGTTTAAGATACAGGATGAAATAACACTTGCTATAGTAGATGTCCTTAAAGTAAAACTTCTTGAAAATGAAAAGGAAAAAATGCTGAAGCGTTATACTGATAATATGGAAGCTTATAACCTGTGTCAGCGTGGATTTTTTACTTTCAATCAAATTGATTTTACCATATTTGAAAAATGTATTGGATTATATAATGAGGCGCTTAATCTTGATCCTAACTATGCCCTCGCATATTATGGTTTGGGTTATACACACTTCGGCAATGCTGTTATGGGCCTTAAACGCCCATCTGAAATAATTGGAGATTTTAGAAAATGCGTTAACAGGATCCTTGAAATAGATAAAAACTTAAGTGAAGGTTATGATCTTTTAGGTTTGCTGAAAGCAGTTTTTGAATGGAACAAACCTGAAGCTCAGAAAGCATGGCAGCACTGCCTGGAATTAAATCCTAATAGTGCAAATGCCTTAGCAAATATCAGTATTTTATTTTCAACAAAAAGACAATTTGATCTTGCAAAAAAATATGCTGAAAGGGCAAGAGCTATCGATCCCCTCTCGGAATATACAGAAAGTTCTATTGTCTATCATGACTTCTACACGAATCAATTTGATAAGGTTTATAAACGGCTTTCAAAATATCTGGATGTAAAATCCCGTTTCCTGGTCGGCCTGCTCTATTTGTGGCGTACACTTACTTTTCTGAATAGAAAAGCAGAAGCTGTAAAGGTATGTAAAGAAATATTTTTAATTATAGGTTTGAATGATGTTGCATCTGCAATGGATAAGGCCGGTATTGATAACGCATTTTTAACTGCCGCTGATATTCTCGCAGAGATCTACAAACATCATTACCTGTCTCCATATGACATTGCATTATTATATAGTCATGCTGGAAAACAGGAGCAAGCAATGCATTGGATTGAAGAGGCTTTGGAAGTAACAGATCCAAAGGTTATATACATAAATGCAGAACCGGAATGGCGGAATATCCGCGAAGAACAGCGCTTCAAAAAATATATTAAAAAAGCCGGTTATTGATAGGAAGTTGTAAAAAACTTGCTTGATCCCAAAACCATTTTCGCCAAATTTGACGAACTAATTTAACTGTTTCTGCAGCATTTCAAATTGTCTTATCTCCCACATAAGCATTTATAATACAATCACTTACAAACATATCACCTTAAATTAAACTAGCTGGCACTCTTTTGGCTGACAAATAATAATGGATAAGAGAACCATGATTTTTAATGGGAGGCAACATGTTAAATGCAACTATAAAGAAACTATGCTTAATATTAATTTCGCTAATAATTTTATTTTACGATCTCTGTGCACAAAACGGTGCATGGACAAAGAAAGGATCAGTTTCCTGCACACCAAGAGTAGGAGCTTCTGCATGCGTTATTAATGGTAAGATCTATGTAATTGGAGGAATAAATGCTGATTTTTTGAGTCTTGATGTAAATGAAATGTACGATCAATTTACAAATAAATGGGAAAAGCGGCAGCCTATACCAACCGCCCGCGGCTTTCTTGCTACGGCTGCTGTTAATAATATCATCTATGCATTTGGCGGGGGAAATCCCTCAAATCCAACAAATATAGTCGAAGCTTATGATCCTGCCCTTAATACCTGGACGAAAAAAAACAATATGCTATACTCAAATTGTGAAATCCAGGCTGGCGTTGTCGATGGAATTATCTATATCATCGGAGGCGCTTATGATAGACGATATTGCATGGCATATGATCCTGTTACAGATCAATGGTCCCGAAAAAAAGACAGGCCAGAGATAGGAGGATGTATCGCACATACTATTTATAAAGACCTGCTCTATACATTCGGCGGATCGAAATCACCGCAGGGTCCGGTTTCCCCTGCTGTTTATGCATATGATCCTAAAACTGATACATGGACAAAGAAGAGAGATATGCCTACAAAAAGATTCGGCTTTCAAACATTTTTAGTTAAAGACAAAATATATGCTATAGGCGGAACCCAGTCAGTTCCCGGTACTTTATCCGCTGTCGAAGTATATGACCCGGCTGCGGATTCGTGGGAGATAAAATCAAATATGCCAAATCAACTTGCTTATTTTGCAGGTGCAGTTGTCAATGATAAAATCTATGTAATTAGCGGAACTCCTGATTTTGCAACAGTCGCTCAGGATGTATGGGAATATGATCCTTTATTTCATACAGATATTGCTGCAGGGAATGTTAGCGGAATATGGTCCAAAGAAGGATCACCCTACTATATTAATGGCGAAATAACTATTCCCAAAGACTCAACTCTTTCAGTAAAACCCGGTGTTGATATTATTTTTACAGGACATTACAAGTTCAACGTACAGGGCAGATTACTTGCCTTAGGAACAAAAACCGACTCAATAAGATTTACGGCACAAAATAAAGACAAAGGCTGGCATAGTCTAAGATTTGATAATACTCCGAATACAAATGATACTTCCAGGCTTTACTATTGTTCGTTTAAATATGGGAAGGCTAATACAGGAAGTGGCTTTGACAGATCCGGAGGCGCCATTATGATCAATCAATTTGATAAGGTTATTGTATCTGATTGTCTGTTTGATTCCAACTTTCAGAGCGGTGAAGGATGGAATCCTGTTGAAGCCAGTCCCGCAATATATATTTCAAATGCAAAAGCAATTGTAAAAAACAGCACTTTTAGAAACAACACAGGATCAAAAGGAAGTGCAGTTGGCTGTATTAATAATTCAAAAGCTTTCATTTTAAATAATGTGCTGTATAATAACACAGGCAGGTATGGTGCAATTGTCTCCTGCTTTGGAGGCAGTTCTGTCATTTCAGGAAATATAGTATATGACAATAACGCAACTGAAGCTGCCGGCGGTATGCTTATAGATAACGGCTCTGCTCCAAGTGTGGAAAACAATATTATTTATAATAATCAGGGTTTCATAGGAGGAATTGCCTGCTATTTAAATGCCGCACCGGTAATAATAAACAATACTATTACTCATAATTCCGGCAGTACGTATTGCGGAGGTGTCTATTGCGGAACAAATTCAAGTCCGGTCCTTATTAATAATATTATCTATGAAAATCTTGGTCCCGGCGGACATCAGGTATATATTGATGATGCATATTCAGACCCGCACTTCTTATTTTGTGACATTCAGGGAGGAAAGGAAGGATTTGGCGGTAATGGGGCAGGAATTTATTACAGTGGGCGGTATGAAAACAATATTGATAAAGATCCGGGATTTATAAATTCCACCCCGTATTTCTCCGAGTTTTCCGGCTCTTCCCCCTGCATCGGTGCCGGAATTGATTCGATACAGGTTTCTGGAAAGTGGTACTATGCTCCAAAACACTGCATACTCGGACATCCGCGGCCTGATCCTGCTGATTCAAAACCAGATCTGGGTGCCTGCGAACATCCATCAGCTATACCAACAGATATCGAAAAGGAATCATCTGCTCCAAAAGCATTTTCTCTTTCACAAAACTACCCGAATCCCTTCAACCCTGCTACTGTCATATATTATCAGCTTCCAACAGAAAGCCATGTTACTCTGAAGATCTATGATATACTGGGCAATGAATTGACTACACTTGTGAATGAGTATAAAACGTCAGGCAGATATAATGTCAGCTGGAAGGCTGAAAATTTTTCAAGCGGAGTCTACTTCTATATTATCAAGGCTGGCAGTTTTATTCAGATAAAGAAAATGACACTTCTCAGATGAATTAATAGCATAATTTTTCAGGAAATAAACAAAAATATTTATTTCATTAAAAAAAAAATAAAACAGAGAAAGGAGGTACATAAATGAGAACGTTGATCAGTTTAGCAGTTCTGATTGCATTCTTTGCACTTTCAGGCTGTTCTAAGGATAGCGAGTCACCGGTTTCTCCGCAAAAAGATAAGTCTGCTTTTTCTAAAATGGTTTTTACTCAAGTTTCAGTAAAGCAATATTCTGTAAATTTGATTGATCCTGGTGTGACAACAATAGAAAATGGAAAGCAGATCATAAAAAAAATGGTAATGGAAGACCGCTTTGAAGCCAGCAGTCCGCTTTTGACCGGTAAAGTAATTAATACTGTCAGCAGCATAATGGATCTTACTACCGGAGGAGGTGCAGTATGGGGTAATTTACTTATTATCCCTGATGCAGATGCAGGTGGTGGAAAATGGGAGATTGCTTACATTGGCAAAATGATGCCTGCAGGAGCTTCTGTCTGGACATCAACTATAAAAGGATTCGGACGGGGAGTAGGGGGAACGATAAACAAAATGCGTTATTCAGCTGATTTTGTTATTGTTTCAACTGTTACTCCAACCGGAATTTCGTGGGAGGGTAATGGCACTGTAAATCTAGCTCAGGTCAAAAACAACAAACAATGAACATTCAGGAAATGAAAACTTTCGAAACTGTTAATTGCAGCCGCAGAAAACATATACGTATTAACTCGGGTATACGTGCGGCTGCTTTTTATAAAAAATACTTATTTAATTTTTTTCCATTCGCAAATGTTTTCTTACTAAAGATCTTATGGTGTTCATTTAATTCGCAATTCATTGAATTTAATAAAAGGATTATTACTTTTATTAAATCAGCATTTTTATTTATACACAAGTAACATTTGTTACTCAGTTTAATAACAAGATGAATAACACCGAAACTCAGGAAAATTTAGCAAGGATCAGAACTATACTTGCAATTGAAAGAACATTTGCAGCCTGGATAAGAACAGGTCTGGCTGGCATAGGAGGCGGACTTGCAATGGTTAAATTAGTTACCTTCAAGACTGAGACACATCAGGTATTCAGCCGTGTCATTGGTATTTTACTCATTATATGGGGGATTACTATAATAATATCAGGACTAATTAACTATAAGAATAGCTTAAAGACTTTGAATCAGGATAACATTTATAAAATATCCTTTGCAAAATTCTCTTTTCTTTCCCTTATACTGATTGCTGCAGCAATACTTATACTTATTGTCCTGATACCGGTAGTTTAAAATTATGTACTAGAAGCTTACACCTGCCCTGAATAAGAATAGATTGTTTTTATATGTGAAATAGTTTTCACTTGAACTGTTGATAATATGCATATACTCCACTCCAAGCTCAATGGAATTCAGCAGTGGAACTGAGTTAAATTCCTTTGAGAGTCCAAACCATAGCTCCGTTCTCCCATCATGTCTTTGCCTTAGATTTAGTGAATCAGCAAGGTTTTCTTTGTATCTGCGGGTTGAATACTGCCCGCTTATCTTAAACGTCATATCCCATGGAAGTATCTGAAGAAATTCACTTCCCAAATCGCTTCCTTCAAAACTGAAAGGATCGTCCCACAGGTCCTCGTCATCTGAATACATAAATTCTGTAAGACTTATAGAGCTGCTTTTATTAAGATTATTTCTAAGTGAGTAGTAAATATTGATGCCGGTATTTTCGAATATTGATTGCGATACTTTAAAAGTTGTGAGCAGCTGCGTTTCATCAGTTGTCTTTACATCAGCAGACCGGCCCATCCTCCCCATTTGATGACTATACTGTGAAGATGTGGAATACCCCTGTGACAAATTTTTTATTGAATATGCGCGGTTACCGAGCTGAGTCTCAAGATGAAGAGCAGTACCGGTTTCAAAGAACAATGATGATCTTAAATATGCAGAATTATCTGTATATGTAAGATTAAATAATGACGGATAATTCTTTTTGTTAAATTTATAACCTGAAACAAACAAAAGGTTATCCGTTAAGTAGAATTTTCCACTTGCTGAAAATGAATAAGCATTGTACTTATATAGCTTATCGTCTGAGTTATTTTGCTTTAAAGTATAAGATGCGCCAAAGGAAACATTCTCCTCTTCCTGAGATGTATCTAAAAATTTAAAGGAATAATTAAAACCGAAAGAGTGAAGGTTATACGACCTGTCGGCAATATTCCTGAAGTCATTCAGACCGAAAGAATAAGAAAGGTTAAGTTTTTCTTTTAAGGGCTGATATCCGAGGTTAACCATATAGCTATTGACAAATTCTTCAGATCCGTCACTTAGCCTGTAAGGATTATCATTATAGATCAGCGAATAATCAATTCCTCCGCTTAGCTGAGCTTTGGTACTATGAAACGAAATTAAAAGAAATATAATAAAAACAGTTACAGAACTGCCTGCATAGTTTTTCATTTTCCATGCCTCCCAAGTCTCATTTGTTTTCCTTGCCCCTCTCCTTTCCCCATACCCTTTCCGGACCATCTCATGCCCTTTGCACGGCAGTCATTTATTCCGTCACCATCTTTATCCATAAAATTATCCATCATTCTTTTTCTCATCTGCTGCACCCGGGCCTTTCGTTTTCCTTTTTCAGATGAATCGGCATTGCTGTACATCATGTCACCACTAACCGTTTTTTTATCCTGAAGTCTGCTATTATAACTCTGCGGATCACTTATTTCCCGGGAATTTTCCTGAGCAACTTTCTCCTGTCCGGACATAGTAATTATCGGGCATAACATAAAAAATAATATGTAAATTATTTTCTTCATATTAACTGCTTATTCAATTTGGATGCCATGTGTTTTTCTCTATTTTTCTGCCTTGTTTCAGATTAACGGTGCTTACTCCCCGGAAAATTCTGCCGTGTCCTGTGACATAACTGCCGTCTGCTGCTGCTGTTTTTCAATTTTATAGCGCAGGTTCCTTTCTGAAATGTTGAGTACCTTTGCAGCTTTGGATAAAACTCCCTGAGTTTCTTTTAGTGCTATTCTGATTATCTCTTTTTCAAGATTGTCCAACTGCTCATTAAGGTCACCAAAATACGGGATAAAATTTCCAGTCCTTGCCCCATCATCTTTTGTGTCTCTAACCTCAGGCGGCAGGTCATATGATGTTATTATATCTCCTCTTGATAGTACACATGCCCGTTGCACGAGATTCTCAAGTTCACGCACATTGCCCGGATAATTATACTTCAAAAGAAGATCCATCGCTTCTTTTGAAACCTGCTTTTTTGCCCCGCACAATTTCTGCTTGAAATGTTCAATTAGCAGTGGAATATCAGACTTTCTTTGTCTTAATGGGGGAATATTTATTGAGACTACGTTAATCCTGTAATAGAAATCCTCTCTGAACCTGTTTTCCCTGATCAGTTCTTCGAGGTTACGGTTTGTTGCTGTAATTATTCGGGCATTTGTCTTAAGCACCTGGTTTGATCCAAGCCTTGAGAATTCGCCAGACTGCAGCACTCTTAAAAGTTTCACCTGTATAAGAGGTGAAATATCACCTATTTCATCAATAAATATCGTACCGTTCTTAGCTTCTTCAAAGCGCCCGATTCGCCTTTGATCTGCACCTGTAAAGGCTCCTTTTTCATAGCCGAACATTTCACTCTCAAGCAGCGTCTCTGGAAGAGCTGCACAGTTTACTACTATAAAAGGGTCATCTTTCCTTTCACTGGAAAAATGAATTGCCCTTGCAAAAAGTTCTTTTCCTGTTCCGCTTTCACCACGTATTAATACTGGGGCATTACTCTTTGCCACTCTTCCTGCAATATTAAGCGACTCCTCAAGCTCACGGCTTTCATAAATTATATTCTGAAATCGGAAAGCTTCCATCAGCTCAGACTTAAGTTTCTTATTTTCCGTAATAAGCTGCTTCTGCATTAGGGCTCTCTCAAGGAGAATACTTAACTCTTTCAGCATTACGGGTTTCTGCAGGTAATAAAAAGCTCCTTTCTGCATTGCCTCAACCGCTGTTTCTATTGTCCCATAGGCCGTCATAAGCACTACCTGAATTTCAGGGTTTATTTTTTTTACCTCAAGCAGCACTTCATAGCCTGTCATATCAGGCATCTTAAAATCAGTTAAGACAAGATCGATTGATTTAGTTTTTACAATCTCAATGGACTCCTTGCCTGAAGAAGCAAGGAATATCTCGTAGCCTTTCTTATTGAAAAAAGCGCCGAGAGATTCTCTTTGTGATTTTTCGTCATCTGTTATTAAAATTGTTCCCGTCATTCTGTTGGTACCTCTATTGTAAATAATGTTCCCTTCCCAAGGCTGCTGTCGACTGTAATTACGCCACCATGCTCTGTAACTATTTGATTAACTATGCTTAAACCAAGACCTGTTCCATGAGGTTTTGTTGTATAGTATATATTAAAGATCTTATCCATGTCCTCCCGGCTGATGCCTGAACCGTCATCAGTAACTTTTATTATAATATTATTTGGATTTTTAACAGCTTCAAGGCATACAGAACCAGTTTCCCCGACAGCATCAAAGGCATTGTCCAGAAGATTATTTATTGCCTGTCGCATTTGTAATAGATCAAGATATGCTTCCCCATCATCACACCTGGATGTGAACCTTATGCCTTCTTTTAGAGATTTGCTTTTGTATGATGAAGAGATATTTTCTACCAGATCCTTTAGATTTACTTTTTCTTTCCTGACTTTCTGAGGTTTTGAAAATTTCAGGAACTGATCAATTATGTCTTTAACCTTAAATACCTCATTCATTATATTCTTTATCAGACCGGCATATTCTTCTTTGTCTTCACGCGGAGTAAACTCCATATTAAGCCTTTGAGCAGAAATGCCTATCATATTAAGAGGGTTTTTAATCTCATGAGCTACTCCGCCTGCGAGTTCCCCCATAGCGCTTAGTTTCTCCTGCCTTTTTCTTGCTTCCTCATAATAGCTTTCTGAATTTGAAATGTATATTATTATTGTAGTTCCGATCAGTAAAAGCAGAAATGATATTATCACACTGCGTAAAATTGTTCTGCTTACCAGATGCTTTATAGGTTCTAAGGACATTCCTATTCTGATTATACCTGTAATTTCACCATCCATTCTGAAGGGTTTTACTGCTTCAAATATTTTTTTACCGTTAAAGTCTATTTCACGGCTTGAAATTTTCCTTTCTTTTATTGAGGCGGAAAGAAATCTGTCTGCTTCGATGGTGCTTAAATTTTCGACTCCCTGGCTTGCCGTAATAATTCCGGCTGAATCCTGAATAACTATATATTCAATATCTTTTCCTTCTGCAATTTTCTGGAACAGCCTTCCTACACCTATCTTTTTTCTGAAATCAAGTATATAGCCTGATTCTACAGAAAGAGCTATCAGTCCCTTAGCTTTTGAATTTCTTTTATGGAGTATCAGCAAATGAGAACTGTTTTTCGTATCAGGAGTGCTGCCTGCAATGAAATAATCATACCTTCCGGATGTGATCAAACCGATCTCATTTGAATATTTATGATAAATATCAAGCTCAGAATATTCCCTATTTGTATTTAATAATTCAGGATAGTCTGATGAAGAGAATAAATAGATATGATCAATCTTATTGGCTTCTGAGATCTTATTAAGTTCAGATGAATTCAGCTTTCTTTCCTCTTCGAGTTTTGACAAAAGAAATGCACTGGTTACAAGCCTGTCTTCAATCAGATTTTCCACTTCAATGCTGCTTAAGAAGGCATTTTCGCCTGACTTCTGCACGGCTCTCAGCAGTGAGATAGCCTCCTCTGATTTGGAAAGATAAATATCTCTGTAACTTGAATATATATCGATTACAGTTACTGCAATTAATACAACTGCGAAAGTAAGTACAACAGGGATAATAAAACCTGGTCTGACCAGAAACTTCTTTTTCAATTTTATTCCAAAAGTTTATTTAATTGGCCCGGGAAAAGTTATAAAAATATAATCAATAATTATTCCCATGATATTTGATGCAGAAATCAGCTTTCGGGTTTAAGATCCGTCAGTTATTTCACATTAAACGGCAACTTTTTCACGAAATATTCATAATTAGGGTCATAATCTTTTTAATTTTCATAATATAACATGGCACAGCAGTTGAATAGATACTTATAGCCGGCTCGAATGAAAAAATTAACTCTAAATTCTGTAAAACAAAAAAAAAATTCAGGAGAAATATTATGTCAGACTTCAAATTAAAAAATGGGATCATAGCATTGTTTGTAATTTCTATGCTTGTTTTTTCATCCAGCATTTTCGCTCAGAGCGGCAGCAGCACAACCGGGAAACAGGAGAAAGGGAAAACCTCTGTTTCAGTAAAAGACAACGTAGCCAAGTCAACATTTCAGCGTGGTCCACGCTTTGTTGATGCAAATGGTGATGGGGTCTGTGATAATGCACAGGACCCTAATTTTAAGCGCCCGATGGATGGAAGCGGAAGAAAGAATGGCATGGGTAAAGGTCATGGAATGGGACTCCGAGGTCAGGGTCAGGGAACCGGGACAGGTGTTTGCGACGGTACAGGTCCAAAAGGTAGAGCCTCTGCAAAATAACTTCTTAATAAAAGAAATATAATAAACCGCCTGAATTACCAACAGGCGGTTATTTGTTTGCTTCCATTTTAACCGGGCAGGAGAATATTACCTGATCCGGGAAATGCTATGCCTCTGCTTACCTCAATAATATCATCTTTTTTGTCTCAATAAAATTGCCGCTTTTGAACCGGCAGAAATAAACTCCGCTTGACAGGTCCGCTGTATTCCAGATTACTTCATAATTGCCGGCTGACTTTTCTTCATTTACCAGTCTGACAACTTCCTTTCCGAGAATGTCAAATACTAAAATTGTAACGAAAGCATTTTGAGGAACTGAATACATTATTTTTGTCTGAGGATTAAAAGGATTCGGATAATTCTGCGACAGATAATAATTCTCCGGAATATCTTTATCTTTACTTTCAATAATTGAAGTTGCAATACCTCCGTCTGTCGTTTTTATTATTTTATTATTATAGTCTAAAACCCACCCTGTCTTTTCATCTATAAATTGAACACGGGTTAAATAATGACGTGTGCAGATGGGTAATATATTCCAGTTTGATCCGCTATCTGTAGTTTTTATTATCATACCAGCATCTCCAACTGCCCATCCGGTATTCTTATTAATAAAATATAATGAACTCAGATAAATTAACTTATTATCAAATGATAACGTCCAATTGTTTCCCCCATCAGTCGTCTTTAGTATCGTTCCTTCTCCAACAACATACCCATTATTTACATCGGGGAAAGAAGCATCTACTAAATGTTTTGTTGTTCCTCTGGCTTGATTAATCCAGCTCTGGCCCCCATCAGTTGTTTTCAAAACAGTTCCTGCTTCACCAACAATATACCCGGTTTTTGAGTCAACAAGCTTGACTGAACTCAGATAGGCATTACCATACAGATACTGACTCCAGTCCTTGCCTCCGTTTACAGTTCTGAGTATTAGTGTTCCCGTGCCGCCATCATGTCCAATGACGATACCTGTATCAGCACCTGCAAAGCTTATTGCACTGAAATTATAATTTACTCCACTGAGCATACTTGTCCAGTCCCGACCTCCGTTTGTTGTTCTTAAAATAGTTCCGCCGTAACCTGCAGCAGTGCCGATATCAGCACTTGTAAAACAAACAACACTTAACATACTTGGACCTCCGACGGGACAAATCTGTTCAGTCCAGGTTTTTCCGCCATCTGTGGTCCTTAGAATAAGAGCATACCCCTCATTATCCCACCCTACTGCAGTTCCTGTATTCTCA
>JBLNEL010000477.1:0-4292 GCA_050262615.1 Bacillota bacterium
GGCCCGCGTGCAAGTATCTCTCCATCTGAGGCAATTTTCACTTCAACCCCCGGAAAGGGTTTTCCAACTGAACCAAACTTATAATCATCAACCCTGTTGCAGGCTATTACAGGTGAAGATTCGGTAAGCCCATAACCTTCAAGTATGTAAATACCTACTGCCTCGAAAAATTCACCTAATTCCCTTGGCAGCGCAGCTCCGCCTGAAACAAAAAACCTTAGTTTTCCTCCGGTCTTCTCTCTTAAGGTTTTTAACACAAGCTGATCTGCAGCTTTGTGTTTTATTGTAAGCCCTAAGGTAAGCTTATCTGCTTTCTTTGCCTGAACATACTGCCTGCCTGTTTCTACTGCCCAGTTAAAGATCTGCTGCTTCTTTTCAGACTGACTCTCTACGGTTTTCTTGATTTTACTGTATATCCTTTCAAACAGCCTTGGTACTGTTGTAATAATTGTAGGCTTAATGTCTATCATATTCGCCGCTACGGCCTCTATGCTTTCTGCATAACAGACCATGCATCCTGATGAAAAGGCTGTGTAATATCCTGCCATCCTTTCAAATATGTGACATAAGGGAAGAAATGAAAGGAAGACATCATCTTTATTAAACGGCAAGGCTTCTGATGCACTGATTATATTTGAAACAATATTCCTGTTGGTCAGCATTACACCCTTCGGAACTCCTGTTGTCCCGGAAGTGTAAATTATCGTGCAGAGATCATCCTCACTGCAGGCTTTAACTGATTCTTTCAAAAAAAACGGATTGTCTTTCCTGAAGACCTCCCCCCTTTCCTTTATCTCATTAAAAGTAAAAATTTCAGGCGAAGGCGTTACAACATCCTTTTCGTTCAGCACTATAATAAACTTTAGATTCTTGCAGTTTGCCCTGATCTTTAGGATTTTATTCAGCTGAAACTTGTTTGAACAGATAACCCCGACTGATTCTGAGTCCTTTAGTATGAATTCAACTGAATCAGCTGTCAGCGAAGGATAAATTGGTATATCTATGGCTCCCATCGATAATATTGCCATATCAGAATATACCCACTCTGGCCTGTTTTCTGAAATTATTGCAATTTTATCACCCCTTTTTATATTAAGGGTTGCCAGCCCCATTGCAAAGCTTTCAGTCTCTTCTTTAAACTGAGAATATGAAACATCCACCCACTGCCCGGCAGATTTATACCGCATTAACGGCTTTGAGGCACTCTTACCGAATTCTTCGGTAAGCATATAATACATTTCTGCAATAGTCTTAAATTTTCTTATAACACCCATCACAATACTCCAAATTGTGGGAGTGAAAATAAAGTCAGAATGAATAAAAAGCAATCAGGATTCATAATAAAAGTAAAAGTAACATAATAAAAGTACAATTCTCCTGATTACTTTAAAGGATATTATTGGGTGGGATCATTTCTAACTGCCCTTTATTGCTTCAGGCCTATTAAGTGAGCGGAACTAAGTTCCGCCCCGAAATGTAGTCAATTGCAGTGAAGTTTATTATATTTTTATGAATATTCTTTTTGAATATAATATCCACATCATGGCAAGCCAGAATAGACAGTAGCTTAATGCCCAGAGAAGTGATGCGTTTATAGGCTGCAGCCACCATGCAAACATGCTGTTATATATTGCTGCCTTTAATGTAATAAGTTTCCCGAATGAATCATTAAACTTGATTGTATAAAGAAGCTTTGCAACTATTCCGGAAAGAAAATAAACCGTTATAGCATTCGTTCCATATACAACAAATGGCTTTGTCCACCAGTTATACCCCTTTACATCTATCAGATAATAACACATTGCCAGAAATTCAAGGGCCATCCCTGCTGAATATAAAACATAGGAACTGGTCCATATGCTCTTATTAATTGGAAACCACATATCCCATATTGCACCGAGCACAAGTCCGCAATTACCCCAAATGAACATCCATACTGCTTTTGTTGTCTTATCGGCCTGCGACTTTAACCAGTAGCCGGTCAAAATCCCTAAAAGACAGGTCGATATTGCAGGTATTGTACTTAATATTCCTTCCGGATCCCAAACTTTCGAGGCTCCCCAGAGATGTCCCCCAAGTAACATATTATCAATGAACGCCCCAAGATTCGTTGCAGGCTCCAGATTTGCGTATCCTATACCCGGCACCGGCACAAGCGTCATTAATGCCCAGTAAATAAATAGCAAAGACCCTGCAATAATAGCCTGCGTTTTCATACCTGTCTTCAGAAACAATATCGAAGATATGAGATATACTACCCCAATTCTTTGCAGTACACCCGGAATCCGGATATGTGAAAAATCATAGTTGTAAAATGGGAATGAAGCCATTATTAAACCTAAAAGAAACAGAATAGCTGCTCGCTTTATTATCTGCATTATAAGCTTCTTCTGATCATCTCCTCTTTCTTTTCGCTTGCTTAAGGATATCGTAGTTGTTATTCCAACAATGAAAAGAAAAAATGGGAATATTAGATCTGTGGGGGTCACTCCATGCCACTTTGCATGCCTTAGCGCCGGATAAACACTTTGACCCGATCCGGGATTGTTAACTAAAATCATTCCTGCAATCGTCAGCCCTCTGAAAACATCTAGCGATAGCAGGCGTTCAGTCTTTTCCATGAAATACATCCTCTGATTTTTATTTGACGTGTAAAGTTAATGCAGAGAAAAGAGGAAAGCAATTAAGTGGAATTTAATATTTCTGTTTTAATATTTCTGCCTTGCCTCCTGAAAAACTAAGCGTTTATCAGAAGGCAAAACATTAACATTTTTCATTTGTATTACGAAAGATCTTCTGCTTGTTTTGAGGTCTTGTGCCTGAAATATTCAATTATACCAGGCAGAATTGAAATAAATATAATAGCAATAATTACCATTGAAAAATTATTTTTTATAAATGGAATATTGCCGAAGAAATATCCTGCAAACAGAAATAATGAGACCCAGAGAAGCCCGCCAAAAATATTGTAGCTTATGAATTTGCCATACGACATGCTCCCGATGCCTGCTACAAACGGGGCAAACGTCCTTATAATTGGAATAAATCTGGCAATTATAATTGTCTTACCGCCGTGCTTTTCATAAAACTGATGCGTTCTGTCTAAATGCTCTTTCTTTAAAAACCTGATCTTTTCTTTCTCAAATATTTTTGGCCCTAAAGAATTTCCGATCCAGTAATTAACCGTGTCACCGGCAATTGCTGCAATTGCCAGAAGCAAAAACAACATCGAAAGATCAAATGAACCTAATGCCGCAAATGTTCCGCATGCAAAAAGCAGCGAATCCCCGGGCAGAAATGGCGTAACCACTAGCCCGGTCTCACAGAAAATTACAAGAAAAAGAATTAAATATGTCCAGAAACCATATTGAGAAATTATCAAACTTAAATGTTTGTCAAGATGAAGAAACAAATCTATAATATATTCTAAACCTTCCAATAATCACTCCTTAACCTTAGCAAGAACTTTCTTTGCTTTGTTTATTATGTTCTCAACAGTAAAACCAAATTTCTCAAAAAGAACCTCTGCTGGAGCAGAAGCTCCAAATCCCTCCATACCAATTGATTCGCCGTATTCCCCAACATACTTCGACCAGCCCATCTTAACAGCAGCTTCTACAGACACTCTGGCCTTAACCTCAGGAGGAAATACTTCTGCCTTATATTCAGACGGCTGCTTTTCAAATAGCTCCCAGCTCGGAAAACTTACTACACGCACTTTTATTCCTTCAGATGATAGCTTTTCTGCTGCACTTGTAATTAGCTGAACTTCACTTCCTGTGGCCATAAGTATAAGATCAGGCTGAGTGTCGCTGTCTTTTAATATGTAGGCTCCTTTAAGCAGATTATCGGCTGAAGCATATTTGTTCCTGTCAAAGACAGGTAAACCCTGCCTCGATAAGATCAATAGTACCGGACTATCTTTATGCTCAATTGCCGCTTGCCATGCATATGAGGTCTCGTTTGCATCTGCCGGACGAATTATTATTATTTCCGGTATGGCTCGTAATGAGGCTAACTGCTCAACAGGCTGATGAGTCGGACCATCTTCGCCTAAACCTATTGAATCATGTGTAAAAACATATATCGGCCTTAATCCTGATAATGCCCCTAATCTTATAGCTGGTCGTAAGTAATCGGAAAATATAAGAAATGTCCCGCCATATGGTATAACTCCTCCATAAATGGCCATGCCGTTTAATACTGCTGCCATCCCATGCTCCCTTACCCCAAAATGAAAATTCCTTCCGCTGCGGCATTCAGCTGAAAATGCAGGGTAATCCTTTAACATT
>JBLNEL010000478.1:0-13510 GCA_050262615.1 Bacillota bacterium
TTCAGGGGATATATTCAGAAGAGCTTTGAGTTCAGGTTCCGTCCTTTAAGAAGTGCTCTGATTACTGCAATTTTCTTTGGTTTATATCATTTCCATCCATACCAGATAGTGCCCCTTGCAGCTTTGGGGCTTTATTTCGGATATGCAGTTTATCTGAGTGATTCTATCTTTACAAGTGTATTCCTTCATTTTATAAATAACCTTTTTGCCGTAATAGTATACTTTATTTACGGGTCAGATGATATTACTATGCCTAAGAATGTTACTACAGCAGAGATTTGGTCTTCGATCTTTATATTTATAGGACTTTTGGTACTTTTTTCATTTATTATTGTATACATTAACAGGGTTTATTCAAAAAGGCTAAATTAAATAAAGTCTAAATTAAGGGCTAAATTAAGGAGGAATTATGCCTATATGTCCAAATTGCGAAAATGAATATCAGGAAGGTGTAACTGTCTGTCCGGATTGTGAAGTTGAACTGGTTGATAATTCGGAATTCAGGAAAAACCTGACAACGCCGGAAGATTATGAAGTCATCTATACAACAAGTGCTGAATATGAAGCTGAAATGCTCAGGGCAAATCTGGAAGGTGCAGGCATTGAAGCACTAATAGTTCCTAAAAAGGACCGCAATTTCCCGGCAGTTGGTGATTTGGCAGTAATTGATCTTTTAGTCAAAAAGGAAAACGCACAGGAAGCTTCACAGATAATTAAAGATATAAACACAAATAATAATCCAATAACGGACGAAAACCCATAAAATTTATGTCGCTAGGAAACACTGCTACCAGAGTACTGGTTTCTGTAATTTTTATTCCGCTTATTATTCTATCCAGTTATTTTGGCGGGCTTTTTTTTCTTGCTTTCATTTCGGCAGTAGGACTGGCAGCCTACTATGAATTTGACCGGATGGCCAGAAACAAAAATGCTTTTGCCGATACATTCATTGGATTAATAACCGTTTTTGCACTGATAACTGATGCTTACTTTAATTATGTTGAAGTAAGCATCATTATCTATCTTTCAATGGTAATTCTCCTTTTAGTTGAACTATTCCGCAATAAAGCCTCAGCTATACTGAATTCCGGCGCAACTCTGCTTGGTATTTTCTATATAGGACTTTTCTCAAGGGCAATAATTCAGATCAGGGAGTTTTTCAAAGAAAGCAGCTACAATGAAGGCGGCCTGCTTATAATTTCAATTTTAGTTTCAATCTGGCTCTGCGATTCAGCAGCTTTCTTTATAGGTTCAGCTATCGGAAAGCACAGGCTTTTTCCAAGGGTGAGCCCAAAGAAAAGCTGGGAGGGGGCAATTGCAGGTTTTCTTTTTGCAGTAATTGGAATGATAGCGGCAAAGTATTTATTGCTCAGCTTTATTACGCTTACCGATTCTATAGTAATAGGTATATTGGCCGGGACAGTAGGGCAGATGGGGGATCTGACCGAATCGCTCTTAAAAAGAGATGCCGGAGTTAAGGATTCATCTAATCTTATACCCGGACACGGAGGCATTTTCGACAGATTTGACTCGCTTTTACTTACAGCACCGGTGGTCTATCTTTACCTCTACTTCTTTGCAGGCTAGTGTCAAAAGCTTTTCGGTGATTCTTTTTTATACAAAAATTAGCTTTTTACTTATTATCTTTGAATTGTATTTATTTTAATGAATTTAAAAAACGTAGAAATATTGAGGAAAGACTTATTTTGATGAGAAAACAAAAAGTTGGAGTGATAACCTTAGGCTGTTCTAAAAATGTTGTGGATTCGGAAAGATTAATGAGGCAGCTGACTGTAAATGATTTTGAGCTGGCTGATGATCCTAATAAAGCTGAAGTCGTCATAATTAATACCTGCGGATTTATTGAGGCTGCAAAAGAAGAATCAATTAATACTATACTTAATGCCGTTAAACTTAAAAATAAAGGGAAGATCAAAAAGGTAATTGTCTCCGGCTGTCTTTCAGAAAGGTATAAACCTGACCTTGAAAAGGAAATTCCGGAGGTTGATGTTTATTTTGGTACTGAAAACTACGAAGGAATATTAAAAGAGCTCGGCGGAGAGCTTAAGTATGAGCTTCTGGGTGAAAGGCTTATTACAACACCTTCTCATCTTGCTTATCTTAAGATCTCTGAAGGCTGCAATAATCCCTGCTCGTTCTGTGCCATACCTTTAATAAGGGGGACACACAGATCAAAGACAATTGAAGAACTGGTAAGGGAAGCAGAGTTCCTAGCAAATAACAATACTAAAGAACTGGTTATAATCGGGCAGGATACGACAGATTACGGAATAGATATATATAAGAAAAGAAATCTTGCTGAGCTGCTCTCAAAATTAAGTGAAGTCGAGAGGATCGAGTGGATCAGGCTTTTATATACCTTTCCATCTCATTTCCCTAAAGATGTCATTGAAGTTTTAGCAAATAATCCTAAATTATGTAAGTATATAGATATGCCGTTGCAGCATATCTCGGATAATGTACTTAAATCGATGCGAAGGGGAATTACTTCAAAAAGAACCAGGGAACTGCTGAATCAGATCAGGGAGAATATACCTGATATAACCCTAAGGACTACCTTTATAGTCGGATATCCTGCTGAGACAGACAAAGATTTTAATGAATTGTGTGATTTTGTAAAAGAATATCAATTCGACAGGATAGGAGTCTTTACCTATTCAGTTGAAGAGAGCACATCGGGATTTATTTTAGGCGATCCTGTTCCTGAGGAAGTCAAAGAGGAAAGAAAATCGGTTCTAATGGAGATACAGAAGGATATTTCACTCGAAAAGAATCAGAGTCTGACCGGGAAAACCTTACGTGTGATTGTTGACAATTTTGAAGGGTCCAGAAATGAAGGATTTTTTATAGCGCGTTCTCAGAAAGATGC
The DNA here is from genome assembly GCA_050262615.1 of Bacillota bacterium. Classification (GTDB taxonomy): domain Bacteria; phylum Bacteroidota; class Ignavibacteria; order Ignavibacteriales; family SURF-24; genus JAUZPB01. The sequence goes on from JBLNEL010000478.1 coordinate 2,891, forward strand.
TCCAGAGGTTGATGGTGAAGTTTTAATTCCTGCGGCAAATAAGGTTAAGATAGGCGAGTTTTATAATGTTAAGATTTATGACTGCAATGAATATGATCTGTTCGCTAATGTAGTTTAAATTATTTAAGAGGATATAAAATGAAAGCGGTTGTTTTAATATTGCTTATTCTGGTAACTGTGCCGCTCTTTGCTCAGACTGAAAATTCAAACAAACAGAACCCTGCTGGTTTTTTACCTAATTTTCACTTTGATGCTTACAATTATCAGAGCACTCAGCCAGGCAAAACACGTATGGATATTTATGTTGAAGTGCCGTTTGAGGGGATTCAGTTCCTGAAGACAGGAGCAGGTTTTGCGGCCACATATAACGTTACGGTTTCTGTATTTGATGAATCAAAGGAAAAGCTTCAGACAGAAAAGACGTGGACAGAGACTGTAAATTCCCAGAATTTCGAAAGTACAACCTCAAAGAAGAATTTCAATCTGAGCCTGAAATCATTTGATCTTGCTCCGGCTAATTATTTCCTGCGAGTAGAGGTTGAGGATAAGGATTCAAAAAAGAATGCAATAAAAGAAAGCATGTTTACTGTGAGGAATCTTGCCAGTACACAAATAAGCATAAGCGACCTGTTATTAATATCCAGGCAGATGATAATTGACGGCAATAGAAAAATGATCCCCAATATTTCCAGAAATGTTTCCACCAATAAAGAGGGGCTTCCGGTCTATTACGAGATCTATTCAGATACAGCTTCTAATGTAACTGCTGAGTATATAATTAAAGATGGTAAGGATAAGAATATCTTTTCAAAAAGTGAAACGAACCTCTTAAATAAAGGGACCAATAGTATTAACTATACTATAAATGTTCCAGAACTTAATATGGGTGACTACAGTCTTTTTGTTGATCTTAAGGATAACAGCGGCAATGTAATAACGCAGACACAAAAGAAATTTATTTCGAGATGGGTTGGCGTGCCTTCTACAATTACAGATCTGGATAAAGCCGTTGATGAAATGGTATACATTGCAAAATCAGATGAATTAGATAAAATTAAAGATGCATCAAATAAAGAAGAAAAACTGAAACTTTATCTGGATTTCTGGAAGAGCAAAGATCCTTCACCCAACTCAGAGGAAAACGAAGTGTTCGAGGAATATTACAGGCGTGTTTCTTATGCAAACGAACACTTTAAGAATTATCTCGAAGGCTGGCGTTCTGATATGGGAATGGTTTTTATAACACTTGGTCCGCCAAATAACGTTGAGCGATATCCTTATGAAATAGATTCAAAACCTTACGAGGTTTGGGATTACTATGATATTAACAAAAGATTTGTTTTTGTTGATCAGACAGGGTTTGGCGATTACCGCCTTATCAACCCGGTTTACGGCAGCTGGTGGAAATACCGTCAGTAGTAGTAGTAGTCCTATTGGCTAAGCTGACGCTTAAGTTTTTCAAATGCAGAATGGCTGAAATGAAAAATTTCTTTGGGAATTTTCAATACATTCTGCATTTTTGTATTTAAATCTTCATTGTTAAAGAAACTCATTGTTAAAGAAATAGTGTAATTATGATTTTAACCGTTACAATAAATCCTTTACTGGAAAAAAGACTTACTATCGATAAGATCAGTCCGGGTAATGAGCACAGGGCATATAAGGAAGTGTTCACCGCAGGCGGCAAGGGTATAAATGTAAGCCGACAGCTAAATGAACTAGGAATAAATAATCTGGCCTACACATTTCTTGGCGGAAATAACGGAAAGATACTTAAGAATTTAATCCTTTCAGAACAGATCAATCTTACCTTTGTGCAGACAAAAACAGAGACCAGGGCCGCATCGCTAATTTTTGAAGAACAGGAAAAACGTCTTACAACATTTTTCGGTCTAAATCCTGAAATAACCCAGAGCGAATCAGATGAGTTTAAGTCAAAACTAAATAAAATGATCGAGAACTGTGAAATAGTCGTATTTTCAGGCAGTTCGCCTAACGGGCTTACAAATGACATTTTCAGCTATGGAATAAAAACAGCAAATGATTTTGACAAGATCTCGATCCTGGATACTTATGGATCACACCTTAAGGATTGTATTGAAGCGGGTCCAACAATAATCCATAATAATATCACAGAAACTGCCACATCACTTGATCTGGATCTCAGTGATGAAAAGAAGATAACTGATTACCTCAACTACCTGTACGGAAAAAACATTAAGCAGGTCTATCTGACCAATGGTGCTAAACCTGTCTATGCAAGCAACTTTGGTTTTATCTACAGGGCGGATTTCCCGGAAGTTCAGCAGCTAGATGCTACCGGAAGCGGCGATTCATTTACAGCAGGCATTGCATATGGGCTGCATAAAGCGCTGACCTTTGAAGAGACCTTTGCAACTTCTGTATCCTTAGGGGCAGTAAATGCCTCAAAATGGGAGATCTGCAGGGTTAATTCTGCTGAAATTACTGAGGTAAAGAACAAAGTCAGAATTCAGACTATCGGCAAGAAAATTAATACTATCTTATAGCCATTTTCTGCATAATGCCCTTTCCCGGGCGGGAAAATAATCTCCGGTAAATTAAAATTCAAGTAGTTTTATTTATAATAATTACTAGGAATTATTTGAAGTTTTTCATTATGTTATCCCTGCAAAATAATAATGTTATGATAAAACCTGCTGCGGGTCCTTGTGCTTTGGGACCTTCCGGCAGCTATGAATTATTTTACCCGGGAGATGTAAATGAAAAAAGTTCTATTTTATTTTTTGTGTTTTTCCGCACTTTCTTCAATTTATCCGCAAAATATCTCGCCTTTAAGTTTTCAGCAGTTAACAGATAAAGCTGCAGGCGAGTTTTACTATCCGAAACTGTCACCTGACGGTTCAAAGGTATTCTTTACCTCAGTAAATTACAATGGCTTATGGTCCTATGACCTTCAGTCAAAGCAGGTATCTAAGGTTACCAGTGATGAGGGAGCAGGTTACTGCTTCACGTTTTCATCCGACAGCCGTTCAGTTGTCTACAGAAAGAACATCTATAATGATAACGGCTTAAGGACTTCACAGACTATCATAAAGAAAGACTTAAGTTCACTTTCAGAGCAGGTTTTAGCATCAGGAGCTTACCTTTCAGCTCCGGAAGTAATGCCTGATCAGAGTGTGGTCTTTACTTCAGATGATGCCCTGATGAGCTCTAAAGTATCCGGCACTAAGAGCAGCAGCGCCTCTGCAGTTCAGTCAGTACAGGCTCCTGTTGCACAGATTGAGCATCAGAAGATAGCTCTTTACGTAAATGGTCAAAAGAAAGTACTCAGTCCGTTAGGCGAAGGAAACTATATCTGGCCTTCGGTTTCACCTGACGGTTCGAAGCTTTTGTTCACAAAAGCAGGCAAAGGAACATTTGTTTCCGACCTTAATGGAAACGTTATAGCAAGCTTAGGTTATGCAAATGCTCCTAAGTGGTCGCCCGACGGCAAATGGGTAATTTATATGAATGATAAAGATGACGGCCTCTCAGTTACCGGCAGTGACATTTTTGCCTACAGCATCACCAGCCAGAAGGCAGTTGCACTTACAAGTACAACCGAAAGCCATGAGATGTATCCTGAATGGTCTGCAGATGGTAAAAAGATCGTTTTTAACACTGAAGACGGAAAAGTCTTCTTAATGGAATTAAAAGCTGAGTAAGAGAGGGGACAATGAAAAATAAATTTTTACTGACTATAGCATTTTTAATAATTAGTACTGCATTATTTGCACAGGATTTTCAGGGTGTCAGGATCTGTATTAATCCAGGTCATGGCGGACATACTTCAAACGACAGATATATTGCAGCTACCGGTTTCTGGGAATCTGACGGAAACATTGAAAAAGGTCTTATGCTGCGTGATATGATGCAGAGGTTCGGTGCCGAGATCATCATGACACGTACAGGCAATGAAGAGTCAGATGATCTTCCATTATCACAGATCGTAGGTATTGCAAACCAGAACAACGTTCAGCATATGCATTCAATCCACAGCAATGCTGCCGGATCGACAAATTATGCAAACTACACATTGATCTTATTTCAGGGACGCGACCAGGTGCCGACGTATGCCAATTCAAAAGTTATGTCGAACCTTATAGGTGCCGAAATTTTCAATGCACACAGAACAGCTTATCTTACTGTCCGCGGCGACTTTGATTTTTATGGAACAGGCCAGGCTTATCTTGGAGTTTTCAAAGGACTTACTATGCCGGGCTCACTTTCAGAAGGGTCTTTTCATGATTATGTACCAGAGTCCTACAGACTGCTTAACACAGCATACAAAAAGCATGAGTCATGGGCTATGGCAAAAGCATTTATTTCATTCTGGGGCAAAACTCCGCTTACCAACGGCATAGTTGCAGGCGTTGTAAGGGATCCTGAAAACAAGGTTACCTATTCTGCAATAAACACTGCTGACTTACAGAAGCCAGTAAACAATGTAAAAGTAACGCTCCAGCCCGGCAACAGGGTCTATAATGGAGATAACAACAATAATGGATTTTTCATGTTTGATAGTGTTGCTCCTGGAAAATATAAAGTATTCTATGAAGCAGCAGGATATATGAAGGATTCAAGTGAAGTTGTAGTTGAAGCAAGCAAAAATTCATTTGCAGATATTTACCTTCAGGTATATTCGCCTGTAGTCCCAAGAATTACATCCTGTAATCTTACTACTGTTACAGACAGCGTCAAGTCAACTGATCCTATAAAGATCAATTTTAATATTCCAATGCTTAAAGAAGCATTTGAAAAGACAGTTACATTCACTCCGCAGGCAAAGGTATCATTTGTCTGGGAAAACAACTACAGAGCAGTTACTATTGTCCCTGCTGTACCATATGAAGGAAAAACAAAATATACAGTTACCCTGCCTGCAGAGATAAAAAGTGTAAGCAATATCAGCTCTGATACTGTCTATACATTCAGCTTTACCACAAAATACAGAAACAGACTTAAGGTCATTTCTAACTTCCCCAGAGAAGGACAAAACGATGTCAGCCAGACTCCGCAGATAAGGATTTTCTTTGACCTTCCCCTGGTCAACAGCTCACTTACCGGAAATGTTAATATCTTTGGTCCGAATAACGAAAAAGTAAGCATGGCTAATACAAAAGTATTAAGTCAGGATGGACGCGGGCTTATTTATTTTGAACCAGGCAAGCCACTTGAGACAAACACAAGCTACAGGATTGAGCTTGGTGCAAAGATCTCTGATACACAGGGATATACACTTGTAGATACTCTTAAGATCAATTTCAGAACATACTTTGAAAAGTATGTTTCAGGCACAATTATCGACAGCCTTGAGACTTTAGGGGGATGGAACAACCCATCATTCAGCGGAAGTACGACAGGAGTTGATACTGCAGGCTCCAGGTTTGAAATTGCAACCGATAAAAAGATGACCGGACTTTCTTCAGGTAAAATTACCTGTGTCTTTACAGGTGATAGTTCAGGTGTCTGCAGGGTCTACAATTCTAAAAAGCCAAGCGTTGGGAAATCAACTGACTTCGGAATGTGGATCTATGGCGACTTAAGTTTTAACCGTCTTGAGTACTGGTTCTACTATAACGGTTCTACAAATGCTGTTGTTTCAGCTGATACAATAAACTGGGCAGGCTGGAGATTTAAGAAAGTCTCACTTTCAGGCATAGCAACTACAGGTGATAAACTTTTCCACAGTATTGTGATCAAACAGAACAAGACCGGGCTGAAGACAACAATGATCTATTTTGATGATCCTCAGTTTAATATAGTTACTCCGGTTGAGGAAAATGGAAGTAAGGTTCAGCCAGAAAGTTATGCACTTGAGCAGAATTATCCTAATCCGTTTAATCCTTCAACTGCAATAACTTATTCATTACCTGAGAACAGCTTTGTAAGTCTTAAGGTATATGACCTTTTAGGCAGGGAAGTTGCTTCACTTGTAAATGAGGCACAGACAGCAGGAAGCTACAAAGTTAATTTTAATGCTTCAAAGCTTACAAGCGGTATTTATATTTATAAGCTTAATGCTGGTAAATTCACAGAAAGCAGAAAGATGACGCTGATCAAATAAATTGCTTAATACAGAACGGCACACCTGAAATTGAAAATATCAGTTGTGCCGTTTCTTGTTTTTATTGTGTTGCGTATTTTTATTGTCCTGTTCTTCTTTTTAAGCCAAATCAGAGCTACATTCCAGGTACACTTCCGGCAAATCAAAAAAGGATAATGAAAAAGAAAACAGGTATATCCCTCTGTACAGAAAACTCAATATAAGGAAATAAATTACTATGAAAAAAATATTAACAACCGCTTTGCTTCTGGCATCAAACCTCGTTTTTGCTTCTCCTGATACAATTCAGCCCAAAGGTGAACCTGTTAAACTTGCAGGCAATCCAAAGGAAATAAGAATGAGTCCGGTCTGGTCGCCAGATGGAAAATATCTTGCATATACCGAAGCCAACTACAAAGGTATATATGTAATGGATATGAAGACCAGAGAGATTAAATCAATTACAGATGAAGCATCTGCAGGCTATGGAATAGAGTGGTCCTCAGATTCAAGATCAATCTTAAGCAGGGTTGCAAAATACCAGGGAGTAAAGAGATTAAATGCCGTTAAGGTCTTTGATGTGGAAACAAAAAAAAGCAGACAGCTTACCGATTACCGCTCAATGATGCCAGGAATACCACACTGGGGGGACAGGGATCAGAAGGTATTTCTTTATTCAAGAGGGAAGCTTGAGACCTACACTTCAGGAAAGAAAGCGTCTTCATTAAAGAAAACTTCAGAGGCCTCAAAAATCAATTTTATGAAAGATGACCATATTGCTACAGGAAACATTACAACAAAGGCTGTAAAGGTACTTGATCCTATAAAAAATGCAAAATATCTGAATATGACAACTTCACCTGACGGGAGCAAAATTGCCTTCGAGGTAATGGGCGGGAATATGTATGTAATGAATTCTGACGGCACCGGATTAGTGGACCTTGGCGCGGGATTCCGCCCCAGCTGGTCACCTGACAGCAAACATATAGCTTATATGATTTCAAAAGACGACGGTCATGAGTATACCTCATCTGATATTTACACCATCAAGTATGACGGCACTGAAAAGAGGCAAATAACTACAACTGACGACAAGCTTGAAATGAATCCATCCTGGTCGCCTGACGGGAGCAGGATTGCTTACGATGAATACAAGGAAGGTTCGATCTATATTTTGGAAATCTCTAAATAAGGAATATTCATGAAGTTTTTTATAAATAAATTTAGTGTATTTAAGTCTCCAGAGAAAAAGTTTTCTTTTATTAAATCAGCTCCGCTATTTGTTCTTTTATTTTTAGCACTGAATGCCCCTGCATTTGCTCAGAAGGTAACCGGTCTCTCAGGCTGGAATATTTATCTCGATCCGGGGCACAGCCAGAATGAAAACATGGGAATTTATAACTATTCAGAGGCAAAGAAGACCTTAAGGGTTGCACTTGCTTTAAGGGATATGCTGCTAAACACTACTGATATTGATACAGTTTATATCTGCAGGACAAATGATGATGTGAACGTAGGGCTTACACAAAGAAGTACAGATGCAAACAATCTTGGAGCTGCATGGTATCATTCAATCCATAGCGATGCTGGTTCCCCGAGTGAAAACAGCACACTTGTACTCTATGGCGAGATAAGGCAAAATGGTGTTGTAATGGAGAAAGTGCCTAACGGCGGTAAGTTAATGTCGCAGATAATTGCAGACTACCTTACAAGAGGCTACCGTACAACGACAAGAGGCGCAGTAGGTGATCTTACATATTATAACTCTTCAAGTTCATCTCCTTACTTATCAGTTAACAGGGTCGGAGTAATGCCGACTGAATTAAGTGAAGCAGGTTTTCATACCAATCCGGTGCAGAACCAGCTTAATATGAATGCTGAATGGAAGAAACTTGAAGCGCAGACACTCTTCTGGTCCATTCTTAAATACAAAAATGTACCAAGACCAAAGGTCGGAATATGCACAGGTATTGTATCAGATAAAGAGTCCGGAATTCCAATTAACGGTGCTAAGATAACCGTAGGCACTAAGTCATATACAACTGACACATATCAATCATTATTTAAGAATTACAGTACTGATCCAGAGCAGCTACATAACGGATTTTATTATATAGAAGGCCTGCCGAATGATTCACTTACAATCACAATTGAAGCTCCGGGTTATGTAACATATTCATCAAAAGTATTTGTGGTTGATAGTTTCTTTACCTTCAGGGATGCACAGTTAGTTTCAAGTCTGCCGCCTGTAGCTTCAGTCACAAAAGCAGATTCTGTATACCCGGGCAAGGATAATATAATCATTAACTTCTCCCGGCCGATGAACATACAGACTGTTTACAGCGGTATAAAATCTACTCCTTCTGCTAAATTACTGCTCTCATGGTCAGATGGGAATAAAAAGCTTACAATCTATACTGACAGCCTTAAACTTTCAACTGACTATACGATCACTATTTCAGGCAATTCAAAGGATATGTATGATCATTTCTTTGACGGAAATAAAGACGGTGTTGGAGGCGACAGCCTGAATATAAGTTTTGTAACCAAGGCTCAGGATATTTATGCTCCGGCAGTTGTCTTTTCATATCCAGCCTCAGGTCTTACAAATACGGAACTTCAGCCTGTAGTAAACCTCCAGTTTGATGAGCTTATAAGTTCAGCAAGCGCTCAGGGGAAAGTAAAACTTCAGAGAATGTCTGACCAGTCATATGTAACAGGTACAACCGGAATCTACAACCTGAAAGGAAAGACTGTTATTAACTTTTTCCCTTCAAGCCAGCTTTTGCCTAATGAAGACTATAAGGTTATAGCTGCCTCAGGAATACAGGACTTAAACGGGAATTCAACTTCTGCGGATCTGGTTATTACATTTAAGACCGGGTCAACTGCATACCAGTCAACATCAATTGATAACTTTGAAAACATTTCTGCAGGTTACTGGTGGCAGCCTCAGCAGAGCGGCGGCACAGTTGGTATAATAACAAACTCAACCAGTATGGCCTCAGCCAGTTCATTTTCTGTTCCACTTGCCTCCGGTCAGGCTTCGATGATGTTAAACTATGGATGGGATCCTGCTGCTACAAGTTGGCTTATAAGAGAATATCTGAATAAAGGTACTCCGCAAAGTGTACAGTTTAACACTACCAACCTGCTTCAGGTATATGTTTTTGGTGACGGCAACAACAATAAGTTCAGATTCTGTGTTGACGACGGCTCAAGCTTCTCAGGTCACGAGGTAAGCAAATGGTATAATATTGACTGGCTCGGCTGGAAGCTTGTTACATGGGACCTTGCAAACGACCCTGTCGGCACATGGATTGGAGATGGTAAATTAGACGGTACGCTCAGAATGGACAGTTTCCAGTTTACCTATAATTCAGGCAGTCCAAATATTGGAACATATTATTTCGACGATCTGCGTTATGTAAAGAAACTTACAGTTGATGTTGAAAAACAGGGAAATAAAATTCCTGAGAGCTACTCGCTTGAGCAGAATTTTCCGAACCCGTTCAATCCATCAACTACTATCAGTTATCAGCTGCCGCAGAGCGGATTTGTAAGCTTAAAGGTTTACGATATGTTAGGAAAAGAGGTTGCCTCACTTGTAAACGAGAACCAGTCTGCAGGAAGATATAACATTAACTTTAATGCTAATAATCTTACAAGCGGTGTTTATATCTATAAGATCACATCAGGCAGTTTTTCAGTTTCAAGAAAAATGATGCTGCTGAAGTAACTTTCTGATCAGTTAAAAAAAAAGAAGGTGACGCTCAAAAAAGCTGCGTCACCTTCTTTATAAAAAAAGCAGAAAAATTATCTCTCATAAAATGCTACTGCAGCAAAATAACCTTCTTACAAAGAGCCTTCTTAGAAACTGCCTTTATAACAAAATTCCTTTAAGCTTATCTGCTCCATTTAGTGAACCTTCAACAGAGGTTATTTTAAATCTTGCAAAAAGCTCTTCTTTATACCAGTTTTCTTTGCGTGTCCTTTTAATTATTTCTTTGTGGGCATCAGCTGCATAGGCATATTTTTCCATATCACCTAAACTTCTCCACACGCTGAATGTTGCCTGTCTGAAAACCGGCGCCTCGCCAATGCCTGAAGAGAATATAAGTCCCTGAGCCTGCTTAAGTGAACTTCCGGCTGAAGGCACATAATGCCAGAACCTGTGCAGTTTAGTCATACGTATAGCGGCACGGGTAAGGACAGCTACAGGACCTGTAACCGGCATTTCACTTTGATCATTAAAGGAATTAGCCTTGAAGGAGTTTATCTCAAAAGGATTTGTTCCTGACCATTTGCCATGGGAACTTACAGGAAGCATACTGATTGTAAGGATCTTTTCGGCATGCATGGAAAATGAAAGAAATAATGCCGAGCTTCTGAAAAATCTCTCAGCATCACTTTTTGTTTTCCATGAACATAAAAGTGCATACCTGTTTAAGTCCGGCTCTAAGCTGAAGCCCAGGCCTTTGCCTGTTCCAAGGAGTTTCCAGAAGGCAAGTCCATTTGTCTTCATTAAGCCAAAGCGGGCAAAAGCCATTTGT
>JBLNEL010000479.1:0-3169 GCA_050262615.1 Bacillota bacterium
TTTGCTGATTCTTGCCCGGCCTGTTCACCCACGCTGATCAATGGCGCGGGAATAATTAGTAATAACTCTTCCTTCAGATCCTGCCATCGGGATCAAGACCTTCATAGATTTAATTATATGATATATCTATTCGCTTTTTATAGGTATATGCGTCTGTCCCTGCGACGTATCATCATCGATCCACTCTAATTCAACGCCACTTCCAACGATCCAGATAAATCCGTTATCATGATCGTCCCAGTTGCAAACATTAAATTTGATGGAGATTGTCTCTTCATTTTCTTTGAATAAAGGATACTTGGCAAGAGGGAAATCCTTCTTCAACTTATCTCTCGCCTCAATAAATCGATCAAGGTTATAATCTATCTCAATGTCATAAATGAATTTAGCGCCATTTACCAGGTCGGGCAAGGAATATTCAATGTGACCCATGAAATTAAATTTCATTAACAGCCTCTTCCATTTCCATGGATCACCCGCTTGATTCCCTTCATTTCCTTCCCAGTTATAATAATCCAGGTCTACTATACATGTTGTATCAGGACCAGTTAATTGTATCCTTATTTCACGAAATTCACTGTCGTGGAAGTTCAAATTTTCAATTTGTTCTTTTATTTTCATTCTATTTGCCTATTTAATTCCAAATACAGAGCCACTTTTGATTCCGCTCCCGCCATCGGGAACATAACAATAGGACTACAGAACATTGAATATTTCCTTTGCCACATTATCCAGATCAAGCGAATGTTCCGGGATATCATCTGAAAAAGTGAGACCCATTTGATCCACTAATATTCTTTTCAACTCAGATCTTATTTTGTCGAAATCCTTTCCCTGGGAAACAATGTCATTAACATAACTCTTGTACTCATCACTGGCAATAAAGTGCGGGACATCAAGCGGGTTCCATCGGGCTAGTATTTCGTTGATTTTATTAAACAAGTATTTACTCATATATTTTTATTTTTTACTCCGCTCCCACCAGCGGAAAGATGATCAGAATTACTTGCGGTTTATAAAATATACTTCATTAAACTTTGCTTTAATTGCATCTGGATCTACTCCCAAGGCTTTCATTTCGGAATCAGTCGTAACAAGCCGCTCTTTTATAAATGAGAAAAGGGGTCTTTCCTTGTACAGCCTGTGCATGGGTCCTTCGAATGCCATAAATCTTTCGCTTTTGATATAATATGAATATCCATCCTTATTATAGAAATAAAGCCTCTGATCAGCATTTTCTCCTCTGAAAACTATTCCATATGTCAATAATCCAAGAAAGAAAAATGGAATTAATAATGCGAAAAAGAAAGTTCCGCTAATTACTTTTATCATTAGCTTTTCAGCATTTATAAATACCATTACAATTGCCAGTAATACAATTAAGCCTATATTCAAGTATTTGCCGAAATGAAGATAATTATCAATAATATTATTACTGAGACTTATATTTTCAGCTACAGTTAGCTGGATAATTAATATCAGAATAGCAATCACTATAATCCAAATGCACGCTCCACCTGAAATTTTGATAAACTTATTTTTCTTCATTATTACTACCGGCTATTTATCAATCAACAATTATTTTCCACTTCTTCCGCTCCCGCTGTATGGAACGACGGCAGGCTTTGTTAAATTTATTAATTACTTGTAAAGCCTCTCAGCCTCTTTAATATTCATTATTTTTGGCTTTCTATCCTTAGTACATAATACAATGATAGTTTCCTCACTGCACTGTTTACCTGCCCAGCCATAGTAATGATCTATATTATACTGTTTACTGAGTTCCAGATTATACGTAAACTTTACTTTGCCTTTGGCATTTATCTTATAAACAGAATATGGATCATAGGTTGAGAAACATTCCTCACCAAAACGGTTGCCCCAGAGCTGCGAGAGGCAATGCAGGCCAATTAGTTCTGCCACAGAGTCATTGTCAAGATCTTTTATGTCCGTTAACTGAAAAGTTTGACTGTAAAACACTTCTTTTGGAATTCCCAGGCTGTCCAGCATTACGACATGGATGCTTCCTGGATCACTGGCAGCAGCATATCCGAAGACCATCAGTGCAGGATAATTATGCCTGCTCTTAAGCTCAGGTGAAATATAAACATATTTAGATTTAATCTGATTACTTTTAATTAAAACAGAATCAAATAGGGCTTCTTTGACTGTAAAGAACCCCGCTGAATCAACCAGTGTAAAATCTTTATGCCCGGGATATTTAATTCTAAGCCTGTCCATGCTATCTGTGCTTTCAAGGATTATGTCGTAAATCTTCCCTGATTTCAGCCAATCTATGGATACCTTCTCCAACTGCTTTGGCTTGGATTCCTGAGCCGCAATGTTTGTGCAGCAGAGTAATAGGGATTGCAGCAAGAGTGAGATTAATAGTAATGGTTTCATAAATATTGTAATGTTTTATTTTCCATTCCTCTGTGGGTAACCACAACTGAAGGGAAATAGAATTTAAGAATTAGAGTTTATTAGTACGACACCCTGTACCAGTTATTTTCAAGCTTTTTGTTCCCATGGCCATTTCTTTTTATCATATCCTCGAATTCCTTTATCTTTTCTAGATCCTCAGTGTAAACGAAGGCCGAATAATGATCAAGAAATCCTCTGCTGATATAGAATTCCACTGTAACTGATTTATCCTTGCCATATTCAATTGCAATATCATTTCCGCCATTGGATATAGGTGGAAAATATAAATAACTTAATGAACAGATAACATTATTATAAGAAACATTTGGTTTTAGAGTCCCATTTTTAACTTTCTGCACAATTTCATTTCTGGTTGCCTGTCTTAAATGCCAGTCCAAATATTCAATTGGTACTTCTGCAAACAGTGAACATACAGCTATAACAATGGTCGCATAAAAGCCGAACTTCTGGAAGCCTGTCTGTATATCGTTACCAGACTTGTATAACCTGAATCCAAGCCAAACCGTGAGACCTAATCCCAAGAGCAATAATGAAGGGACCACGAATATTCCAACAAAACCATTAATCCAGTAATATGGGACAATGCATAGCGAACTTGCCATAATAAGGCAGATTGCTGCTAAAACTGTATTTAGTTTTATTTTCATTAATGAATTTTCATATTATATAATCATGCCTAAATATCTGATTGCAAAATGTCCCTTACTGATCTGTTTTAATTCGA
>JBLNEL010000480.1:0-6871 GCA_050262615.1 Bacillota bacterium
ATAAAGAGGCGCGAAGAGGTAAGGCTATCCATTTATGAAGAGATTGTAAGGGGAGAGTATATTGATATTTCTCAGGCCATAAGAGACAGTATAAAAGACATGCTTGAACTTAATGACCAGGTGAAGAAAGCTATTCCTGAAATAATCTCAGGTATTGAGGAACTGAATAATAAGATAGATGATCTTGCTGATCCGAAACTTGATAGAGGCCTGTTAAAGTACATTCACATGGTTTATGGAATGGTTAATAGTGTTTATGCCCAGGGTAAGCTTAGGATTGAGAGCAGGAAGGAATTAGGAAACTGGATTGACAGATATAAAGAATTTGAAATGCAGGTACAGCTGATGCAGTACTATGAAAACGTATTAAATGCATTATTTGAAGGACTTAATAAATTAAACGATACTGAATATGCTATCATCAAAGAAACAGCGATTGGAAGCTTTGAAGCTACAGCAAGATATTTCAATCAAAACGAGGAGATTCCGGAACCCGAAATTCCTAGAATCGGCACCGGCAGTGATAATCAGTGACTTCCGGAGGGAAGTTGGTGAAATTGCAGATATATTATCATATAATAGAGAATTTTTAGGCAGAACACCAAGTCCTAAGCAAGCTGAAGCTTATGTCGCTACATGGGGAGAAAAAGGAGGCGAATGGAGCAATAAGCATCATGAGATAGTTTTACTTGTCGGCATGAAAGGAGGAAAAAACCTTTGGGCTGAAGGTGATGTTTCATATGCTGGTTATTTTATTTCAAGCCTGGTGGATCCACACGCATATTTTACTAAAATTACAAAGTCCCTTATCAAGTACCCACCTGAAAAAACCTTTGATCTGGTAAATGTATCTTCAGTAGATGAAGCTCAGGCAAAGAGAGCTTTTTTCGATTCAGTAAAGAAAGTTCTGCAGCTGACCAAAGATCCGCGCACCGGTGATAACTGGTTCGAAAGATATGCAGGTTTAGATTTGAGGGAAACCTTTGGTGATGTCACAGCAAAGGAAATTATCTTCCCATCAAGACAAAGGGGAGTTGGAAATATCCGGCTAATGAGCTTTAACAGTACAAAGAAAGCACCTGAAGGAGTTCATATTCTGAGGTTTTACGCAGATGAATTGTCCAGGGCAGATACAAAGGCCACCTATAGAGAGGCTAAAGGCTTATATGAATTAGGGTTAAATAATACCAGAGCTTCATTTCCAAACAGAATTGGCAAGGTCCTTGGATGGAGTTATCCGAATGACACTGATTTTGATCTTACAAATGAGAGATATGAGTTAAGCTTTAAGACAGATGCTATCTACGGAATCAAATGTTCTACTTTTGATTTCAATCCATCAAGAACCCGGGAAATGTTCCAGGATGCATATGATACCGATCCTATTGCTGCAAAGAGAGTTTATGAGTGCATTAAGTCCACCAGTAAACAGAACTTTTATCAACCGTATGTTGAAAAGATACGCGAAGTTGTTCAGCCTGAAGTTGAAAACAGGGTAAAATATAAGCTTATTTCAGTGTCGAAGGAGGCAAAGGAAAAGGTTTATGAATTTACCGGAGTTGAGATTCTTTCCTTAATTGGTGACAACAGGGTAAGATGCTTTGCAGCTGATCCATCAAAGATCAGGGACCGGTTTGTTATTGTCGGAGGTTATAACGAAACAATTAACCCATTAAAGTATCAGATCTTTATCGGGGATACACAAGAGGTCCTTTCGACAAATGTAAAGCCGATTGTTGATTTTATGCTGGTAATTGAACCAATGGATAAAAAACCTATCGATTATGTAGGAATAGGTGAAATATTTGCGACAATCTTAAAGAATTTCCCCAATACCCAGAGCATAAATTCCGATCACTTCCAGAATGAGAAACTAAGACAGGAAGTTATTTCAAAGGGAGTAAGGGCAGAGACATACTTCTTTAGTAATGAAAAACAGGTCCGGTTATACAAAAGACAAAGGGCCAACATCTGGAATAATAACGTAACTATATGCCAGGATGATCAGAAATTCAAGTTTGATGCAAAGGAAATGAATCTTACTGATTTATATATCCATGAAAGTGAACACCTGATCTTAGAGGGAAATAAGATAGACCACCCGGAAAACGGATCCAAGGACTTAACAGATGCAATTGCAATTGTCGTAAATGATCTACTGGACTTGGAAGCTGCCGGAGTAAATGAGGATATTAACCTCTTAACAGAAACCAAATTAAAACAGTTGTGTGAAATCTTTATGCAGGAGAAATATAAACTTATAGAAGCAGAAATACCTGAAGAGCAAATGTTACCAATTCTGGCAGATAAACTCAACATCAGCATGGACCAAATAGAAAAGTTAGCTCAATTTGTTAAGGAAATTTATAAATACTGATAGTTTTTGCTTGACATAATCTAAAGTAAGGTTTAATTTATTACCTAATAAAAGCCGAACATAGACAATTAAAGGGATAAACAAAATGTTCATTTGGAAATCTGAACTTGAAAAACTTCTAAGAATAACTCAGAAAAATCTTTCTTCTACCTCAGCTGTTCCCATCCTTGAGAACTACCTTTTTATCGAAAAGGAAAATCAATTAATAGTGAGGACCTGCAACATGGTCAGCAGCACTACCACCAAATGTGAAATAAAAAACGGAGAAAACAGAGAATATTGTGTTCCGTCACAGATCTATGAATTAATGAAGTTGCTTCCAGAGGCAAAACTCAATCTTCAGTTTAAGAGTAATGGCAAGCTTAAAATTTCCCTGGAATCAGATCCCAAAGGGAAATACAATCAAAACTATTACGAATATTCTGTTTTACTTGGGGAAGAATTCCCGGATGATATAGAGATTGAAAAAGCAGAATTTGAAATATCCATGCCGGCAAAGAAACTACTTGAAGGAATCAACAATGTTGAAATAGCAGCTGCAAAGAGTAAAGAAGATGTAAGGGGATTCGATACAATATACTATGAGCTAATTGACGATCAGTTAACCTTAACAGCAACAGATGGTATTTTACTATCTACAACAAACATTGAAGAGAAGTACCCGGCAGAAATGATTAAGGCAATCATTCCAAGAATGAGTAATGATGTAATAAAGAGCATACTATCAGAAACAAATAACATTGAGGAAGTAAAGATAAGGTTCGGAAAAAAGACAGTGGAAGTTGAAACAAGGCTTGTTACTTTCCGCACCTTAAAATCTGCAAAAGAATCTTATCCGGATTACAGAAAGGTAATTCCAAAACTAGGGGATATATCATTTACAATTAACCGGCAGCAACTTATTAAAACACTGACAAGGCTATCTAAAGTCAACTCAGAAAATAAAATATATCTTTCGCTGAAGTCTGATTTAACCGGCGGATCAGTAAAGATAACAGGATATGAGACAGGAGAAGAAAACATAGACTGCAGACTGGAAGGTACAGATAAGTTTGATTTCTATGTAGATGTAGAAAAATTCCGCGCGATGATAAATAATTATACCAGCGAAGATGTAACAATTCACCTATCAGAAGCACACAAGCCTATTATAATAAAAGACAATCACTTAATGCTATTAATGCCATGCAGAGGGGATAATAAATGATGTTTAACAAAGAAGACGATATTCGGAATGATTTCCGGAGGCTAAATAAGGAAGGTATGAAAGATCAGGAAATCTACCCAATCTTAGCCGAAGAGTACATTTTATCTGAATCAACTATTAAAAAAATCTGTAAATCAATAAAAACCCGGTTCTGCAGATGTAAATACGAGGGCTGCAATAAACAGTATGAGATTTCAAAGGCAAAGATAAGTCCGTTATTCTGGGATTATTGTGCTGAGCACAGGGAGAAAGTAAGTAAACCCTGGAAGTCTAAGGAGAAAACAAAAATAGTCTTCAGGAAAAACAAAGAAAAGGAAAAGCCAAAGTTTGTTTATGATCTTAGGAAGTGTCATAAGAATTGCGGAGAAGAGTTCGAATATGATAGGGACAGTGTTATTTGTCGTAATTGCTCAGTGATCATGAAAAAGAAAGTAAAGACCATGAAAGAACACAAGGTCATAGGCTTTACGAGAATAAACCATAAGGCAGTTAAAGTAGCTTTTTATGCTGGTATAGAAATATAAAAACAAATTTAGAGGTAAATCAAAAATGAAGGTATTTAATTTCAAAGAGTATCAGGAGAAGGCCAGGGAAACCGCGCAATACCCTATAATAGGGCATCCTTCTATTTATCCACTTTTAGGCTTAGTTGGTGAACTAGGCGAGTTCTCAATGGCAACAGAGAAGCCGGAAAATGAGGAAGAGTTAAAGAAGGAGGCCGGTGATATTCTATGGTACATTGCCAACCTTGCTTATGAACTTGAGATTGATCTTGGAGAGATAGACGTTCCAGATAAATTCGTTCCAGTAGATTTCTACATTAACGAAGGTGCATCTGCAATATGCGAATATACTAAAAAGGTATTTCGTGATGACAGCGGACAGTTTGATGTTGAAAAGGCTAAAGAGCTAATCAGTAAGTTTATCATTTCTTATTTCGCCATTCTTTATATCTGGCAGCTGGATATTGAAGAAGTTGCAGAATTGAACATTTCAAAGCTTCGGGACCGTCAGCAGCGCGGAGTTATCCAGGGATCCGGAGATAACAGATAATTTATTAAAAGTATTGTTTTAGTAAAATGTAACCAATGAAAAGAGTTAAGGGACAAAAGGCAAAGAGCAAGGATTTATTTGTATGTAAAGAAGGTCACTTGCATAGTAGAGATTGGGCATGTGGTGTTGTAATAGGGTTATATCCAAACGCAGAAAAGTATGATTCATTCTATAAGTCCTTTTTCCCTTCAGTTAATTTATATCATCAGAAATTAAGTGAATGCAATTGTTATTCAGAAACTTTTAACAGGTACAAAAAATGAAAACGGTAAAAGCAGTTAAAGACGGTGAAACTATTCCTGATCGTGCAAAGTATCTCACTTCCAGAATGGATGAGGAGTCAGGTAAACTTGTTCATATTTATGAGATTGAATTAATAGAAGTATCTGATAATGGGAAAGGAACCATAATTCCAGAATGGGGGAAAAGCAAAAAGGCTACAGGACTTACAAAAGTAATAAATCAGGACATGGTTAAGTGATATGCTAAAGAGACAAGTTAAACTGGAAAAACCATATCATTTTGAATTTGTCCTGGAAGCAATTAGGAATAGGATGAATGAAGTAATACAGAATTTTATGACTCCTAAGTATATAGTTGTCAATAAAGATCTTTATGACTTTTTAAGCTTGGAGACACAAAAATATTCCCTCCTTTATCCCGGAACTTCATTTAAGTCTCTACTACTGGATAAGATATGCATCTTACCAAATGTTGTAGTTGAGATTTTAATAATTGAATCAACTCTTGAATATGGTTTTGAAGTAATTCCTAATGCAATTGAGTTCAGAGAAAGAGGCATATGAAAAGCTTAATAATAAGACGTCTGTTAAATAAGATTAAGTACTACTACTCAAAGATAGTTCCTTTTTTCGGCTTTTGTCCCTGGTGTTTTAGTCTCATCTGCAGAACACAAAACGGAAAGCCGGTCTGCAGGAATCATTGTAAATACTGAGGAATATTTATGGAAAAAATATTATTTGTTGATGATGAAAAGCTACCTGAATGGTTTGATTTGCCTTCTGATACTCCACACGCAAAAACAGGTGTTGACACTGTTAGGCTATGGGGAACAGGTAAATTTGAAATTATGTATCTGGATTATGACTTAGGGTTTGCAAAAGGGGATAAATTACTTGAGCAAATATGTATAAAATCAATATCTCCAGGACTAATACCATTACCCAAAAAGATATTCTGCATATCGCTTAACCAGTCAGGTGGAGTAGAAAAAATTAAAGCTGTTTGTAAAAGCTTCAACATCCCTTTTGAAAACATAGGGCAAAAAATGATGTTTGATAAGTTTACAATATTAGGCGGACAGGGAGGGTAATTTGGAGGAATGTGATACTGGTATCAATTCGGTTTATTGTAAGGATTGTACAAATCGCGTATTCTGCTCTACTGACTTGTGTAAAATTGGAACTTATTATAAGAATGGAGCTTATTCCAAAATAAAAATTTATAGTACTTGTAGTGAGAAAAATAAAAACAATAACTGCAGCTACTATAGACCTAGATTGTTAAAGAAAGCTATAAATATTATCAAGGTAATTTCTTCAATAATAGAGGTAATAACAAGATGACATACGAAGGGAAAAAAGAATTAGTACTTTTTGAAGATGACAGGATATTACAAGACCTTGTGCAGAAATATTACATTCTCCTGGATGAAGTAACAAGAAAAAGACTTCCTCCAGGTGAATCAATGTTTATGAAGATGTTTTCTGATCGCTATAAGATAATTCTTGATGAAGAAGAATTTGTCGAACTTAAAGATTATGCGGAAAACGAATTTACCTCAGAAATCCCATTACAGATACAAAGTGACTTCGAATCCGGCAGGATTACTAAAATAATGTAAAATTTATATCAATATGCTTTTAGGTTGGTCAATATATTATCGACATTAACCACAGGAGAACCATGTTTGCAACAATAGATCCGGAAGAAATCGATAATATTCAGCCAGAAGAGCTATCCACAAATGATATTATTGATAAAATATCATCTAACCCGGCACTTCAGGAACAGTTCGGAAGATTAAAGGAAAGCCAAGCAATTAATTATGAGATTGCAAATGAAGTAATGGGTATACTCCAGGAGATAGAGAACAATGTCTATGATCAGGCCGGAGGATATAAGTATATAAATTGGGAAACAGATCCAATTCCATACTTTATGCTAAGAAGGGCCGGAGAGAGTGAAGCAGCCAGGTTAATTAAAAATAAAAG
>JBLNEL010000481.1:0-10170 GCA_050262615.1 Bacillota bacterium
TATAACTATGTTCGCCTAAAACCTGAGATCCTTTTTTATGTGAATAATCCTGCACCGAACTTGGGGCAATAATATACTTAAATCCTCTGAATAGAGTAATTGCTAAAGTCCTTACCTTATCCTCTAAAACTTCGTATTCCGTTAATCCCTGTACGAAAACTGCAGCACCTGCATTTAATTTGTCACTGACATCAACAAAATGATACATTGGATAATCATACATCGGCTGTTCTACCCAGCCTGTGCTGTCTATTCTTTCTATGCTTCTTTCCACAACATCAAACTGACCCTCTGCAAATGAGCTATTTGCCTTTATTCCTGTTGGAATCATAAATCTCATACGATGACTTTCTGCCAGGTTGTTCAGTTTAATATCAAACCCGATATATTTCGTAGCTTTCTTTAATGTAACATATAGCTCAATGGGAATTTTAATCTTTTTCCCATTTTTTTTCTCTCTTTCTTCAAGGTCTTTATGAACAAGGATCTCATGCCTTATAAGGCAGGTTGCAGATAGTTCTCCATTTTCAATAATACTCACCTGCGGTTTTGAACTTAATGTATCAGCAACCGGGGCTATTTTCTTATGAACCCAGGCATGTCCTGCTTCGCCTTCATCAAGAAAATATCCGGTATTATTAAACTTTAAACCATTTATTTTATCCTGCACTTTAAGTGTACCATTTTCATTGATCTTGATCTTCAGGTAATCGTTTTCAAGAACTGGAAATCCCCCATTAAGTTTCGCTATTTTCCTGGTATTCTGCTTTACTGCTTTTGCAACCGGGTTAATGTGAAAAGTATTAAATCCAAATGAAGGAATACCATCCAGATGAAGATAAGCATGATAACGTTTCATTTTAAAATACATCGGCCTGTCAATCATCTGTTCAAGCACCGGTTCCTGAGAACTTCTGCTGATCAATTGTAATGGCACTGTTTTGCCATCACCGCTTTTTACTTCAATATCTCCTTTATCCAGTTCTTCCGGAATATCTATAAACGATTCTGCAACCTCTTCCCTTTTATAGCTGGTTGTATTTAATGCAACAAGATGCATGCTTGCTTCAGCATATTTCGAAAGATCGATTTGTTTCGCCAGATATTTGCAGGCCCTGCCTGTTACCCCTTTTGAAATTTCAATTACCTGTTTATACCGTGACATCATATCATCATGTATTTCATCTAAGCTGCAGCCGCCAATTGAATCGTGTGCAGAATTCTGGATAAGATAATTCCATGCAACATCCAGATATCTGTCGTTTATATCCATACCAAAAATCCCTGCGATGGAATTTAATACTTCAGCATAGCTTTGAAGCCATTTCTCTGATTCAAAATTCTTTTGCTTGAGATAAGTCCTGGCCGATGTTATATATCCATAGAGATTTCCGCTGCGGAGATCGTACTGTGCACTTCTCCTTTCACCTTTTACAAGCCTAAGAGTTTTTTCATCAGCACTCTCTTTCAGACCCTTTGCATAATCTTCAAGAGTGCTATGCACTACATTCAGTTCAGGCATCAGTCTCCTGATATCCTTAATAATTTTTGCAGTCTTTATATTTGGACCGCTTGAATCATGCCCTTCCATCCAGATAACGTGAGGAGTCGTGAAGTCATTTACCTGATTCTCAATTATTGATTTTACAGATGAAGTTATATTATCTTCATAATATCCATCAACCGGCTCAATTATAGAATAATCTTCATCGTGCATCTGACTGTCGGCAAAATGAAATGGCAGCCCCCCTTTAGTCCATTTATATTCAACATCTGAAAAACCTTCATTATGTATTACAGGACGGTATATGTAAAAATAAAAGTTATACCTGGGCATGGTTGAAAAGCGGCTTGTAAGAACTTTTGTTCCATCTGCACCCTCCCACATAAACTCTGCCTTCTTACTGTCCAGTGAATTTACTCCCCTGTAGAACATTATTACATCTACTCCAAATTCCTTGTAGATCTGCGGAAGCTGAGAGATTTGTCCCCATGAAAATGGAGAATATCCTATTTTTGAAGCACCTCCGAATTCTTCACAGGTCTTATGACCTAAAAGGAGGTTTCTTATTAAATTTTCCCCGCCGACATGGAACTCGTCCGGGAGAATATACCATGGACCAATAAGTAATCTTTTCTCCTTAACCAGTTTCTTTATTAAATCTTTTTTATCAGGGCGGATTTCCAGATAATCATCAAGTACAATTGACTGACTATCCAGATGAAAAGCTCTGTAGTCAGGCTCAGATTCTAGTATTTCAAGTGTCTTATCAATCATTTCGACAAGCATCTGACGGTTTTTTTGAAAAGGGAACCTCCATTCCCTGTCCCAGTGTGTATTAGAAATAACGTGAAAAACTTTATCTTTCATTTTTTTATTACCTTTTCAATAAGACTTCATTCGGTTTATACACTAACCTGCGGCTTTCGTAATCACCAGCTAGGCATCTATACTTTTAATTTTATATTAAATCAGGAATAACTTATGTTTAAGAAGTGTTTCAGGCAGCCCGCCTTTACAAATAAATGTCGCTGCTTCAAAATTATGTCCGGATGTTTGTGCAAATGGAACTGCAACACACAACCCTATACCTGCAGCTCTGATAGCAATTGTACCGCTTTCACTGTCCTCAAATCCAATTACATTTCTAAATTTGTCTTTTGGAATTCCTACCTGATGAAGAGCAATACTGTAAAGGTCTCTGTGGGGTTTTAGTCTGATCTCATTTGAGTCACTTGCAGTAACTACACTATCATAGAAGTATTTGTAATCAGAAAATTTATTCTTAAGGAATTGTTTCTTAGCCTCGGGCAGATTCATTTTCTCAAACCTTGAACAAAGTACCCTGAATACCTCAGCTATAACAATATCTGCTTCATAAAAAATTGATGAAGTAACTATTGCAACCTTTGCTGGACTGTTTTCAAAAAAACTGCTTACTTTTACAAGATCAGCTTTTACCTGTTCCAGATTCTCACGATTAAAATTTTCCCCCGATTTCACTTCATAACAATCAATCATCTCTTCAAACAAAAATTCAACATCCTTTCCCAGCCAGCCTTTGACCATTGGAAGAAATATTTCCACACCAGGCATTGGCTCAATCAGATGCTTATCCTTGTCGTTAAATAGCTCCTCAGAGATCAGTTGTCCTTCTCCCTGTTTCATCCGTTCAAGTATCTGATGATATCTCTGATAGTATATGTCAATTCCAATCCTTACAAATTCATTAAAACCAAATTCACTAAAATCATTTGAGTATTTTTCGAAAAAGTAATCAGTTATGATATTTTCATCTTTCTTGGCAAAAACTTTTGATTTTTTCAGTTCTAAATATTTTGGATCCTCAAGTAATCCGCTAAGATTAAGATTGTTTAAATTATTTCTTACATCTTCCTGACGCTGCTTATCTTTGCCAAGTATAAGTGTCCAGAGTGCTGAATGAAGGAATGCCTTTTGAGAATGTTCAATTATAAAGCTGGTTTGATATTTCCTGATCAGGTATTCAACATGTTTTGTTGTACTGTTCCCGATTATATGAGGATAATCCTCATTGTGATCAAGTCCGCCCCAAACACTTTTATCTAAACGGTTACTCATTCTGCGGATCATAAATTCCAGAGAGTGAATGCATAATTCCTCAGTAGTTGTCGTCGTTCCATCCATATCCATGAGCACAGCAGCTATACTGTCTAATGGTCCGGTTATTTTATTTGCAAGCGGATATAGTTCTACTTCAGGGTGTACGTAATCCGGGTTATGTACGATAGCAAATTCCTCACCAAGAGCACCTAATATATTTAATGCATCTTCTTTAAGTACAATTTTTCTATTTTCTTTCATCATTGTTTTATATTTGAGTTAAATTTTCTTCAATTAATTTTTTTAGTCCGTCATATTCAACATTTCTGATATCCTGATGACTTCTTACGGCTAATGCTGCCAATGCCCCGCAAGCTTCACCTGTGGCGGCAGATGTCGGCATTATCCGCAGAGCACTATGACCTTCCCGTGTCGAGGATATACAGCGGCCTGCAGCTAATAGATTGTCTGCTCCCTTTACAAAAAGTGCCCTTAACGGAATTTCATAAAACTGTCCCTCAGGAATATCTTCCATTCTGCTCTGCTCATCTTTCTGTCCATGGATATCTATACCATAGCAGCCGCGGGCAATGGCATCATCAAACTTACTGCCGCTTTTAATATCATCCCCGGTCACTGCATAATCTCCAACTGCCCTCCGGGTTTCCCTTACTCCGATCTGAACTGCTGTCTCAAGCAAATATGCATCTTCGAACCCCGGGATCTCATCTATAAGAAGCTTCACTATCTGATTTACCTGCTTCCTTCCAATAAATTCTGCTTTCGTCAGGTCCCGGGATGATGAGGCATCAAGACCGAGAACATTTGACGTATTAAACGATGCTTCGCCTGATTCAGGCAGCGTAGTATAAAATATATATTGAACATCCGGGGAAAGACGGTTTTCTTCTATCGCTCTTTTTACATTACTGAAATATCCTGCAACAGACATTATTTTCGAAATGTCATAATTGTAATCCATCCACGAAAAAAAATCATCTTTATGTTCAGTTGTATAACTCACTGCTTTCTGGATATCTATACCGCCCATTCTGAAAAATAAGGTAAGGGCCTGCAGATGTCCTGTTTTTTCATCCCCTTTTACCCAGGGGAAATCTCCTAAATATACAAGCTGTGCATCGCCTGTCGTATCAATAAAAATTTTTGCGTGAATATCCTGCTCTTTTCCATCATTTAATATTCGGAGTGATTCTATTCTGCTGCCGGTCCGGTTAACACCGGTAATATCTGTATTAAGTAAAATTGAAGCATTTGCATCTGAGAGCAATTTATATACAGATGAGCGGAACGAGCTAGCATAAAATCCATTGTCGATCATTCCATTCTGCTTTTGCATTTCAAATTCAATTTCTTCAAATATCCCTCGCACTAAAGGAATACCATTTACTGAATGCTTCATAAAAGGAGATACCATTCCGGCAGTCGACATCCCTCCTAAAAACCCATAATGCTCAATAAGCAGCACATCTGCGCCTGTCCTTGCAGCTTTTATTGCAGCACTTATTCCTGCAATGCCTGCTCCGGCAACTATGATGTCGTAATTTTCTTTTAATTTCATTTACTTAGCCGCACATTGTATTGCTTCAATATACCATTTTGTTACAGCATCAGGAGCAGTTATCGCTGTACCAACGATCACACCCCAGGCGCCCAGTTGTATCATTCTTGCTGCATCGTCCGGAGTGTTAATTCTCCCTTCGGCAAAGACAGGAATTGTAAATTTCCTGGCAAGTTGTTCAAGAACATCAAAATCGGGCCCTTTACCTTTAATTGAAACAGTTTCCGGAGTATAACCGCTTAAAGTTGTTGAAACTGAATCACATCCGGCTTCAACGCAGGCTTCCCCTTCTTCATATCTTGCAACATCAGCTAAAATAGTGCAATTATACCTTTCTTTGACTTTATTTATAAATTCGGGTCCTGTTAGTCCTTCCCTTTTTCTGAATGTGCCGTCTATTGCAATTATATGAGTGCCAATTGATAAGAGATCTTCAACATCCCTGAAACTTCCGGTGATCCTTACAAAACCGTCTTCAAATTCTGACTTTACAAGTCCTATTACAGGAAGCTTAACATTTTCTATTATCATTTTAGTTTTTGCAATCCCTTCAGAACGTATCCCGGCTGCTCCGCCTAAAGCTGCAGCTTTTGCAAAATAGGTTACCCCTTCAGGTGAATTAAATGGCGACTTACCCCTTGCCTGGCATGAAACAATAATGTTGTTCTTTAATTGATAAAAAATATTACTCATCTTTAATCTGATTTATTGTGGTTATCTTAATTGTCAATTTATTCTAGTGAAGATGTTTTATGGAAGAGTTCATCTACAGGAAAATAACCCCCTGTCAATGAGTCTATTTGTAAAAAACCCGAAGGCATTTCTTCTTCGTATGATGATATCTTGTATATTTGCTGGACTTCGGTGGGCAGAACTTGTATTCTTGCTGCGGAAGCTTTTATTTTTTCTGAAATATTATCTGCTGCCTCCTGCGCCATCAGATCAATGGGCATTTCATTATTATTGTTTATCTTCAGCGAGACCCAAAGTCGCTGGTCACTGATCTTACAGAAATCTAAAGGATTTAATTCTTTTACAAGATCATCAGCCTCTCTGCTTGTTATAATGCAGTTGAATCTTGCAGCTCTCATTTCTGTTTTATAAAATGCTCCGTGAATGCGTGATAAATAATAATCTTCAGTAGCATCTATCAGGTTTTTGCCAGATAAAGTAATTCCCCCATCTTTAGATACCAGATTTACACTAAAAAAACCTTCAGGCTTGTAATTGACAGATTTTGCTTTTATGTGAAATAAGCATTCTACGTTACTTTCTTCTATAGCACTCTGAAGTACAAGTTTTACAGATTCCGGATTTATGAACACTAATTCATCTTTTTTTGATAACTCATCTTTCTGAGCTTTCACAATTTCGTAGTAGATCTTCTTTGTCAGCGGCTTAAGAAGATTGAGATCGATCTTTTGAATACAATTAAGACTCTCGGTAATACTCCCGCCCATAAAACCGTGATGGTTTAATAACATGACTGACTTTCCGGAAGCTGAATAAAGCAATGCTAAGACAACACCCGGAAGCGTAGCGCCATAAACTATATAATCATATATTCTTTCTTCTTTATTTTGCATCTTTTATGATCATGCTTTTTTATTACATTATTTTTTTGCTGAGGCGATTACAACAACATTGTCATTTGCAGAAACTTTTGATAATTCAATTTCTACAAGAGCCATGATTTGCGATTCCTGAATTAATCCGGTCAGATCAATTATCTTTGCTGAATTCAAAAGAAAAATATCAGGGACTAATGCACCTGCGTCGCCGAATGTAGTAAGGGTTTCGATCATTTCCCTGATCTTTGATTTTACAGACGAAGCATCAGTCATCTCAATAAGACAATCATTAAGCTGCAGCTTTATGGTTCCTTCTTTATCAATTACGCGGAGTTTTTGTTTCCGGTCTTTAATTAAGCCGAATAAATGTTTACTGGTTACATTCTGCGTAACAGCCAGAAGGAATGACGTCCTTCCTGAAACATTAAGATTAGATGGATCAGTCTTTAACGATTTCGCACAAATTCGAAGCAGCTCATCTTCTGCCAGTTCTTTTATCTCGAAGTCCTTTGTCCTGAGTTCGCTGCTGCCCATTGCCACAGCAATAACCTTTTTATTCTTACTATCAACTTCAATTGTCACCTCAACTGATTCCGGGATAGCACCCATAGCAATAACAGAATCATAAGCTTCCTGTCTAAGACAAATAATATCCGATTCTGTTGGATTAATAATATTTCGTTCTACAGAATCCCGAATCATTCCAAGTGCTGCTCCAATAGCTGAAATAACTTCGCTGTTCTCTGCGATCTTATGAGCAACATTCAAATAGTTTGCTGAAAAAGGTACAATCGCAGATGCCCCGCCGCCCCCTCCAACAAACTGAATCAGGTCAGGATCAAGCTTATACTCTCTTGTAAGTTGCTTAATAACAGGTTTAATTTTTTCAGCTGAAAGCTCAAGTATTTCCCGGGCTAATTCCTCAGGTTTACGCTGAAATTTCCCGGCAAGTGCATTAAAACACCTTTCAATTGCTTCATTATTTGCCTTGCCATGCCCTATTTCTTTTACAAGTCCAAGATAATTTGAAGCTTCCGTTGGAGTCAGAGTGTATGCCCCATTTTTCTCGCTATTTAGCTTAATTGACATGTAATCATCAGGATCACCTTTTATTGGCTGAATTTTTTCCAGTTCTATATCAGAAAAATCCTTATCACATGTGAATGATACGTACGACAGATTTGCAATGTGTGCGCTCCTTGGACCAACATCAATAAATTTATTACTGTTCACCCTTGGAATTGACCCGCCGGCAATACCTAATGTCCTTACATCTAGCGTACGAAGATATAACCTGTTTCCGCCGATCTGGGAGGATTTGACCTGCGGCTTGCCGTTTTTTATAACTGAGATATCTGTTGAAGTTCCGCCTACTTCCAGAAAGATGCCGTCTGAGACCTTTGCATACATAAGAGCAGCTGCAACTCCGGCAGCAGGACCGCTAAGCATTGTCATTATTGGACGCTTTCTCATTTCTGCAATGTCCATGATCCCGCCATCAGAACGCATTACCATAAGAGGAGTCTTTATACCTGCTTTTCTGATTGATGCTTCCGTCATATTTGCCGTTTCAAGCATCTTAGGCATCATACTGGCGTTAATTACTGCAGTTCTTGTTCTTACACGAAGTCCATATAATTTTGATATGTGGCTTGCTGCTGTTGCCATTAAACCCATCTCACCGGCAACGTTAACAACAAATTCTTCATTTTCCGGGTGATCCACTCCGAATGCTTCAGTTGCAACAATTACATCTGAACCTTTGTCTCTTAAACCTTCAATTATTTCTTTTACTTTTTCTTTAACCAAAGGCTTACCAAGGTCTATATATGCAAAGTTTGTATGGAGATATTTTCCAGGTGAAAGTTGAATATTTTTTAGATTGCTTTCCTTTTGCGCTCTTCTTCCTTCAATTCCTTTGCCCATCCCTATTATGCCTACTGTAGCTACATCACCCTCTAACAGTGCATTTGTTGCCTGAGTAGTCGAATGTGCAATTAGTATAACTTCCGAGGGATCAATTCCGGAGGATTCCATAAGCATTGTCATTGAATCAACTACTCCCTTAGCTACTCCTTCTGCAGCTCTGTGGGTCGTTGGTACACAAGCTTTTCCAATTATCCTGAAGTCTGAGATATCAACTGCGACTGCATGTGTAAAAGTACCACCAACATCTATTCCAATTTTTATTTTTCTGATCATAATGCAACTGAAATTTTATATTTTACATTTTTTGAGTAACAAATCATTTTCTAAAACAAATAGTAATAATATTATGATCTCTACCCTGTGTCAGATCATGAACATAACTGCCGATATGATTATACCTAAAACTGCAACTATCCATGTATATGGGATAGTATTCCATAAGACTTTCTGCACGTCAACTCTCATTTCATTGGCTAGCCAGACATTATGAGTGTTTGTAGGATCACTTATTCCCTGTATCTGACCTACTGCAAGAAGCAATCCCATAACTGCCCCTGGATTTAATCCTGAAGCCAGGAATACAGCCGCTAATCCATAGCCCATACCCCATACATTCAAAGGACCACGGTATAACGCAAGCGGAGCAGCAGCTGAAAACATAATAATATATGCAATTGCATTCGTGGGAACGATTGTAACCATTAGCGGTTTAAGAAGATTTATGACAGGCCAGCCGCCAGGGTAATTTTTAAGTGCAACACCTGGCCCCATGATTGCAACAAGAAGCATTCCTATTCCAAACATCAGCACAACAGCAGGCATAACCAATCCGCCGCCTTCAAAGCATGATTGGATGAACATATTAAGCCGGCCTTTTTTGTATGTGGAAAGAAACGCAAACAAAAGCCCTATTACAAATGCTGCAATAAAATCCAGATCAAATAAAAGTATTAAAAACAATGGTATTACCGGAGTGAAATAGGTTATCCAATGAACTTCCTGCTCAGTATCCCTTGTCTTTGAGAAAAGCCTTATAAAACCTATTATAAACAATATCAGAATAAATGCACCGATAAACCATGTAAGTACTATACCAAAGAATGTCAGTCCCCCTTTTATCATTCTCTGACTTTGATCTGGCAGTAAATAATTATATAAAAGAAAAATTGCAGCAATAGCTGTAAGAAATGAGATACTCGAGAAAATGATCTTTTTTAATTTTATATCCTGCCCGTCACGATATAACTGGATAGTAATGTACGTAAGAGCCATACATACAGATAAAGCAAACATTATTAATGCATATGGTCTGATCTGTTCGACCTTTAATCCCATGACACTAACATATACTGCCCAGTTGCCAACATTTAGTATACCGCCAATGCTCAGTCCAAGCAGAAAAATGCCGACAGAAGTCATTGACCCAATACCGACCGATGACATAATAGGCAGGACAATTGTAGCAACCATAATTATCGCACCAAGCCCGCCAAGCGTTGAAAACAGAA
>JBLNEL010000482.1:0-7993 GCA_050262615.1 Bacillota bacterium
CTTCTACATTAGTAGCATTTTCAACTACATGGTTATTTGTAAGAATATATCCATCATCAGAAATTATAACACCGCTTCCTGATCCCATCTGTTCTCTTGGAGTATCATCTTTAAACGGGAAAAAGAACGGAAGATCCTCATGAGGATCTTTTTTGGTTTCTGACTTTACAGTAATTTTAACTATAGAAGGAGTAACTTTCTGCGCAACTTCAACAAAAGCCTTGCTAAATGCATTTACATCAACATCATTAATAGGTGGTGTTTTTGCCCCAATCATAACATCGGCCAGACTTGGTCTAACCCAGCCAAATCCGGATACTAATACTGCCCCAAAAACAACACCAATAACAATCAATGCGATTGCACCAAATAAGTTTTTGTTTTTCATCTAATTCCTCCAGGCTTTATTTCTTTATTATAATCAATATTTGTTTGTTAATACAAGTGAATTGATCTTATCCCCTTGAATTCCGGTACATGGTATTTCAAATACTTCTCCAAAAAAAGAAGTATTCTATCGACCTCTCCTCCGTCCTGAATTGTAACGGATTTATTATTCCTTAGACCAATTATTAAACTAAAAAGTTCCTTTGGAAAAACAGTGCTCTGGATAAAATTTTTGCTGCAGTTATCGCAAATTATTCCCCTTTCAAAATTGAATAATGGCACTCTTCCTGAAGGAAGAGAATTATTACAGATCGAACAATGGTCGAACTGTATTTCATAACCAATTTCTTTCAATAAAAAGAGAATATATTTTATCAACAGTGCCCCCGGTATTTCATTGGATACAGTAAACAGGTCAAGGATTCTGATTGTACCTTTGAACAATCTTGGGTTCACATCTTCTTCAACCGTAAAAGCCTGAAGAAGTTCCAAAACGGCTGAAGCATATTTTAATTTTTCGAGATCTGATTTAATTTGAGGATAATATGAGATTAGTTCTGCCTGTGTGACTAGCTGGAGTTCCCTGTTCGCTTTTTTGTATATGACGATTTGTAGATGGTTAAAAATGTCTACCTTTAGCCCGATTGCCGACTTAGCAGTTCTGGCTCCTTTAATTACGGCAGAGATTTTCCCATGATCCTTTGTATAAAATGTAGCAATTTTACTGGTTTCACGATAATCCATTTTGTTAAGGACTATCGCTTCAGTTTTAATTATTTCAGGCATCTATAAAATTATATGGGTATTGAAATAAACCTTTTTCTGTTATTATTCCTGAAATAAGTTCAGATGGAGTCACATCAAAAGCAGGAGAATATACCTGATAACTGTCTTTTGTAATCAATTGACCATTAATCTGAACTATTTCCATTTTATCTCTGAATTCAATATTTATTGCATGTCCGTTTAAACACCTCTTGTCAATTGTTGAACTGGGTGCGGCTATATAAAATGGGATATTGTGATATTTGCAAAGTACAGCCAGACTGTATGTCCCAATTTTATTTGCACTATCCCCATTTGCTGCAATTCTGTCGGCTCCAGTTATTACCAGATCAATCTTCCCCTGCTCCATAAGAAATGCTGCCATTGAATCTGTATTTATTGCAAAAGGAATTCCTGCTTTTTCTAACTCAAAGGCAGTAAGTCTCGACCCCTGGAATAAAGGCCGCGTTTCATCAGAATAGACAAATTCTACTAACCCCCTTTTATATGCTTCTTTTATTACACTGAAGGCAGTACCCTGACCACCAGTAGCAAGCTGACCAGTGTTGCAATGTGTCAGTACAACTGATTTTTTATTAAAGATCTGGAGCCCATTAAGACCTATATGAAGGCACTTGTTGACATCATCCTGATGTATTTCGATTGCTCGTTGCTTTAACTGGTCATAAATTACATCAGGATCTTTGATGGATTCGAAGCATTTTCTCATTTCTTCCAAAGCCCAAAACAGATTAACTGCGGTAGGTCTGGTTCTTTTCAGCCTTGAATAAGCTAATTCAAATATCTCGCAATGATCTTTTTTAATTCCCTTCAAGGCCAATGTAAGCGCATATGCAGCTGATACGCCGATTGCAGGAGCCCCTCTTATTTCAAGCCGCTCAATTGCTTCTGCAATGCGTTCATAATTATCAGTGGAAATGTATTCCTCGATCAGGGGGAGTTTTACCTGGTCGAGGAATATCAATTGTTCATTTTCAAAATATAAAGCCCTGAATTCAGTCTTCATCATCAAATTTAGATAATTTTAAAAATTCACG
Source organism: Bacillota bacterium (assembly GCA_050262615.1). GTDB lineage: Bacteria > Bacteroidota > Ignavibacteria > Ignavibacteriales > SURF-24 > JAUZPB01. Next base: position 2,211 of record JBLNEL010000482.1, read on the forward strand.
GAACCTGTCATGCACCTGCAAATAGGTAAGATTTTCAAGTCCCTTAGTGCTGAATTTTTCAACACAGAATGAAGCCATTGCACTGCCGAAAACTACAGCTCTTTTCATATTTTCTATACTAATGTCCTGAGTTTTATGGATATAACCAGTAAACCCGCCGGCAAATGTATCCCCGGCACCAGTAGGATCATAAATATTTTCAAGCGGATAAGCAGGAGCAGAAAATACTGTGCCTTCCCCAAATAATAAAGCTCCATGCTCTCCTTTTTTTATAATCAGATATTTAGGTCCCATACCTCTGATCAATTTTGCCGCTTTTATTAAATTAGGCTCCTGAGCTAAAAGTCTGGCTTCAGAATCGTTAATGATAAGAACATGCACCCTCTTAAGTACTTCTAGCAACTCGTTTTTTCTTCCTTCAATCCAGAAATTCATTGTATCACAGACTACAAATTTTGGATTTTCCATTTGCTCAAGTACTTTAATCTGTAATGTAGGATCAATATTTCCTAACAGCACATATCTGGCTTTTCTGTACTTTTCAGGTATTACCGGATCAAATTTCTCAAATACATTTAATTCAGTAAGTAAAGTATCGCGGACATTTAAGTCGTAATGATATTTACCGGACCAGCGGAATGTCTTTGCCCCGGGAACAATTTGTAAACCTTCCAGATCAACGTGATGCTCTTCTAGCAGACTGATATGGTCTTTGCTGAAATCTTCACCTACTACTCCAACCATGTAAATTGGTCCGCTAAAATAGCTGGCAGCTAAAGAAACATATACTGCTGAACCACCTAAAGCATTGTCGATCCTGTCGAATGGCGTTTCGACAGTATCAAGTGCAATTGAGCCTACTACTAATAAACCCACAATTAACTCCCTATAATATTTAATAAATTGACGCCCTAAAGATACAAAATAATACCTTTGATTTCCCGGATTTAACAAAATGGATGATTATTTACACCAGAATGTTAAACCTTTTCCAAAATCTACTTTTTAATCTGATCCAGAACAATTTTATTGGTTCTTATTTCTTCAAAATTCAGCTGACTGTTTTGATTTGTAAAATGTTCATATATTATCTCAACCGAATTTCGCTGCCCCTGCCAGGCAAGTAGTTTGTTTGCCGTACTTTTATCCACCCATTGAAATTCTGAGTGCTCATTCGAAATAATAACTTTGGATTTACTGTCTACTTGTGCAACAAACACCGGAACCATGCAAATGTGATTTCGCCGCCATGAATAAAAGGAATTAACATATGGGACAATCCATAACTTTTCAGGTTTCATGCCTGTTTCTTCAATAATTTCCCGGTAGGCTGTAACATAGGTCTTCTCATCCTGGGAAATAGAACCTGTAACCATTTGCCATATGTTAGGGTAAATTTCAGACTCTGCCCTTTTTAGCAGCAGAAACTCAATCTCTTTACCAATTTGCCTTATTATATGGGCTTCAATCATGTATGAAAGTACTCTCACTGCTCTGCTCCGATATTAATTCTGCAGCAATAATTTATTTCAGATATTGTAATACAAAATGCAGAATTCCCGGATAAATTTCCAAACTCAGATAAAAAATCTTCTTTGATGTAACTTAGAAATATGCTCTTATCTCGGCCCTTGCTGTATTTATTACACTCCCAAGCCCCTGTACTCTGCCGTCATAGCTTACAGTGGATTGCAGATTTGAGGCTATCCTGTAATCCAGATTAACTCGCCAGAAATAATTTTTTCCTAAGTAATTCCCACGCAATAGTTCAAACGGTATATAATTAGTGGTTGTGTTGGATAGCAATTCATTCCTCTCAAATTCGAACCTGAAACGTCCGGTTTCTGCAAAGGACAAAGTTATTCTTAAGGTTTGAGCATTTTGATTAATTATTGTCGGACGAGAGGGATGATTATCCTGACTCCTTGAAACAGAGAGTTTGAAACCGGTTTCAACATTTTTAACCGGTCTGTAAGAAAAATCTGTAGTTAGATTATTCGATAAAACATCTCTGGATCGGTTTGAACTGACAGGTGCTGAAGCCAAATCTGTGATATTCTGTATGTCTGTCTGATTTGAAATTTCTTCGATCATTTTAAACTTAATCCTTAAGCTTCTTTCCCTGTAATAACTCTTTTCAGATCCGTCGCTAAATTGAGTAAGACTTCTGTTTTGTGAATATCTGAACCTGAAAGAAAGCTCATTGCTATTCTCAAATAAAAATACATCCTGCTGAAACAGATTTGTTCCTCTGATAGTAGTTGAATCATTTAGAAATGAAGACATTCTGAGCAAATATATTTTTTTATAGTCAGTTTCCCTACTATTTTCTTCAATTCTATATGCTGTTTCTGTACTAAGTGGTGAAAGGATAAATCCAACAATTGTATGCTCTTTAAATATATTTTGAAAATTTATATGCCATCTCGAATTTACTCTTAAGTCAATAACCGGATAAAGCTGTTCAGTAGGTAGGGTCAAAGATATATAGTCTCCATCGTATATTGTGGGCTCAAATTCGTTTTGATCACTGACGCCATTATTATTGAGGTCACCAAGATATTTATAATTCCCAGTACCCTGCTGTACCTTTACAAAAACCCTCTCGAGCCTTGCTGCTCTTTGTGTAGATCCTTCATAATACAACTCTCCATTAACGATATTTTGCCAGAAATTAAACCTGTTTTGTGAACGGACCAGAATTGTCTGATTATCTGAAAGTCCCTTTTTCTTAAATTGCTCTGTGTACTTTCTCTCTCTGAAAGTAAAATTCAGTGTTGAAGCGAATTCTTTGATACCCGAATAACCTAGTTCATAGGATTGTGTCGAGGAACTTGATTCTTTGGTAAGTTTACCTTGATCTGCGAATGAATCCTCTCTGTAGGAATACTGTGCTGAAATATTAAAACCATTTATTTCCAAGATTTTTATACCGGGAATTATTTCATAATATTTTAGACTGCTTGCAATAAGTGAATCAGCATCAGATAATTTATCCCTTTTATCTTCAGTCAGAAAACTAAAAGAGGGCTTGAACTTCCCAAACAAATAAAAGGCATCTCCGGATTGCCTGAACCAATTGCTTGAATAATTATTATTTCGTGAACTGACATAATCAATTTTGTAATCCAGATTAAAATCCTGTTTCTTGCTTAGCTTTACATCATTTACGAATCTTTTGGAGACAAAATCCTCCCCTCTTTTCAGATACCCATACATGGCATTAAGATTAAGGTTATCCGTAGGGAGAAGGCTCAATGCAGCTTCTCTTAATACCTCGTTATTAGATTCAGGCGTATTGGTGATATTGTAATTTCGAGAAAACTCAATTTCATTAATTCTGTCAATTGCTGAAAATTTGTTTTGTATATATCTGTCTTTGTAGCTTAAACCAACTTTACCTAAAGACAGTTTACCTATGGTCACTTGCTTAGGTTTTACCACAAGTGATAGATTTCTCGCAGAGCCTATATTGTTTTTATCATTTAAAATTGAAAAACGGTTTTTATTCAAAATACTGCCGGCAAATTCCATATTAAGACTTATGTCCTTAAAAGGAGTAACCTCTAAGGCGATATTGCCGGTCTGTTTCAACTCCGGCAGAGGGAGCAGAATAATTGGCGCATATGCCCCACGCCCCTGACCGGCGAATCTGTAGTTTCCTAAGCTCTCTTTACTATAATCACCTTTGCCTAAACCGACAAAACTAAAATTAATATTATACAACCCCTTGCCGGGAGTATACCGGTAATATGAAAAGGGCTTCCCATCAATTACAGTGTCAATTTTTGAGTATATTCCTTTTATCTGCCCTGTAGAATCGGGTGCTGCAAGTACAATACCGGATTTTGAGGCATTTTGCCGGTCGTTACCTGCTGAGGCAAGAATTTGCTTATCCTCTTCCGAAAGAGAAACATCTATCGGAGCATCCTGATTATCTCCTTCCCGGAAATAATTAACCTTAATTTTAAGCTTATTATCAATTTGATCTGTCTGAAAGCTTGTCCCAAAGAAATTCCTTGCATATCTTCTGTCAGTATATTCAAAATCGACTGATATCCTGCTCGATGCCGTAATTAACCTGCCTGGAGTGAAACTTATTTCAGCCGTGGAATAATCAATTGTGTAATCATTCCGTTCACCTCGTTTCATTTCTTCACCATTAAGATAGACTTTCTCACTTCCAGCAATAACTATAATTTCCCTTTCTCCATTGGTCCCGCTTAACCTGTAAGGCCCCTGAACACCTTCCTGTCCTGTAAATTGATTATTGTTGAATTTCCCCTTCGATCCTGCAATTGCTACAGTCCCCCTGGAATTACCAATCCCAATTTCTCCTTTTAATCCCTGAAGTTTCCTGTCAATTGCTCCAAATTCGCCTAATTTGCTTTTTAAATCATAATCGCCAAATGTCCCACTTGCATTTGGATGACGGATCTCGATAAATACTTTGTCAAGTTCATCAAGCCTTTCTGTGTTTCCCTCTGGCTGTATTGGAGTATTCTCGTCTGTCAGTGCTGCAACTATATCAATATCTTCGGCCAGTTTGCCTGCGAGTTGAAGTCTGAGACCACTATTAAGCGAAAAATCCCTGGTAGTCCCTACGGTAAACCCTCTGACTATTGAACCACTTTTCTGGATTTCCGGACCGAAAATTGCATCAGGTGTAAGCGCACTTTTATCCCTTTGAACAACTTTTATTGTATCTGAAATCCGGTCATCATATTTTACTATAATACTTCTTCTTTTGTATTCCTTTTTCAGGGAAGTCAGTAATGCTTTATAACTTACAATTAATGTATCAAGTATAGAGTACTGGAGTGAATCTGAAAGTGAAATTGAAGTCGATAAAAATGAGATAGAATAATCCCTGCCAGCCAATAATTTCCCCTTTAATTTTACTGACTCGCTTCCGGGGAATATGTTAATGGCAGATAAAGGATACCTGTTTGTATAATTTATCAGAAATGTGTCGGTGACAGTTACTGAATTATATTTATTCAGATCATTTGGATTTGTCTGTGCACTGATATTCTGAAATAAAATTATTAGGAAACTGGTGAACTGTATTAATTTTAGGAATTGGTTCAATCGCTATCTACAGATTTTTAGTTTGCTAAATCTAATGAGCAGGAAAAGAAAAGTCAAAGATAAAACAATACTCCAGTTCCTGCTTCCTTCAATTAACGTAATATAAAAAAATGGAAATATCCTTCTGAATGTTTATAAAGATAAAACTTTATGTGGAATAGTTTAATACAAGTTATTATTTTATGTCACAGAAAAAAGGTTCATCCTCTGCATAGTTATAGGCCTGATAAATTCAGGGAATGAGAATTTATGCATTATTTTAACTCAAATAAAGGAGAAGTTACTTGAAAGCTATATTGACCATAATAATTCTGTCTTCGTTTATAGCGCTTGAATCTGGCTATTGCCAGGGGAATAAGTCAAATCAGAGCAAGATTAGTCAGATAAGTCATTTGCCCAACCGGGTAAAATTTGATCCATCCAGAGATGCAGAGAAAGATATAAAAGATGCTATTGCAGCGGCTGGTAAATTAGGGAAAAATATTCTTCTGGATGTTGGTGGTGAATGGTGTATCTGGTGCCACAGACTTGATAAACTATTTGAAGATAATAAGGATCTATCTGATTTTGAACATGAGAATTTTATTGTTGTAAAAGTAAATTACAGCAATGAGAACAAGAACGAGAAGGTTTTATCTAAATATCCCAAAGTAAGTGGCTATCCACACTTGTTTGTACTGGATAAGGATGGG
>JBLNEL010000483.1:0-2633 GCA_050262615.1 Bacillota bacterium
GAATTAAAAGAATACATTAGTGTATTTAAGGATTTTAATAATCCCGTTTATTCCTCCATACTGGTGTCACTGATTATACTGACAGTCGTCTATATAACTATGCGCAGCATTGTCTTCCCGCAGAGGATAAAACACTCTGTGGAGAAGAAAAACCTTAGCCTGCAGAACACACGCCTTATGGCTCTCTTTGCCGATCTGGATCCCGATCCTGTCATAAGAGTTGATTCAACTGGAAAAGTAATTTTTCTAAATCCTGCTGCGTGTGCAAACGGGTTTGAGGAATTCATGGGGAGGATTGTTACAGAAATATTTCCCGCACTTGCAATCGGATGGACAGATTTTATTTCTCACAACGGTGTCATTTCACTTTATGATTGTTTTCAGGATAAGCATTATGCAATTCATGTAAACGGCATAAACAATCTGAACATTGCGCAGGTTTATATGCACAACGTAACTGAGTTGAAATTGAACCAGGAGGCACTCGAAAAATCAGAACGTGAACTGAGAAATTTTTCCAGGTATCTGCAGGTTAAAATTGAGGAAGAGAGGCAGAGAATTTCAAGGGAACTGCACGACGGCATAGGCCAAAATCTTATTATACTGAAAATGAACCTCCAGAAAAGCCTTTTTGAGCTGACAGGCAGAGAAGATTCACCTGCCTACATGAGCAATGCGCGTATTATTGAACAGGCTATTACGGACCTGAAGAGTCTGGCTTATAAGCTTAAGCCGCGCGTGCTTGAAGAAATAGGGCTCGTGCCGGCTCTGATCTCTCTTGTAAGTACAATACAAAAGCAAAGTTCAATACGGGGAGCTATTGACTTCATAAACCTTAAAGAAAGACTTGGGCATGACCTGGAGACATCAATATACAGGATTACACAGGAGGCACTCAGTAATATCGTTAAATATTCGAATGCCGAAGAATTCAATATACAGCTGATTAATAAAAATGACTCGGTTCGCCTCATCATTTCTGATAACGGGAATGGATTTGATACCGACAATTATAATAATGGCATGGGAATTAAAAACATGAAAGAAAGAGCTGAAAGCCATAAGGGAAGTTTCCGCATTAGTTCTTCAAATGACGACGGAACAGTCCTGGTTGCCGATTTCTCAAAGGAGGCATTATATGCAGGGTGACATAAGGATCCTGGTTGCCGAAGACCACAATATTGTCCGTGATGGAATTATTGGCCTGCTTGAAAATATACCAGGGCTTTATGTGGTAGGAGAGGCATCAAACGGAAATGATCTGGTCGAAAAATATTCTGTGCTCGTTCCTGATGTTGTGATATCGGATATTTCAATGCCGGGAATGACAGGTATAGATGCCGTGATTGCCATCAGGAATAAATTCCCCAGCGTAAAGGCACTCTTTCTGTCGATTCATGAAGGGGAGGAATTTATTTTCCATGTTCTTAAGGCCGGCGGAAAGGGGCTGCTGAGTAAAAATATTATTAAAGGGGAACTCATCTACGCAATCAAAATTGTTGCACACGGAGGCAATTACTTTGGAAGCGGATATACAGATGAGAAGCTGCGGGAGATTCTTGAAAAGAATACACCTGCAGATCCGGCGGTATTATTTCAGGATACGGATTTAAGCCGCAGGGAAGTAGAAGTGCTCAGACTTGTCTGCGATGGCTACAGCAGCTACGAAATTGCTGAGGCTCTGGAGATCAGTAAAAAAACCGTAGATACACACCGCTCCAGTATAATGAAAAAGCTTGATGTCGAAAACACCTCGCAGCTGATCAAGTTTGCAGTTAAAAACAGGCTCGTGGTTTGAATGTGTCTAAAAAAGCGATTTATTAAAGAAGAAACTTACTCCTTATTATGCTGATTGCACAGATTATTGTAATTCTTTCAGAAATTGTATGGCTCTTTCCGGTTCTTAAACAGTACAGGGGAAGATACGGCTATTATTTCCTTATCCTTGCTACGGGTGACCCGTTGGTATCAATTTTTTTGAAAATGCACCTTCTTCTTCCGCATGCATTTCATATTTTAGTTTCTATAGCTTCACTGTTTGCTGTCGCGGCTGCTTCCAGCAGAAAAATTAAATGGGGATTATTCCTGCCTTTATTGGCTCTCTCATTATTTGCCGGAGCGACTCTGACAAAAGTGCCTGCCCGTCTTATAACTGCTGGAATTCAAATAATTATATTTTTATACTTAATCTGCCAAATGGTTGTTTTTGCGGGGAAACACAGATATGTAAGCTTTTTTCATATTTTAATTCTTACTTATCAGGCATCACTGATTTATAAAATGATCAATCTTGTCCTTGTATTCCAGAAGGGAAGTCTGTACTTCTTCTCTGCAACTGCATTTGAAATTGTTCTCGGTATATTGTTCTGTATTTTTACAGAGGAAGATAACCGTTTTGCTTTGCAGCTAAAGCGGATTCCGGTCCACAGGATGCGAAGCCTGTAAAAACACCTTCATACATCAAATATTTAATAATAAAAACATACGTCTATGAATATCATTGGAATAATTCAATATACTTCATCTGTTGTTTGGTCGCTTCCCCCATTCAGGCAAAATAAGGGGAATTTCTTTTACTACTTTCTGTTTGTGGCAATTTCAGACCCTATGGTTTTACTGCTTCGAGGCTTTCG
>JBLNEL010000484.1:0-8955 GCA_050262615.1 Bacillota bacterium
AACCGGCGGAGGAAATACCGGCGATGAGACCGGAGGAATCGGAAGAACTGGTTCTGGTAGTACAGAAATGAACTTGAGAACTGAGTTTGTAAGAGATGCTGCTGATGGTGGAATGATGGAAGTCCAGCTTGGAAATCTGGCTATTCAGAAAGCTAGCTCTCAGTCTGTAAAGGATTTTGCAAGGATGATGGTTGATGATCATTCAAAAGCTAATGATGAATTAAAGGACCTTGCAACTACTGACAATATTACTATTCCTTCTTCAGTCTCTGAAGATCACCAGGATGATATAACTAAACTATCAAAACTCTCTGGAACAGAATTCGATAAAGAGTATATGGATCTGATGGTGAAGGATCATCAAAAAGATGTAGATAAATTTGAAGATGCTTCGAAGAATGTATCAGATCCGGCACTTAAGTCCTGGATAGATAAGACTTTGCCTACTCTTCGTCATCATCTGGATATGGCAAAATCAACAAGAGATCAGATAAAAAATAACCAGTAAGGTTCTTAAGGATCACTCCCGGCTTTTTTTTCTGATATTTCAGATATAATACCTATGCTCCATATATAAAGAAGACTGTTGCAAATTACTTGAATTAAGGTAATTTGTAACAGCCTTCTTTTTTTTAATAAAAATGTAAATTGATTTTATGCTAATATCCTATGTGGAGTATATCTGAATGAAAATCTGTATTTGTTACTTATTTATAGCTTTTATAATAGTGGGAGTATTGCCCCTTGAAGCACAGGTGAGAACGCTGAAGGCTGAAAAAAACGAACAATATGAAAAGCAGATACTCGAACTTGAATATCACCTTATTTCACTTTTAGCCAGCAATGATACCTCTGAATATGCCACATATCTGTCTGAGGATTATATCAGAATTAATAGCTCCGGAAAAACTTCAACAAAAATGGACGTATTGAAGGAATTTGCCGAAAAAGATAGTGTAATCAGACAGACATCTCAAACCCCATCTAATATTGAGATCAGGATCTATGGTGATACGGCAATAATGAATTTTGACCTTCAGATTAAAACAATTGCCTATGACAAAACTGATATACGTAATTCAAGGCTTACAAAGGTGTTTATAAGAAAACATAACAGATGGTATATGGTGAATAACCAGGGGACAGCACTGCCTAAATAGTCCGCTTGTGGCGTAAAATAACCGCTTATTTCAGATCTCTTCCGCTTTTTGCATTTCCATCCGTTACCTCTGTTTTGTTTACGATATTTGAACAGTAAAATTAGAAATTAGTTAAATCCAAAACAGGGGAAATACCGATGAACTGGTTTAATAACTTAAAAATTGGAACAAAGTTGATATTAAGTTTCAGCCTGGTTGCCGTAATTGCCGGGATAATTGGTGCAATCGGAGCGATGAATATTGATAAAATTAATTCTTCTTACGAAGGCATCTGGAAACATAACGCTGTCCCGCTTGTGAAAATAGGAGACGTGGCACAAAGATTCCAGCATGTAAGGCTGAATACATTAAAAATGGTCATGCAGCAGGACAAAAGTGAAATCGAAAGATATATAAGGGAAAATGAAGAATCATCAAGGATGATAACTGAAGATCTGGAATATTGCGCAAAAATTATTAAAGAAGCTGATGAAAAAGAGATTTATGATCAGCTTGTTCAATCCAGAAAGGAATACAGGGAAAACCTTAAAGTTTGTACACAGCTTGCTCTTGAGAATAAAGACGAAGAAGCCAAGCAGCTGCTTTTTGGACCTATGTATACCTCGGCAGTTAATTATGAAAACGCTATATCAAAATGGATGGAGCACAATATTTCTTCTGGTGATTCTACTGTAACGGCTAATCAAGAGAGGGCTTCAGGTTCAGTTTATAGTATGTTCATAATGTTGTTTATTGGTGCTGCAGCTTCAGTTTCAATGGGATTGTTTCTTTCACGCAAGTTCAGGGATAGCATAAGTAAAGTTCTTCATATGGCTTATGAAATGCAGAAAGGGCATATTAAGGCAAGAGTTGGTCTCAATACCAAAGATGAGCTTGGAGAAATGGGAATGGTCCTTGACCAGTTTGCCTCACAGGTTGACTCAAGTATAATAGGTACACTTAACAGTATTGCCTCAGGTGATGTAAGTCACCTATCCAAGGCGGTAGATAAAGATGACGAGATTGCACCTGTGCTTAATAAACTTACTACCATTGTACGTGATCTGATCTCGGAGACTTCAAACCTTACACATGCGGCTGTAGATGGCAACCTTTCACTAAGAGGAAATGCAGATAAATTTCAGGGGGGATTCAGGGAAATTGTAGAAGGTTTTAACCAGACACTTGATGCTGTTATACTGCCTGTTAAAGAAGGCAGCAATGTCCTTGAAGTAATGGCAAAAGGCGACCTTACTGTCAGAATGAAAGGAAATTACAAAGGTGACCATCAGATAATAAAAAACAGCATAAACCAGCTTGGTGACTCAATGGAGAATGCTTTAAGTGAAGTAAGACAGGCAATTCATGCAACGGCAAGCGCGGCTAGTGAAATTTCAGCCTCCAGCGACCAGATGGCTGCCGGAGCCCAGGAACAATCCAGCCAGACAACCGAAGTAGCAGGCGCTATTGAACAGATGACAAAAACAATACTTGAATCTGCACGGAATGTAAATAACGCTGCTGAAATATCTAAGTCGGCCAGCAGTATCGCTGCAAAGGGAACTGAAAAGGTGATCCATACCAAACGGAGCATGGAAAAAATAGTAATTTCATCACAGGAAACTGCCGAAGTGATTTCTTCACTATCTAAGAAAACTGAACAAATTGGAGAAATAACTCAGGTGATCGATGACATTGCTGACCAGACAAACCTTTTAGCCTTAAATGCCGCAATTGAAGCTGCCCGCGCCGGTGAACAGGGAAGAGGTTTTGCTGTTGTGGCCGATGAAGTACGTAAACTGGCTGAACGCACTACAAAAGCTACCAAGGAGATAGCTGAAACAATAAGGGCAATTCAATTAGAGGCAAAACAGGCAGATAGTTCGATGAACGACGCTAAAAGCGTCGTCGAGGAGGGAATGCGGATGACTGAAGAAATTTCAATTGTACTGACTGAAATTGCTGAAGGTTCGCAGAGCGTAAATGATTCGGTCGCCCAGATAGCAGCTGCAAGCGAAGAGCAGTCAAGCGCTGCAGAGGAGATCAGTAAGAGCGTAGAAGCAATGAGCAGTGTAATTCAGCAGTCTGCTGCAGGCACTGAGCAAATTGCCCGTGCAGCTGAAGACTTAAACCGCCTGACAGTTAACCTTCAGGAATTAATAATAAAATTCAGGTTGACCGAAGATTTTAGAAAAGCTGTTTCACCAAATGGATACGGAACACAGGCAAATGAGAGAAGTTTAATATTGAACTAATATATGATCTGTTGCAGGTATGAAACAGGATCCGGTTTTAAAAAGCTGGTAAAAGATAAGTAAGTAGTACTTTGCTCAAGAGAGAAAAATAAGAAGCCTCAGGATAATTCGAAGCGGTCCTGAGGCTTTCTGTTTTTAAATATTGATTTCTTCAGGAAGAGTATACTTCCTGCCCTTGTTTACTTCCTTCAGATAATCCATCAATGGCTGAAAATATTCTACCATTGCCTTCGCACTCATTTCTGAGCCTATTGATTCCTTAAGAAGTTCTCTCCAGTCAGTGCTGGCACCGGGTTTCATAAGCTTCCTTAAAAAATTCCCAACCTGCTTATTGCCCCAGTAATTTGTAGCATGCGGATCCTGGTGAAGAATATTCTTTGCTATATGGTCGTGGAACTGGAATAAAAGGATAATTGACATAGCATAATCATAATACTGCGCCGGATCGTCATTGATATGTGTCTTTGAGGCTGCATCACAGTATTCCTCGCCTCTTTTTTCAGGGGGAACGATCCCCTGGTACTTTTCTTTCAGCTCCCACCATTTTTGATTGTACTTATCTTTCGGCAGATTGTTTGAGTAAAGCTCATATTCAAACTCGGTCATTACCCCGGCAGCCCAGGGTATCATTACTACCTGCTCGAGAGCTTCTTTAAGCAGCAGCTGGATTTTGTCAGTCTGTGAGTTGGGAACAATAAGCCCCCGCCCTTCAAGAAAAGGGGTCTGCATAGAAGCCAGACCAATAAGACTGCCCATGGCTTCATGAAAAGCACGGTTTGCTCCGTTGCGCAGAATTACAGGTACCTGCGGAGTTGAATACGTCCTGAAATAATAAACGTGCCCTAACTCGTGAAGTACCGTTCCCCACCATTCTGTATTTGGCTCGACGCTCATTAATGAACGGATATCATCGGCAAGATTAATATGCCAGGCTGAAGCATGATTATTTTTTTTGTAAGCTGAATTTGCAGGCAGTGGGTATAGACTGGATTTTTCATAAAATGAATGGCTTAATTTATCAAAACCTAAACTTACATAGAAACTTTCACCCTGATTTACAATCCATCCGGCTGACTTTTGCTTTAGCTTATTATCTAGATCAAGCCCTTTTACTTTTACCATTTCCTGCCATTCCTGCCCCCATCTGTTAGGTAACCAGTGTGCAGGCAGCATATCAGGTACATCTGCACCGTACTTTTCTGCCAATGTATAACGCGCCCAGGTGTGAAGTTCTCTGTAAAGAGGCCATATTTCCTTGATCATATCCCTGCAGACTGAAATCATTTCATCTGTGGTCATGCCGTAATCAGAAACCTGATAACTGAAAAAATCATGATAACCTAAAGCCTGAACCGACTTATTTCTTAACTGCTGAAGCTTTGAAAGCCCGGCCTTAAGAGCCTTTCCCACTTCTTTACTGGCTTCCCAGAATCTCTGCCTTGTCTGAAGGTTAGTAGATGCCTTAAGTGTATCATCGATCTGATTTGTAGAATATGACTTGCCGTCTATCTTGAAATCAAAACCGTAGAGCTGACGTGTCTGCTCAGCATCGGCTTTTATTTTTTCAACCACAATATCCTTTACTGTCTGAGGATCACTGCCGGCTAGATATAGTATTGTCTGAAGCTGCTTTACCTGCAAAGCTTTAAGTTCTTCTTTGTGCTTTAGGTAATTAGTCGACTTCTGAATATTCTCAGTGCTGCCGGTAAATGCAGTCAGTTCTTCACCTGCCTTTTCTGCTTTTTTCTGAGTCAGCGTATCACCTTCTATTATCTTTGTGTTCAGAAGCCACTGTGCTTCACTTGCTGCGCTATAGAGTCTCTGGTAAATTTTATTATAGTTATCCAGATAAGTTTCTACCTCTTTCTCTAAGGCAGAAGATTTTTTACTCTTAGTCTGAGCAGAAAGAGAAAGAGATGATATAACCAAAATTATTAAAAGCAACTGCTTCATCTTAATGTTTCCATATTTTGTTAATAAAAAATAAGTTAATACATATTCGAATGAATTTCACCGTCCATTTTGAAACAGGATCTGATTATAATTTATCTTTTCTGTTTAACCTGCTTTACCGGGGCACAAATACCCGCCCCGGGTCTGAAGCGTTTTATAAGTAGAGGCTTTTTATAAGTTGATGCTTTTTATAAATCGGCGTTTTTTGTCTGAAGTGGAATTTTTTTGTCTATATTGACTTTTTTGCCTAAACTGGAATTTTTTTGTTTAAACTGAAAATTCTAAATAATTAAACTTGAAGCTGATATTATACGGCACTGAAAAAACAGATAGGCAAAAAAAGACAGAGAGAGAGAATAATTGTGTGATTGCAGGTAAAATCAACGGGAAAGAAAAGTGCTGCTTGAAAAATACTTTAGTAATTAAGTCCTGAAAAAGGGATTATGGTTCCTGTTGCTTATCTCCGGATCCGATGGGGGCATGACAATCCATAAAATGATATAAACAATAATTCCTGGAAATGCAGCACTGAAAATGGAAAGCAGGACATATGCAATTCTTACCACCGTTGGATCCCAGCCTAACCATTCAGCAATGCCACCGCAAACTCCGGCAATAATTTTGTTTTTTGACCTTCTTAATAACATAGTTTTCTGATCTAACCTATAGGAAACAAACTAATCTAAAAAGTGTAATGCCAGCCAAACTGTCTTATGCTTTTTGTCTGTCCACTCAATCCTGTGTTTTGTATTTGCCGGAATAAAAACATAATCTCCGGGATATAATACTTTTTCTTCTGTTTCTCCCTCGACCAGCATTCCGGCAGACCCACCTAATAATATTACCCATTCATTAGTTTCCTGGCAATACCATTCGCCTTCAGGCGATGCCTGCCCACAGGAAACAATCCTTTCAAGTGTAAGATTATTATTATGAATTAATATATCAAAAATCTCTTTTGAGAAATAGTCCGGAATTTCTGCAAAAAGGTTCTTTACTTCCATTAAAATAAAATCCTTGTAAATATCATTTTTTTCACCGGAAATATAACCTTTTTCAACTTAATTTTCATTATCCGGCAAAATGATTCTTTCTTAGCTGGAATCTTAGACCAAAGCAAATTGAACTATCCTGGGCTTTACCATCCTCTCAAAATCCTCAAATGAAAGCTTTATAAGCTCTGTGTGCGAACCTGCATTAAAAGCAATTTCTTTATCTTTTGATAAAGCTTCTGCTACATATACCGGCATATTATACAGATTGCCGAACGGTGGCATTGCCCCAATTTCACATTCGGGGAAGAGATCCTTAAACTCTTTCTCTCCTGCTAACTCAACATCATCAGTGCCGGTTGCATCTTTTAACAGATCTATATCTACAAGGTATTTTGCCGGAAGAACTGCCATTGCAAACTTCCCGTTAATTTTAACCATTACTGTCTTGGCCAGGTTTTTCCCGGGTATATGAGCCGACTGTGCTATCTCCTGCGCAGTAAAGGCAGGTGAGTGCTTAATGCTTATGTATTTGATTTTATTTCTGTCCAGAAATTCTTTTAACTTTTTGACTGGCATAATATCCTCCAAAAGAAAAATTTTTAACTTCCGCACTGCATTTTAATCTAAATAACCTCTTAGAAAAACACAATATAAATAAATGATCTGCTGGACTGTTTTTTCTTTAAATTTTACTTAAATTTACTGGACAAATTGGTTTACCATTCTATAAAAATAATCTACAGGAGTATTTTAATGCGTTCAAAATTATTAGTCGTTGCATTAGCCGGTGCATTTTTATTTGCAGGGGCTGGTTCATCTTTTGCACAGGAAAAAGTTGCAAAAAAGGATGTTAAAGTCGAAAAGAAAGCTGACTTGAAGACTGAAAAGAAAGTAGCTCCTAAGGCTCCAAAGACAACAGGCAAGAAAGTACATGCTGAAAAATGCACTGAAAAAGAAAAAGCCAGCTGTTCACACGAATGCGGCGAATAATTTTCATAAAACCAGTCTGATTAAAATGAGAGATAAAGTTATTTATCTCTCATTTTTTTTTGATCTTATAGGTATTCTAAACTGTTTTTTTTCTCTTCGAAGGATATTTACCCGCAATTTTAAGGCAAAAACCATGCAGTTTGTGTGGAAAACTGCTTTCAGGTAAAAACATGAAAGGACAGTAATCGATAATGATATTCCTTCCGTCTTTTCTGCAGAGATCAAAGATCCTGTCCTTAAGTTCATTATCTTTTGTATGATTATGAATCCAGATATGTTTTATCCCGGCCCTGATACATTCCTCAATTAAGGCGTCTAGCGGTGTCTTTACTGTAAAGACCAGCACGGCCTCAGGAGCAGGATCGATTTCAGTTACAGACTTATATGACCTGAGTCCTTCGATCTGTTCGGTAAAAGGATTTACTGGTATCATTTCATATCCAGCCTCTTTCATCGCAGTAAAGAGGTTCCGGGTATAATCTTTCTCATCCCTTGAAATTCCTACAATTGCAATACGCTTCTGTTCAAGGAACTCTTCAATCTTATTTAATAATACAGGGTACATATCTTACCTGCCTTATAATTTATTTTAAAGACCAACATGCCCTTGGAAAGTAAAATTTGCGCAATAGAAAAAACTTTAATAGCTTATAGCAATTATACTGTTCCACTAAAATAAAAAATCTTATACGAAAATTCTATTATACTTTACTATGGAAACAAAACTACGCATCCTGTTAGTTGAAGATACTCCCTCTGATGCTGAACTGATTGAGTATGAAATAAAAAAAAGCGGAATTCAGTATGAATTATGCCGTGTGATGACACGGGAGGATTTACTGATAAAATTAAGAGAGTTTTCGCCGGATATCATTCTATCGGACTACTCCTTGCCTCAGTTCAATGGTATGTCAGCTTTACTCCTTTCAAAACAGATGCACCCGGAAACCCCTTTTATACTTGTTACAGGCTCTGTAAACGAGGAAACTGCTGTCGAATGTATGAAGGCCGGAGCAGATGACTATATAATAAAGGAACATCTTAAAAGACTTGTACCTGCAATTGAAAGTGTGCTGCAGAATAATAGTGTTAAGCTCGAAAAAATAAAGGCACAGGCTGATCTAAAGGATAGCGAAGAACGTTTCCGCAGCCTGGTTGAATCAATGAATGATATTGTCTTTCTTCTAGATAGGAAACATTATATTACCAATGTGTATGGTCAGTGGTTCAGGATAAAAAATTATTCTTTGCAGGAAATATTGTTTAAGCATATTAGTGAAGTATTTAATAATGAGGGATCTCCGGTTCCGGAAAGCTTAATTGATAAGGGCTTTCATGATGAACATGTTATATTTGAATCCTCTCTGAGAATTGATGGAAGCAGATATTTTATGAACATCTCGCTCTCTCCTGTATACGGGCAGGAGGGTAAAGTGGCAAACCTTGTCGGAGTTGCCTATGATATTACAAAAAATAAGCTTGCAGAACTTGAACTTATTGATGCCAGAAACAAAGCCCAGGAATCTGATAGGCTGAAATCAATTTTCCTTGCACAGATATCCCATGAGATAAGAACCCCGCTAAATACAATAATCAGCTATATAAATCTGATAAAAGATGACC
>JBLNEL010000485.1:0-2850 GCA_050262615.1 Bacillota bacterium
CTCGTTATATTAAGAACTTTTTCAAAAGCATGGGGGTTAGCCGGTATCAGACTGGGATTTTGTATTGCCAATGAAACTATTATAGATCTTTTGTTTAAGGTAAAGGCCCCCTATAATATTAGCTCACTTACGCGGAATGCCGTATTAAATGCAATTTCAAATTTCAGGCAGAAGGATATTTTTGTAAAGGAATTAATTTCCGAACGCCAGAGGGTTATAGATGAACTAAATAAGATTCCGCAAATCCAAAAGGTCTATGACTCTGATGCAAACTATATACTCTTTAGATGTTCAGATGCAAAACAGGTACAGAAAAAAATGGCCGAAGACGGAATTGTAATCAGAGACAGAAGTTCATATGAAATGCTAGGGAACTGTCTGAGAGTATCAATTGGAACTCCAGAAGAAAATGACAAATTCTTAAACGCTTTAAATAAACTGTTATGTACAAAGTAGTTGTTGATAAAAAATTTTTTAATTTTGATTCTGAACTTTCGGATGGTTTAATATCAGGGTTAAAAAGCCTTACTGCTAAAGGATTTCAGATTGCAATCGATGATCAGCTGAGCAGCAGCAGTTTAACTGATAAGATTATTAATAAAATATTATTATCAGAAAGTATTTCTTTAAGCAAAAAAAATACTGGCAGCCGCCAGGTCGAAAGATCCTATACAGTTCTTAGCGGCAAAAAAGCTTCTGAAGTATCAGGCAATGCTGACTTAAATACAGATATTATTATTGTAAACAAAAATGGTCAGATAAATAATTTCGGCAATGCAGCTGCTTATATACTTGGCTCGTTAAGAACAGCTTCTAAGCAAAGGGATACCAGAGAAACAAAAATTAAAGTAGATCTTATGCTTGACGGTCAGGGGATCTCTGAAATAAATACTGGTGTTGGATTTTTTGACCACATGCTTGAGCAGATTGCAAAACATTCTAATCTCAACCTTAAAGTAAAAGTCGATGGGGATCTCCATGTAGATGAGCATCATACGGTTGAAGACACCGGTATCACCCTGGGTGCAGCAATAAATGAAGCTCTTGGCGACAAAAGAGGAATAAAGCGTTACGGGTTTGTACTTCCAATGGATGAGTCAGTTGCAAAATGTGCAATCGATCTTGGCGGAAGAAGTCTTCTGAATTTTAAGTGTAAGTTTAAAAGGGAGAAAGTCGGTGACTTCCCTACAGAACTTACAGAAGAGTTCTTCAGGGGGCTTGCCTCAGGGCTAAAGGCAAATATTTATTTAAGAGCCAGAGGGAAGAATGATCATCATAAGATCGAAGCAATGTTTAAGGCATTTGCAAAAGCATTAAATGAGGCTTTAAGGATGGACGAAAGAAACCAGAATACATTACCATCAACAAAAGGAATTTTATGATTGCGCTGATTGATTATGGTGCAGGCAATACTGCTTCAGTTGCCAATGCACTTGATAGCCTGAAGGCAGATTATCTGCTGACAAATAAGGAAATTGATATCTGCAGGGCTGAGAAAGTAATTTTCCCCGGTGTAGGCGAAGCTTCTTTTGCAGTCAAACAGCTGCACAGGTCAAACTTGTTTAATCTTTTGAGAATTGTAAAAAAACCTATGCTGGGCATATGTCTTGGAATGCAGCTTATGGCTGAGTTCTCAACAGAGGGGAACGTTGCCTGTCTTGGCATTATTCCCGGGAGAATAGAAAAGTTTGATCCAGAAGAAGTGACCGTACCACATATGGGGTGGAATGAGGTATATCATACCAAGGAAAGTAAACTATTTAAAGAAATAAAAGATGGTGAGTTTTTTTATTTCGCAAATTCTTATTATCTGCCCCTAGTGGATAATACGATTGCAAAAGCAAACCATGGAATAGACTTTTCAGCTGCTGTTGAAAAAGATAATTTCTATGGGGTGCAGTTTCATCCGGAAAAATCTGCAGAAGCCGGGCTAAAGCTATTAAATAATTTTTTAAACCTGTAGGAAAAAACTAGAACATGATAATTATTCCAGCAATTGATATAATGAACGGCAAAGTAGTCCGGTTAAAAAAAGGTGACTTTCAGCAGGTTAGTTTCTATGCTCAGACGCCTGAAGAACAGGCAATAGTTTTTAAGAACAATGGCTTTAACTATCTTCATATTGTAGATCTCTCAGGTTCAAAGACAGGAAATATTTCTGTTCTGGATATAATCCGGAAAATTAAGATTTCGACCGGACTTATGATCGAATTCGGCGGGGGGGTCAGATCAAATCAGGACGTAGAGCGCCTTTTATCTTCCGGAGTAGATAAAGTAATAATCGGTTCGCTTTCAGTTAATAATAAAACTGAATTTGAAAAAATAATAAGATCTAATGGCGCCAAGAAGATCATAGTAGCTGCTGATGTTAAAGATGAAATGATAGCCGTAAAGGGATGGACCGAGCAGACGCCAATATCAATCTTCAGACATATTGAATATTGCCTGAATCTCGGGGTAAGGAGGATACTTTGTACAGATATTTCAAAAGACGGGCTTCTTACAGGGACAAATATTTCTTTATATAAATCCATATTAGACAGGTTTCCTGAAGTCGAGCTTATTGCCTCAGGCGGTATAAAGGATATAGATGATGTAAAAAATGTCAGGGGAATAAATGCATTTGGAGTGGTTGTAGGAAGAGCCATTTATGAGAATAAAATTGATTTAAAGGAGCTTGCAGAAGTTGGTTAGTAAAAGAATAATACCATGCCTTGATGTCAAAGACGGAAAGGTTGTAAAAGGAACAAATTTCGTAAATCTAGTCGATGCAGGTGATGCAGTAGAGCTGGCTGAAAGATATACCTCAGAAGGGGCTGATGAACTTGTTTTCCTGGATATTACGGCATC
>JBLNEL010000486.1:0-2772 GCA_050262615.1 Bacillota bacterium
CTATTGTGCGCATATAATAGAAGTCCTTATTTATGAATGGTTGAATTGTTGATAACTAAATTATAGAATTCCTTTTATGTTAGCAAGAAAAATGGCATCCGGGCAGCCGGAGACAGAAAAAAAGGGAACTAATAAAAGTTCTGGATATAGATTTAATTTGCTTTTTGTTAAAAATTCAATAATTTAACTCTTAAATTATTCCGGCGATTGGCAAAACCGAAGTCTGTTCATTTCAAATAAATCACAATTAATAACTCTCGGGGGTCCAAAATGAAAAAGTTCTACTCTTTATTTATCCTTCTGATGCTCTCACTTGTAGTTACTTCCTGTTCCAAGAAAGATGACAATCCGGCAGCACCCAGTGAAGAAGCTCCTGGAATTCCTGCTGTGAGCTTTAAGGGACCGAATACGAATTCAACGGACCAGTGGGCGCTTTACACAAAAAGTACCGTAGAATCGATGAACGCATATCCGATGATGCTTCAGGCTTTTTCTTCTGCCAAGCCTGCAAACAGCAACGGACAGTGGAAATGGGAGCTTTCTCCTGTTTCCGGTTTCTCGGAAGCTTTTGTCGGCTCCAAAAATTCACAGGGCGGCTATACCTGGCAGCTGATACTAAATGGTACATACGAAGGTATCACTTACAATAACTGGAAGGCCCTTGAAGGCAATACCAGTGCAGACGGTAAAAGCGGAACCTGGAAGGCTTATGACGATAATACAACCGTTGTGGTAGCCGAATACAACTGGTCTACCAGCAGCGCCGGGGTCCTTTCAGGTACATTTCAGGAATACGAAAATGGCGCCGTAAACGGGAAGCTGGAAATTACAAACAATCCTGATAATTCAGGCAGCCTCCTGGCCTATGACAGTGGAATACTGGTCTTCAAATCCATCTGGGTTGCCGCCGGTACAGGACAGTGGTGGGCATATGAAAACGGCGTAGTAAAAACACAGGGCAGCTGGCAGTAAATAACTAATAACTTTTTATGAAAGCCCCTTACTTCCAACGTAAGGGGCTTTTTTATTTCTGGAATCCCTCCCAAAATCCTAAAGGAGACTGGTGCGGCAGCCCTGTCGATCTCCTTAACTTTAATCCCTTTACAGTTCTAAATAGTTATTGAAAATTCTCTTTTTTCAGGTATAATTATTCGTTTTATTTAATTTAAACTTTAACAATTTAAATTAAATATTGATATCCATAGATTTATAATTCCTGCACATACAAACTATCAATTCTTACATCTAAGGAGAAAAATATGAAAAAGCTGTCCTTTTTTGTTATTCTGTTTCTTGTTTCTGTTATGATTGCTTCCTGTTCAAAAAAAGACAATAACCCGGCAGGGCCTGAAAACACGGATAATCAAACGAATAATCAGACTGCACCCTCAATTCCCAAGCCTTCCTTCAGGGGACCCGCTACTTCAGTTTCCAATGAAATTACAAATCAGATTAAGACTTTTATTGATGAGTTCAATGCTTACTCGCTCGTCTTAAACAATATATTTTCATCAGTCCAGCCTGCAAACAGCGGGAATGAATGGAAGTGGGTCTTGAAGCATGACAATAATGCAACAGAGACTTTTACTGCCACAAGAAGTTCTGACGGCAATTTTACCTGGAATGTGGTTAAGAACGGTACAATTGATACAGTCACCTATACTAACTGGAAATCTTTTGAGGGTACTACAAGCAAGGATGGGAAAAGTGGAGGATGGAAGCTATACAGTTACAATACTACAGACGTTGCAGCACAGATCTCATGGAGCAGCGGCGATCTTGGTAATACAGGCGTGTTGGTGGTTAACGAGAACTCAGTTCTGAAATTCAAGACTGAAATCGTTAATAATTCAAATAAATCAGGCTCTTTAAAGTATTATATCGAAGGCCCAACGATTTTTTGGCAGGCTGACTGGAACACAGATGGTACCGGTACCTGGAAGGTATATTCTCACGGAGTGGAGAAAAATTCGGGGAAATTCTAGTAATATTAATAAAGGGTCCCAATAGACTTGTTAAGCTCCTTCCATTCTTTGGAAGGGGCTTTTTTGATTCAATTACTCAAGCTCATTTTTTCATTTCTGCAGAAAATTATTTAATTTTCACCACCAGTTCAAATAGAATTCAGATAACTATAGACTTAAAAAATGGTATCAAAATGAAAAAATGGCACTCCTTTGTTATCCTGTTACTTTTTCCCGTTCTGATTACTTCTTGTTCCAAAAAAGATAATCCCGTAAGCACAAATAATCAGGATGCTGTTTCGCTTCCCAGTTTTTCTTTTAAGGGGCCTAATACCAGATCAAATGACCCGTATGCCGCACAGACAAAGACTCAGATTTCTTCAGCCAATAATTACGCTCAAATTATTAGTTCTGCATTTGTCCATATTTCACCCAGTAAAAACGGAAACATTTGGAGCTGGGTCTGGCAGGCCGGAGGGGGAGCCACCGAGACCTTAACGGGCCTAAAGAACGCTGACGGCAGCGTTTCCTGGGAATTGATTCTGAATGGAAATATTTATGGCCATAACTACAGTAATAGAAAAATTATGGACGGCACCACAAGCCCCGACGAAAAAAAGGGAAACTGGAACGTATATGACGAAAATACAACAATCCTGGTAAACAGGCTTTCCTGGACTACCGATGAGATCGGAGTTGTTTCCGGTACACTGACAAATTATTCTTACTCAGTTGAGACAGGTAAAAAGGAAATAATAAACAGGCCGGATAAATCAGGTGAACTGAGAGTTTACGATGAAAATGGCAC
>JBLNEL010000487.1:0-8694 GCA_050262615.1 Bacillota bacterium
TACTCAGGATAGTCTCTGGTACTGGGCATCCGCGGGTAAAACCTTAACAGCTTTTTTAATTGGTAAAGCTCAGGAAGAAAAATTGCTTTCAATTTCTGAAGCATCCTCAAAATATCTTGGCCTTGGATGGACAAACGCTCCTAAAGAGAAAGAAGATAAAATTACAATCAGGCACCAACTAACTATGACCAGCGGACTTGATGACGGAGTGCCGGATAACCACTGCACCGCAAAATCCTGCTTAATTTATTTAGCAGATGCCGGGACACGCTGGGCATATCATAATGCGCCTTATAATCTGCTGGAACAGGTAATTGAAAAAGCATCGGGTCAGTCGATAAATACTTATACTGCTCTGAAATTGAAAAGCACTATCGGCCTGACCGGCGCCTGGTCAACAGTGGATTATGATAACGTCTTTTTCAGCAAACCCAGAAGCATGGCACGCTACGGATTGCTGGCGCTGAATAATTTTGTTTGGGATAGTCAACCGGTATTGAACGACAAGCAGTATATTCATGATATGATTAACAGTTCTCAGCAGCTTAATATGTCTTATGGTTACTTGTGGTGGCTGAATGGAAAAACCGGTTATATGCTTCCAACACTTCAAACAGTGTTCAGCGGATCTTATGCACCGCAGGCACCAGCCGATATGTTTGCCGGATTGGGGAAGAATGGCCAGATTTTAAGTGTATCTCCAAGCAAAGGAATTGTGATTGTTAGAATGGGCAACCAGCCCAATTCTCCAGCCTCAGATGTATCCACATTATTTTGCAACCAAATATGGACTGCATTAAACGCCGCAATTGATGACGCAACCGGCGTGGGAAAGACAAATACTGCTCCGGAGAATTTTTCTCTTGCTCAAAATTATCCAAATCCATTTAATCCAGTTACCATTATCAACTATCAGATTTCGGGATACAGCCATGTCAGCCTGAAAGTATTTGATGTTTTGGGAAGAGAAGTTGCAACGCTTGTTGATGAATACAAACAGCCGGGTTTATATAGTTCTCAATTTTCAATTGTAAATTATGAACTCCCTTCCGGTGTATACTTTTATCAGTTGAAAACAGGAAATTTTGTGGAAACAAAAAAGATGATGGTTGTAAAATAAAATCATCGTTGTTATATTAGAACCTCGCATGGTAACCAGGCAGCGGCTTAGCCGCAATAGCGTCAAATACATAAAAATATTAAAACCCTGCGCACAGAGGAGGAGTCACTATGGAAAACCATAAAGTTTTTGCGATGAAATTTGCAAATTTATACCCGCTATACATCGGAAAGGCAGAACGTAAAAACCGTACAAAAGAAGAAGTTGATCAAACAATCTGCTGGCTGACTGGTTATGACCTTGCAGGGTTAGAGCAGCAAATTGAGAAGGGAAATAATCTGGAAACTTTTTTTGCGCAGGCACCAGCCATGAATCCAAATAGCTCACTTATCAAAGGCGTAGTATGTGGTGTTCGTGTAGAAGAAGTTGAGGACCCGTTAATGCAGAAAATACGTTATCTGGACAAACTCATTGATGAGCTCGCAAAAGGAAAAACAATAGAGAAAATTCTCCGTAAGTGAATCTGTACCCGTAAGCTGTTAAGCAGCAACTTTCATTCATAACAACTATATGACCGGGATATCCTCTCTCAATGTTCCCGGTTATCCTTTCAATTTGTCCGCTGTCTGCCAGTCAATGTGTCAGAATGTAATACTAACCCATATTATTCTGAACTATCGTTCCCTGGTGATAAACTACCTTCCAGGAGTTCTCATATTTACGCCATATTGAAGAGCGCCGTGTTACTCTTTCACCCTGAATGAGAGTATAAGCAAGCAAAAAGTTACCTGCTGATATTTCACTACACCATGCATCCCTCGTGACCCATTTGTCGTCCGGATTGGGGTTTTTTACTCTCTCTACCAGAACATCCAGCACAAAGCTCCTGCTGTAGCGGTTTCCCGAGGCCCCGACTTCCCAGAACAGTTCGTCTGTCATTGCTTCCAGATCTTTTCGCGTGCTGCCTTCTTCAGGGTGATGAAGCATAGCTTCAAGCCTCAGCAATTCATCACGAATGCTCAAATATTTCTGACCGGTTACTAAAACAGGCTCCATCTTTCTTCTCTCCGTTACATTTTTTCAGCAATAATAAATAATCCTCTGCAATTAGTAGTCTCAGTTGAAAGGCTTCCTCAACCTCAGAGGTTAAAGATTAGTTTTTAAAGATAAACATTAATTTATTTATCCGTTTAGAATAATGATGAAATTAAGTAAATTCGCAGGGGCAGGATTTTAGAAAGAGATAACTCAATAAAATGGAACAGATCAATAACTCCTCTTGCCGCAAGAAAGGAAAGTATGGATTTTAAGATTGTAAGCGGTGCAATAAACGCAGTAATTCTGCTTATTATAGGTTTTATTTGGCTCGGCATCGCCGTGTTTCTTCTGAGGAAGAAAAGAAAGAGCCTTGTGTATGTGCTGTTGTTCACCATATTCTATATTTACCTGTATAAGGTTGTAGACTATACCCTGCTTCAATTTCAATCCCTGCTTCTTATAAAGCAGTTTGTGCCGGGACTTATGCTGAGAGGACTTAGTGCCGGGGAAAGTGTGAATCTCATTCCGCTTATCACCCTTAGACCAGAGGATGTGAAAACCTCGCTCCTCAACATTCTGCTCATGATGCCCTTCGGCTTTGGACTGCCGTTTATTACGAATTTCCGCATAAAAAGAGTGATCATTGCGGGTGCAGTCTTTAGCATCGCTATCGAGCTTCTGCAGCTCATAACTGGACTTATATCAAAAATGACATTCCGGATCGCCGACATAAATGACGTGATATTCAACACGGCAGGTGCGGCTGCGGGCTACCTCTTATTTGCTGCGTTCGTGAGCCTGTATTGCCGTGCAGCCAGCAAGTGGAATATGAGAGCATTTCCGAAAATTCTGATGGCTGAAGTTTTGAACAGAGACAATGAAAAGGTGTAGTATGAACAACATAAAAAAAACACCAATAAAAAGAAGCTTAACGATATTTCTTCAGATAGTGATTGTTCTATTTGGCATAGGTGCTCTTTTTCTCATGCTGTGGGAGCCTCACCTTGAAGGCAGAAACGTGCACTCCACACTCTTTCAGATATATTTCAACGATCCCTTCCTGGCCTATGCGTACATAGCATCCATTTTCTTTTTCGCAGCGCTCTATCAGGCATTCAGGCTATTGGGGCTCATAGGACGGAATGAATTATTTTCAGCACGTTCTGTAAAAGCGCTGCGTGCTATAAAATATTGCGGAATGGCTCTTATTGGTTTTCTCCTGGGGGCAGAAGCTTATCTGGTTATATTTCAGCGAGGCAAAGAGGATATTACAGGAGGGGCTGCTATCGGTCTTTTTATGTTTTTTTTCTCTGCCGCAGCCGTTGCCGCAGCAGCAGTGTTTGAAAGACGTTTACAAAGTGCAGTAGACTTAAAATCCAGGAACCATATATCAGTTTAAGGACAAAAGCACAGCCATCATGCTTTACACCGGCGAGTCCCGGTTAAAAAGTATCTTTCGTCCCTATCCGCCTGTCGGGGCAAATTTCAGGATAATTTTGCGACCATTTTTTTAACTGTTGTTGAATTGCGCAGGGTTATTTGCATTCTGAGTGTCTTTTCAAGTAATGGTCCGGAAAAAACAGATTCGCTGAATTTTATCCTGCAAAGCCAGTAAAGTTCTTTACCACTGATGCGGAATTCTTCGTTTTCCGACTGTAAAGACAAAAGTTTGTTTTTTACGCTTTCTGCTGGCTCGTCCTTTAAGAATCCTATATAGATGGAACCGCCCCCCGTTTCACTCTCAGCTCCTGCACCCTTAAATGGCCTGCACTCAGCAATTTCCGGGAGTTCGGGCAGCGGCCTTATAAACACTGCCACATTGTAGCCCAGAGCTTCATTCAGTGACTTTTCAATATTTTGTTCCAGTAATTTTATATTCTTTCCGCTGGAATCAAAAACAACATTCCCGCTTGCAAGGAATGTTTCAACATTTGAAAATCCCATTTTCTCAAAAATGCTGCGCAGCTGATCCATTTTAACGGTATGCCCGCCTACATTTATTGCCCTCAGGAATGCAGTATATCTGGCCAAAGTAATTGTTTCCCTTCTGATGTTTTTAAAGTTCTATATAAAGTACTCATAAGAGGCATAATAACAAATTTTTCCCGGATATTGTTTTAGTGCTTCTATTAGAATAGACGAATAAGCCGGAAAATTATTTTACTTTCCAGTCAGTTCAGTGCTTTTTTTCCTTCCATAATCAAGCAGGAAGATTAGCTGGAGTTTTCTCAATCTCCCCTTCTACCGGGATTGGCCTTCCTTTTAGGATGGCATGTTCTTTCAGGATAATTTTTAATAATGATGATAAAATATCTCACTTTTTATTATTTTGTATCTAATAAAATGGATGAACTAAACCAGACCGGATTTCTTTACAGGACAAACACTGCGGTAAGCGTACCCGATAAATTCGTCAATATAATCCGGGACACAATAAATTCCGGAAAATTCACTTTCTTTAATAATTAGGGAGGCTCAGAAATGATCGCAAGAATATGGCACGGCTATACTACACCGGAAAATGCAGATGAATATGAGAATCTGCTTTATGAGGAAGTATGGAAAAGCATTGAAGGGAAAAAGCTCAAAGGCTATAAAGGAATTGAGCTATTGAAAAGGAAACATGAGGACGAAGTTGAATTCATAACAATAATGAGGTTTAACGAATTAAGCGATGTAATAGAGTTTACAGGAGAAGATTATACCAGGGCATACGTGCCTCAAAAAGCACAGATGCTGTTAAAAAGGTTTGATTCTCATTCGCAGCATTATGAACAGCTAAGCACAATAAAATATTGATTGGAGGGTATAAAATGAAATTCAATATTTATTTTTTAATCGTTGGAATCCTTTCAATTCTTTTCAGTATTACACATGCGCTAAATGGGCATGCGGCTGTTTTACCGATGATTGAGGCATCCGGTTTTGAAATGGCCACAAAAACTACAATTTTCTATGTCTGGCACATTATTACTATTGAAAATTTAATTTTTGGAATTGCATTTCTTATTATGGCATTTTATAAAGATCCGGCAAAAGTAAAGTTTGCCGCATGGATAATTGCAATCGTTATACTTGCACGCTGGGTTATTATTTTTGGCAGCACTTTACTAAAAGATATAAATGGAATAAATAATATACTAATAGATTCAGCAGCAATAATAATTTTTATTGGCCTCATAACCTTGGGCATAATAAGAAATAATAAGGTTCTTATTGCACATTAATAACATAGAAAAACAAATAAGCTTCTGCTGTTCCTGTTTTTTCCGGTCATATCCTGATTAATAGCACTTTTGAACTTCATTTAAGCAGTAAATACTAAGTCAGCATAATACCTGACAAGGAAAGAATACTTCAGGCTTATACTAAATTTGCTTAAATTCGAAAGAACGGAGTTTTGAACAGTTAAATCCCGTTCAGCCCCATCCAATGCGGGCTGTCATGTCTGATGATCCACAGCCGCCCCTGCTGTTTAGTGGATCACCGTCAGTTGGGCTGGGCCTCTACAGCACTCAGCCTGGAGTAAATATTAGTGAGTATGGGGCTCTCATAGTTGGAATAATATTTTATATACTTGCATTAAAAAAGCTAAAGCGGGATAATTTGTAATTGTATTCAAGCACGCCCTGAACAGGCCAGCCGCTTAAGCTCCAACAGTACCC
Source organism: Bacillota bacterium (assembly GCA_050262615.1). Lineage (GTDB taxonomy): Bacteria > Bacteroidota > Ignavibacteria > Ignavibacteriales > SURF-24 > JAUZPB01. The sequence continues at coordinate 5,764 of JBLNEL010000487.1, forward strand.
GTTTTGACTTTCCCGGCCCGCTTGTAATTGGCAATAATTACTCCGGTTGGAGTAACAGTACTCTCTACCAATGTAAATGCTGCCGGAACCGCACTGTTGTCGAACAGCTTTTTCCCCTTGCCAAGGGTCAGCGGGAAAATATTGAGCCAGAGTTCGTCTACTAAATCATGCTGCAGTAATGTTTGTATGAGCTTGCCGCTTCCCCAGACTTTAATGTCAGAGCCTTCTGAGTTTCTGAGTTTTTCTATATCTTCCAGGTTTTTTAAGAAAACGGAGTTATTCCAGTCAGATTTTTTCATGGTGCTGCTCAGGACATACTTTGTGACTTCATTGATACCCGGCCAAACCTCCGCATGTTGAGGCCAGTAAGAGGCAAAAATTTCAAAGGTCTTTCTGCCCAAAAGAAGGTCTGCAGGTTCCATCTGTTTTTCCATAGCCTTACCGGAAGCTTCGTCGTAATACGGCGCACTCCAGCCGCCATATTCGAAACCGTCTGATGTATCTTCCCCGGGCCCCCCTGGTGCCTGCATCACACCATCCAAAGTAATCATAGATAAAACGATTATTTTCCTCATGTAATTACATCCTCATAATTATTATGCCTAAAGACAGTTTATTTTTAATATGTACATAATGAATGTATTTGTAAAGGAATAATTATGAAAAAGCTGAGGAATCCTGAAAGAATTAACCGGCGGCCGGCGGGGATAAGTTTTAATTGCTTATGATTTGCCGCTTACATATTTTGAGGAGGGCCGTAGAGGAGTTTATTAAATGGAGAGATCTACATTAAAGATGTCTTAGAAAGATTAATCCCATAACTAATGATTTAGTCTTTTCAACCGTTCAAAGCTGGCAGTAAAGAAATTTCATTAAATATTAATTGTCGTGTTATAAAAAATGGGGTAAATATGGCAGTAAATATCTACAGTTCAGTTCCCGCTATGGAAAGCCTCAATTATAAAAGAATCAACTGGCAGGTTGAACTGCTAAACTTAATATTGATCAGTTTTGAAATTGTTATAGGGTTTCAAAAAGAAATCTTCTCGCGTCTCTTACCCGGCCTGATTGTCCAGGTCTGTGCTTATGCGCTTGTGTCATTAATATACTACTTTGTACTTGGTCCAAAGGTTTTATTTCCTAAAACAGGAACAGTTGTTCCTGTAGAAATGAGGGATATTTCCGAACAGGAATCTCTTCGGTATATAAAGCGCGGTATCATATTCTTTAATTCAACAAAGCTGATTATTTCTTTTATAATAAGCACTGTCATGCTGATAAATATTTATCACCTTAGTTCCTACTATGCTTTTATATCAATGATAACTCTGCTGTGCATATTGCTTTATTTGGCCATTCAGTTTACAAAGAATATAGCTTCCGCCCGGGGATATGTGCTGACAAGCAATAAAGAGTTATTAAAGAATTTTGTTTTCTATTTCAATCCTGACGACAAGCGCACCTCAGTTGATAAGCCATTAGGAATGGGCAGCACAATTAACCTGGCCACAAAAGACGGGAAAATTTTTATGGGAGTCATTCTTGCAATCCCCATATCACTTATAATTATGATACTTATCGCTCTGGCTTTAGCGGGCAAGTTATAAACAGCCCATCTGTTTTACTTTTTCGATGCAGGATACTTCTGATAAGTTATGAATGATATCAGCCCTATAAAAGCTGCAATTAAGGACACCCATAATTTATGCTTATTGTAATTTAGAACCAGCAGTTCCGGCTTCTCTTCTTTGATTGAATTCAGAATATTAAAGAATGCAGGCAGGTACTTTTCAAGATCTTCTTTTCTTGAAAAAAAGAATACATTATATGAATAGTACCCCTTTGGGAAGAATACGCTGATCCTATTCATATTCATAAGGCCCGACTTCTGCCAAACTCTGCCTGTGCTTTTTTCAAGGTAGAATTTGTCGTCCATTGTTTTCAATAAATAACTTTGGGTAACTTTTTCCAGTTTCCAATCGGCAAGTCCTGCAATATTCCGGTGATCTGAAAACCTGTTGGGTTTAATTACCTGGATCAGAATGTATGGGTATTCAAATAAAGGGCCGGCATCTTTTATTTTATAGAGGTAGTCAAAATCCTCATAGCCAGCCTTTTTAAGTTCTTTTACATTTTTTATGCTGTCCTTCGGAATTTGAACCCAATCTGCAGGAACAGTAATAGAAAAATGAGAATCTTTATTGTCATAAGTTTTCCCCTGCACACTGGTCCAGCAGGAGAAGGCTAAAAGACAGACCAGCAAAATTGTTTCAGGTCCATACTGTTTTTGTTTTTTATTATTTTGCATTATGTCTCCCGGATTAAGCAGCCTCATGGTTCTTCTCCCAAAAGATTAGATTTAATTTTTAGACAGAATAGTTAAGCCGGTTAACCCGCGGGTTAACAAAAACAGACTGACACATAATTGGATCCTGAAGTCTCCCAGCTTATGCCCGTAGACAAGCACGTCTGCAAGATTCTCAATCAGTAAATAAGAGAGAAATAAAGATACGGTACTCCAGTTGCCAATTTTATAGAAGAGCTGTATTTCCCGTTCATCCATATTTTGTCTTCGCATGCGGGGCAGGAAGAATATTGGAGTAAAGAATAAGAACACCCATATGGCCATTTGACCAAGGAAAAGAGTCAAAGCAAGATAGATTGTTCCGACTGCGGCTTCAAAAGTGAATCTGAATGTCATTTTTCGGTCTCCTCCAGATAAAAAAGGTTTTCAACTTTGCAATTAAAGAACTTTGCAATTCTTAAGGCCAGCGTTACCGATGGATTAAACTTACCGTTTTCAATAGCCAGAATTGTTTGTCTTGAGACATCAACTTCTTTGGCAAGTTCATCCTGAGTGATTTGATTATGATCAAATCTGTACCTTTTCAAATTGTTTTTTAATTCAGCCATTGTATACCCTTATTTACC
>JBLNEL010000488.1:0-7970 GCA_050262615.1 Bacillota bacterium
CATCAAAATCAATTTTCGGGGAGCTTACGCCCTGAAGAACCTCATCGATCGAGGCGACCGCCGCAATTGGAAAGTGAAGTTCAAGCAGGAGCAGAAGTACCGTGGCCGGCGAGAATGGAATTTCAACTACGAGCCCCATCTCCGCCAGAAGCTCGCGTACGACCTGATGAGTCTCGCTGGCGTAAAATTGCCCCGAGCGCGCCACGTGCTCTGCGTGGTCAACGGGAAGCCCCAAGGCCTCTATCTGGAGTACGAAGACCCGGATGATCGCGACTGGCTGCGCGAGACTTTCTCCGATGGAACCGGCGATCTCTACAAGGCGGCGTTCGACCAACCTGATGCGGCTGACGAGCGCGCGTTCGCTGAGCTCACCTACCTGGGAGAGGTCGACTCCGACTATTTCTTGCACTACAACAAGAAGACCAACACGGACGGAGCTCTCGCGAACGACTACGGCTCGATTCGAGAGTTCCTCGAAGGCCTCAATCTCACCCAGGCTCCAGAGATTCCAGCCTGGTTCGATGAGACCGTCGAGGTAGAGAGGCTCTTGTCCTACCTGACTGAATCTGAGCTTATCATCGTTCCTGCAGCCATATAGTATTGCAGCGGCTAAAATTACAATAAGTGCTCCCCTCATTGCTTTGCCTCCTCAAATAACCAGTAGGGTTTCTTAAACTGATCAACTGACCTCAGTATTATTCTGTTATTCTCTGACCTTTCATATAAAAGCATCCCAAGATCAGGAGCATAGATCCTCTTATCCTTTGGTATTATAAGACCTAAGCTGTCTATTCTTCCTTCAATTGTATTTAAATTAACTGAATAATAATATGTTATCTGCCTTGGACTTTCTTCGACCTTGTAGATCCTGAGCACCGCTGTTTTTGTCTTATTATCTTTTAACTGCACCGTACCAATATAATATTTCTGCAGATCCGATGGCTTTATGGGCCGTGATAAAATTGCAGGCTCCTTTAAATCAAATAACTGATTTACAAATATCAGCGGCAAAATTGTTACTGCAAGGAATACTGAAACAAGTACAATGTACTTTTTCAGCTTTTCTTTTTTACTTGCAAAATATATATTGAGCTTCTCTTTACATTCAGGACAAATAAGCGGCTCGTCAGTTTTAATACTAAATACTTCTTTGGAGTCAGCTTTTGAACATTGACCGTAGTTCTTGCAAAATACTTTCCTTTCTTCATCCATAGCTTCTTTTCCTGCATATTCAAACTTAAAATAAATACAAATGCCGTCAGTTATTTCATGAGTATATTAATTTTAAGGTATGCGTATTTTAAGCTATGTGCAAGTTTAAATATCACAAAGAAACTGTATTAATGAATTGACATTTCAGATAGTTATGGGCTTGCAGATAATAAATCTTCCAGCTCCCCGGCATCACCAAGAGCATATCCATATTGGTCATTGTTGAAGTAAATGAAAACTTCCTTCCCATCTGAATTCCACTGCTTTATCTGTTCGGCCCAGGACAGCAGCACCTCCTGATCAAAACGCTCCTTAAAGGGAAAATCTGGTCCGTGAAATCGTAGATAAATAAAATCAGATGTCACTTCCTTTGGAGTTACTATTCCCGGCATTTCATATATGCAGAAGGAAATATTGTGCTTTCTTAAAAGCTCAAATATATCTTCACGCCACCAGGTCTGATTGCGGAATTCATATGAGTAACGGAATTTGTCCGGCAGTATTTCTGTAAATGCCCTTAACCTTTCATAATTTACATTCCAGAATGGCGGGAACTGAAAAAGAATTGGACCTAGTTTGTTTTCTAAAACACTGAGCCTCTCTAATAACTTGTTCAAAGCTTCTTCTGGCTCATTTAATTTTTTCATGTGCGTTAAATATCGGTTTGCCTTTGCTGTAAAAATAAACCACTCCGGTACAGAATCCCTCCAGATCCGGAAGGATCCTTTTTCCGGAAGTCTGTAAAATGAATTATTGATCTCAACAGTAGAAAATCTTCTGCTGTAATATTCCAGCCAGTCTCCGCTTTTTAATCCTTTTGAATAAAATATTCCTTTCCAATGCTGGTAATTCCATCCTGATGTTCCTATATGAATACCACGCGGAATAGGCATACGATTTCCTCAATGATCTGCTCTATGCTTACTGCATTTTTTCCTGCCGGTTAACTGACCTCACATTCTCCTGTTGGTTTTATTTTGCATTTGCAATCCCTATTACCCCTGCTGCTATCCTTGCTCCTGCATTGCCTGCAGGCTGCGACATTAGATCATCTTCTTTCTCATGAATAATTACTGACCGCCCTATAATTGAATTTATCTCCCCGTTTATTTTCATATCCAGGTGTGCTGTCCCATCTGTCTGGGCAGTTATATTACCCATATCTCCTGAATGATGCATTGCATCCCCTGGTCCTGCGTGTGGCTTATTGGTAGGATTAAAATGATCACCTGCGGACTTCCCGTCCTTTGAACTTATGTCGCCATACTGATGAATATGAAAACCATGCTTCCCCGGGGTTAAGCCTTTTATGTCTGCAACTACCTGCATCTGCGCATCTGCAAGTTTTGTAAACGTAACAGTACCGCTTATTTTTCCGTCCTGCTGAAGTGACTGTATTACCGCTATTGCTTTTGTATAATCATCTGTTGAAGTCTGCTGTGAATAGCTTAGGGTTGTAAATACAAATAATAACAGAAGAACAGAATAAAGTTTTCTCAACATATAGTCTCCTTGATGTATGTGGATTAATTCGAATATATTTTAAGATATTAAAAATCCTGCAACGGTCAAATTTTAACATTAATCCTTGTCTTCTCTGTTTAATTACCTCTTCTGTTTAATTACCTCTTCTGTTTAATTACCTCTTCCGTTTAACCGCCCTCTCTATTAAACCGGCCTTCTCTGTTTTCCTTTATATTATGTATTTATCTCCTGCTCTGGCTTTTGCTCTTTTCAACTCCTCAGCTTTTTTACTTTCAGAATACTGTTAAACCCAGTATTTGGGCAGCCCGTAATGTTCATATAAGACTTCCTCATAGTTTCTGCCAAGTGTGCTTGACGGATCATATTCAGGACTGTTCCTTATACTCTCACTGCTGAGCACAGCGTACACTTTCGATTCATTCCATATTATTTTATCTATCCAGTGTGGCGAAAGCAGTATCTTTCTCCCCGGCATCAGCCAGCTTCCTGTGTCTGCAACAATATAGCGGATGATCCAGCTTGCATCATCAATTATAAAATCCTTTATGTGCCCGATCTCTTTGTCGGTCGACTGAATTTTATAGCCGGTCACTTCACGGCTGCTGCGCAGATGTGGATCACTTTTTGCCTTACCTTCACTCTTTTTGTCTTTTGATCTTTCTGCAGCATTCTGCTCTGCCATAAGTCCTTGTGTCAGATATGCTGCCCCAGGTGTGTACGCCATCCCCATATCAAAATCCCAGTATACCGGCCAGTTATAATAATTTAGCAGTTCGGTTTCATTTTGACGCGATACAGGCTTATCTGTGGAAATATCGGGACTATTTTCTACCTGATTCCTTGTCAGATTAACCGGAAGTAACTTCTGATCCCAATCCGGCTTCCCGATTGCAGCAGGGGAGATCAGTACATTTTTGTTTGCAAGCCAGTTGCCCGTCCTTACAACCAGGTAACGGATAGTCCATGCAGCATCATCAAAATAAAACTCGTATACTTCTCCGATTTCTCCATCACTGGCTCTGATACTTAAACCTGTAAGATCATTTAGACTTCTTAGCATTTTTTTTACCTCTCGATTAAGTGATCACACTTCAATAAATAAATATGCTCTCCTTAAATGATCACATGTGTTTCGGGCAGATCCTTATCCGGTTTGTTCTGCCTGTGACCTGCACAGTGCTCACAGCAGTATATCTTGCCGCTTACTTCTACTCCGTGCCCTATTACTTTGCACCCGCAATGGGCACAAACCGGGGCAAGTGCATGTATTGCACACTCAAAACTGTCAAAAACATGCGTTTTATTTGCAATGCTGACTGTAAATGACTTATCGTACTCATTGCCGCAAACTTCACAGCGTGCCATAATACTTTCCTCCTCCTTAAAAATTTAATCAATAAGTGAGTTATATTTCTGACCCTATTTATAAATTAAGAAAACCCGCCTGCCAATCAAGGGAATATATTCGTAACGCCCTGGATGGGTAATTCTTAGGAACTTTATTTTCTTGAATGCATAAAATTGTTTTCCTTATCACATAACCTGATCAAATTTCTATCTGACCTTGAGAACTGATTCATTAAACCTTATCTTATTTTTATTAATCGTTTGACTAAAACAGTAAATTGCCTTTAACCTGATATTAATTTATAAGTCAACTGTGCAATAGTGGGGAAAATATGGAGTATAGAGAGGTTAATGCTGGAAGATTTAGTGAATTTGAAGAAAATGAAATGAAGATCTTTTCAATTGATAAAGACAGATACCTTCTTGTAAGATCTGATTCAAACATCTATGCTGTTGATGCAGCCTGTACTCACTATGGCGCCCCGCTTGAAGAGGGGATAATCTGTAAAAAAAATGTCGTCTGCCCCTGGCATCATTCCTATTTCAATATTACTACAGGAAAAGTCATTGAACCTCCGGCATTCAATAGCTTGAATAAATATGACGTTAAGATCCAGGACGATAATATTATACTGAAAATTCCCGTAAAGGCGGTGCTTGGGCAAACCCCCGAAATGTCAGGCTATGATCCTCAGACTGACACAAGGAGCTTCGTTATACTTGGAGCCGGCGCTGCCGGATATATGGCTGCTCAAACCCTTAGAGAGGATGGATATAAGGGAAAATTAACCATGATTACTTTTGAAAACCATACCCCTTATGACCGCCCAAACCTGAGCAAGGAATACCTCATGGGTTCGGCCCAGGATGAATGGATGCCGCTGAGAACAGAGGATTTCTATTCACAGTATGGTATTGAAATTATTAAAGAACGGAAGGTTATAAAACTCGATTTAACAAATAAGAAACTTCTGTTCGAAAACGGGGATACTCTTAGTTTCGATAAACTGCTTATCTCTGCAGGCGCAATCCCAAGAAAACTTGATATCCCGGGCAATCAACTTAAAAATATTTTTTACCTGCGTACATTTGATGATGCTGATAAAATTATTGAATCTACAGTTAAAGCTAGAAATGCTGTAATTATAGGCAGCAGCTTTATCGGTATGGAAGCCGCTTTCAGCATGCGCAAAAGAAAACTTTCTGTTACTGTTGTTTCACCCGAAAAAACACCTTTTGAAAAGGTCTTCGGCAGGGAAATAGGAAACCTCTTCCTCGACCTTCACAGAAAAAACGGAGTCGACTTTAAACTTGAAACTCAGGTGGAAAGATTTAGCGGTAAAGAGGCTGTTGAATCTCTTATCCTTTCAAATGGCGAAGAAATTGAAACCGATATCGTTATTGTAGGAATTGGCGTTAAACCCGCAACTGACTTTATTCACGGAATTGAATTTGAAAAAGATGGAAGCCTTCGGGCCGATGAATTCTTCAGGATTTCTGAAGACGTCTACGCTGCAGGCGATATCGCAAGCTTCCCGGACTATCAGACTGGCCAGATGACAAGAATTGAACACTGGAGAACAGCTCAGCAGCAGGGAAGAAATGCCGCCCATAATATGGCAGGCATCCCTACCCCTAATACTCTTGTGCCTTTCTTCTGGACTCACCAGGTCGGACTTGAACTCAGATATGTCGGCAACGCAAGACATTGGGATGAAATTTTTATTAAGGGCGATGTTAAATCAAAAGAGTTTATTGCTTATTATATTAAGGATAACCGGGTGCTTGCTGCTGCAGCTAATAACCGCGATAGGGAAATAGCAGCAATTGAAGAATTAATGCGCCTGAAGAAATTGCCTCCTGCTGATTTGCTTAAAAATAGCACGGCAGATATATTCGATATTTTATATAAGAGCACTAGCTGACTTAAGAGCACTAGCTGACTTTTGTTCAGCTGACCTTCATTCAGCTGACCTTTATTCAGCTGACCTTTATACGGCTGATAATTTAACCCTGAGGAACCATTAAAAGTGAAAACTCAATATGATGCGGTCATTGTAGGTTCCGGACCTAATGGACTTGCTGCAGCAGTAACAATGCTTAAAGCAGGTAAAAAGGTCATAGTCCTTGAAGCTATGGATTCAATAGGCGGCGGCATGCGCACAAAAGAACTTACCACACCTGGCTTCTTTCATGATGTGTGTTCTGCAATCCACCCGCTGGGTATAGCTTCCCCTTTCTTTAGCAAACTGCCCCTTAAAGAACATGGCCTGCAATGGATCTTTCCGCCGGTCTCTCTTGCCCACCCATTTGACGACGGCACTGCAGTACTGCTGAAGAATTCTATTACTTCAACAGCCAGAATGCTCAGCAACGATAACGAAACCTACTACAGACTTATGCAGGATATGTCTTCCAGATGGCACCTTATAGCAGAGGATATCCTTGGCCCGCTTAGATTCCCCAGTCATCCGTTTGCTCTCCTTGGCTTCGGACTTATGGCAATCCAGTCTGCAAAGGGTTTTGCAGATAGAAAATTTAAGAACTTTAAGACAAAAGCTGTCTTTGCTGGCCTTGCTGCACATTCAATAGTGCCCCTGGACCGCCCTGTTACTGCTGCATTCGGACTTGTCCTCGGAACTTTAATTCACGTTGCCGGCTGGCCTTTGCCGAAAGGAGGATCCCAGTCTATTGCTGAGGCCCTCAGATCTTATATCACCTCCTTAGGCGGTGAAATTGTTACAAATACTTGTGTCAATTCACTCTCAGATTTGCCGGAAACAAAAGTAACCCTGCTTGACCTTACACCTAAACAGCTGCTGAAAATAGCAGGCGATAAACTGCCTGAAAATTATAGAAAAAAACTTGAAGCCTACCGCTATGGACCCGGAGTCTTTAAGGTCGATTTTGCTGTCGATCAGCCTGTCCCGTTTAAGGCCGAAGGCTTAAAAAATGCCGGCGTTGTCCATATCGGCGGTACTTTCGAGGAAATAGTTGAATCTGAGGATATGGTATGGAGCGGTAAATTCCCTAAGTATCCATTGGTCCTTTTAGCTCAGCAAAGCCTCTTCGACCCCTCACGAGCTCCTGAGGGAAAACATACCGTATGGGCTTATTGCCACGTGCCAAATGGATCTGCTGAAGATAGAACAGAAGTAATCGAAAATCAGATAGAACGCTTTGCCCCTGGATTCCGTAAGACAATTATCGCAAAACACTCAATGAATGCTCGGGACTTTCAGGCATATGACCCTAATTATATAGGCGGGGATATTAACGGGGGAGTGCAGGATCTCAGGCAACTCTTTACACGTCCTGTCGTTAGCCTTTCGCCTTATAATATTCCGGTAAAAGGATTGTATATCTGCTCTTCTTCTACTCCCCCCGGCGGAGGCGTTCATGGAATGTGCGGCTATCATGCCGCTAGAAAAGCTCTTATGGATATTTTCCATATTAAATTTAAGCTGTAAGCTTTTTTTTAAGCTGTAAGCTTTTTTTTAAGCTGTAAGCTTTTTTTAAGCTGTAAATTATTTTAAGCTATTAGTTTTAGTATAGTATGAGCTTTGAACTCTCCTTATATTTTATTAAACATATTTTTGTTGTTAAACCGGATTACTTGCTTTAACTATAATCCACATTACATTCACATATTTTTTCGTATTCCTTTACTTTAGGAATTAAGTAACTTTTTTTAAATGATCGGAAAACCTGATACACCTCATTATTATTTTTTGGAGAATATCGGCCTGAAGACCTTTCTTTCAGCATTTATTCTTATAACTCTGCTTTTTTCTTCCTCCTATGCACAGGATGAGGAAGATCAACAGACAGGAACCTCCAGAGATACTAATAAAACACTCATACAGGAGGTGAAGGATTATTCTGAACAGGATGGATTTTTCTCAAAACTTATACGCAATATCCTT
>JBLNEL010000489.1:0-4168 GCA_050262615.1 Bacillota bacterium
AGGGTACTGAATTATGGTGGCTTACAGGACGCGTAATGTATGCAGATAAACCTCTATCCCATAAATCCTTTGACGGAATTAATGTTGGTTCATCTATTTCCGATGTAGCAGCGATAGACTCTTTAACTGACATATATAAACCCAATAAGGTTGCACCATACAAAAATCAGAAATATGATGAGAAGCTTGGCAAATATGTTGAGTATATAGAAACACCTAAGCCGATTTTGACATTCAAATCCTATCACTTATTAACAGATGGAATTCTTTGTTTAGAATATGTACGTAACGATGAGGATAGTGAGTTCACTGTTTCCGGTATTAATTTCAACGATACGTTTGAAATGCCATCCAACATCAAAAATGGTGCAGTTAAACTAAAAATTGAAAGCGAAGACTATCCTGAGGAGCAATGAAAACTTTAAAGCACTCAAAATAAAAAAGAATCGAACCTGAGGTTTGATTCCTCCTAATTAAGCAACAAACAAGCATTAAGAAAAAATATCTTAATGCTTTTGTTGTTTAAGGAATGCCACAGGCTCCAAAAGGATAGAATTGTAATTCAAAAAAGGAATTAAAAATATAAAGTTTACATTATGTGCCATGTAGGGTATCATTTTCTTAGTAAACCAGAATTAGATCTGATAATTGTTAAGGAAGGTGATATTATGGAAATGACAACCAACCACTGGGAAGAGTATCCATTTTGGACTCCAGAACGAAGATATTTAATATGTTTCCTTACATTTGCCGATGCAAAAGAATTTGTAGAAGCAGCTCAACTTATCCAAAAAGAATTAAGAGGTGCTCCGATTGCTCTTTCACCAAAAGAGTCGTTACATCAAACAATGCCAGGAATGTGTGTAAGGGAGGATATTTCAGACAATGAGATTGATAAAATTAGAGACATTTTGAGAGAAAAATTAACTGATTATTCATCTTTTAATTTATCAATTGATCGAATTGAAGCCGATCCTGAAGGTATTTATATAATAACAAAGCCAAAAGAAGAATTAATGAAATTACACAAGCTATTACATGGAGCCATAAGTGAGACTTGGGGAAAGTCTGCCGACGGAGTTGCTGGTGAAGTATATCCACATATTACAATCGGTTATTGTAATGCCGTTGGTGATGCTTCTAAAATATTATCGACCGCTGAAAAATTTAAAAATATCAAAGGACAGACAATTGTAAAGCATGTTGATTTTATTTGGCTGCGAAGAGAACCTGATAAATATGCTTGGGATTTAGTAGAGCGTTTTTATTTAAAATAATATTATATCTGATTAAAAGAATCTTTTGCGTAAATCTTACATTTGTGAAATTTAAATTTTCTATTTTAATCTCCACTCGATTACACGAAATTTTTATTTCGTGTAATCAGATGTATTTTTTTCTGGACTCAGTAATGTATTATTCACGCCTAAGCCCAGTCCAATTTTACTCTCCCCTATACTTCGAATTCTGCCGCGGAGCAAGCACCGCTCTGAAGGCTGTCATTCTTGAGCCAGAAATACATATTTGTATAACTTGTCATCATATAAGGTGTTAGCCAAAGAAAACCTATTAAAAGTGAAAATAAACACAACAGTGCCCAACCCAGAAAGCTTAAGCCCATGATAAAGATATCCCATTTGTATCCCTTTGTCATCCTCATGCTCATTTTTAGAGCGTCCCTGACCTTTACATTTGGATTGTCAGCTACTATATAAAATGCCTGTGAATATGATATAGCCTTTATAATACCCGGAATTATAAACAAAAGTGACCATAGTAATACCCATAATACAACCCAAAGATATATCCCCAGTGTCTTTTCGAAATACCTGAATCCTCTGAAAGCCACGCTGACATCAGGAATCTCCGTACCCTTCACTATGACCATAAAATAAATAATAAATCCGATTTCAACAGGTCCTGCCAATATCAAGCCTGCCACTCCTCCGACAAAAGGCAAGAGTCCTGCCAAAATAGAAGCCACGAATAAAAACAGTTCAACAATAAAAGTTGTCAATACGGCGTTTCCCCATTTTCCTTGCAACTGAAGTTTTGCCGCATTTTTAAAGTCCGATCTCCTAAACATATTAAACCTCCTTAATTTATATATTATACTTATATGTTGAATATAAAGTCTTTTTTCCTGTTACAATATGTTATTTCTACGAGCTAAGCCTCCTTGCTTCCTGTACCCTTGTAGACAGATTTCTTCCTGCAAGACACACATAGCTGCAGCTTCCGCAGCTCATACAGCTTTGTGGATGGTATCCGGAAGTTTCCTGGCATTTCCCTTTATCTACAAGATCGGCAATTACATTAACTTTCAGGCCGGCAGGACATACTGCCCTGCAAAGTCCGCAATCCGAGCAGAATGGCGATTCCTTATACCTTGGATATCTTGCGGAGGCTATGAAATTTGTCGTTGCTTCGATTACTGCCGTTTCATCGGCGCTTTGGGCCTGCATTGCCCCTCCGCCAGTGAATACAGGATAGTTAACATTATAAATTCTCTTAACCAGATCAAATACCTTCATTCCAAGATCGGCTCTTGCCACTGAACATCTTCCATTAACCGTATCAAGCACAGTAAGGTATTTTGATTTCTGTTTCATTCCAAGGTATAAAGCTTCATAAATGAAATATACAGTTTGAACATTCAGAACGAGTATCCCTTCAGCTGCAGGAATGCTCCCGTCAACCAATTTACGGTGCAGCACACTTTCGATAAGTAGCTTTTCCGCGCCAGCAGGATAACGGTCCTTAGTTTTATACAACCTTATGGGTTCAGGAAGCTCCAATCCAGCAGTATTTTTAACAGCAAGGCAGATATCCTTGAAGCCGATGCATGAGCTGATTGCTATTATACCTTTTATAATCCCGTCCAAATGATTGTGCAGAAGCCATTGGTCGTGAATAAGTCCGGGATCACATTCTACACCGTTGACAATAAAGTATTTGTTAGTTGCTTTTGAGTCTGCAGCTGTCCTTATTTTGACTTCAGCTGGAAAAGCGGCGCCACCACAGCCGAATATCTTACACTCTTCTATTTTTCCAAGCAATTCATTCAGGTTAACATAATGTTTAGAGGCTTCTATCCCCTCTTTATTTGTTAGAATTTGGCTTTGCGACCTCTCAAAACTGCAGGAATCTTCCTTTCTTTCCGCTGTTAAATCAAAGAATGCTGTGTTTTCAGATGAATACGGGAGTATTTTTTTTAATCTCAAAGGTACCTTAATGGAGCTATATCTGTTAAATGCATTGAATTCATCTACTAGAGATGATACCAGATTGAAAACTATAATTGCCAGCAATAAAGATATTATGGCGTTTCCAAATATGTATGGCGCCAAGCCTGCAAGCAGAGCTGTAAAAAAGCCGATTACCGGTTTAGATGTAACTGTCGTAGGATCTGTAATCACGAGACAGCCTATAAATATTGCTGTAGCTGCAGCTGTCGTTAAAGGCATGCTCCCTCCGAAGATAAAAGAAAATGCCATTCCCGCAATTATGCCTGCCCCGGCAAAAGGCCGGACAAGAAGGAACGGAAGCGAAAGCAGCAAGGCAGGCAATACCAAGCCCGTCATCATTATCGGAGGCAAGCTGTTTCCGGATATGAGTGCAATGGCTAAAAGTCCTGTAACTGCCGGGTTGATGGGATTCTTCCCTGTCCCGCCCCAAATATGCTTTCCAAAAACAAGTGCGGCCGTGATTCCCGCAAGTACAATCAAAATTGGGACTCCGACAGAAAAAACCTCGATGATTCCAGCTGTAACAGCTGCAGAGACTGCACATACCGGCCTTTTATAACGTAAAAAGCCTATGGCCTCATCCATGATCAGCGCAAATAGAAGTACCAATGCGAAGGAAAGTATTCTTGCAGGATCTTTTGAAAATTGCGGCAGCAAATACAGCAACAGCACAGCAAATACTGCAGCCATCAAATGTTCGTTTGTATAAGTACTCCTTACAAGCGGGAAAGATCTCATTTTTTCACACCGGACAAAAATCCATGGAATCTATGAAGCCCTTTGCCGAAGATCATCATAGGACACCCAATTGCCGTTTCAATACCTGCCTGTCTGCATTCCTCAAGCGTTTCCTGGCTAACGGTCTTGCTATTATGAAAAAGTATCCTCTTTATTCCAAAGTCCTTAAGCTGCTTTACAGC
>JBLNEL010000490.1:0-4466 GCA_050262615.1 Bacillota bacterium
AAAGTAGAAGTTAAACAGGAAGGAAAAATATAATGCGCAAAGTAGAATTAACCGAGCTGATCGAAGCCGGTGCACATTTCGGACATCTTACCCGTCGCTGGAACCCAAAGATGAAGCCATACATTTTTATGGAAAAGAACGGGATCCACATCATCGACTTAAAGAAAACACAAACATTACTCCAGGAATCAGCACAGAAGCTTTCTGATCTAGTTGCAGAAGGTAAAAAAGTTCTTTTCGTAGGAACAAAGAAACAGGCAAAGCATGTAATTGCTACTGAAGCAAGAAGATGCGAAATGAACTGGGTTAGTGAAAGGTGGCTTGGCGGAATGCTTACCAACTTTTCTACAATTCGTAAGAGTGTAAAACGTCTTACTAATATTGATAAGATGGAAAACGATGGTACATTCGATAAGATCACAAAGAAAGAAAGATTATTCCTTACAAGAGAAAAGGATAAATTAAGAAAAATTCTGGATGGTGTTGAAACAATGGCAAAATTGCCAGGAGCAATCTTTATTGTTGATATAAAGAAAGAAGCAATTGCCGTTCAGGAAGCTCACAGGCTTAATATTCCAATCTATGCAATTGTTGATACAAATTGCGATCCTGATGAAGTAGATTATGTAGTTCCTGCAAATGATGATGCTGTTAAGACGATCGAGCTTGTAACAAAGCTTATGGCTGATGCAGTTATTGAAGGTTTAGGGAAGGCCAAGGAATTAAAGGCTCAGGAAGCAGCTGAAAAGGAAAGAGTAAAGAAAGAACGTGAAGAAGAAAAAGATGAAGCCAAGGATGTAAAGGAATCAAGACCAGCCAGAAAAGAGAGAAATACAAATAAAGAAACTGAATTAAATAAAGGTTAATCATGATTAGTGCAGAACAAGTAAAACTATTAAGAGAAAAAACCGGTGCCGGTATGATGGATTGCAAGAAAGCCCTTACCGAAGCAGATGGTGATTTCGATAAAGCTATTGAAGTACTTCGCAAAAAAGGTGCAGCAGTAGCAGCTAAAAGAGCAGAAAGAAGTGCCAACGAAGGAATTGTTCTGACTTACGTTTCAGACGATAAGAAATCTGCAGTAATGGTTGAAGTTAACTGCGAAACAGACTTCGTAGCAAAAAGTGATGACTTTAAGAATTTTGCTAATTTTGTTCTCGATACAGTTATTAAGAATAAACCTGCAAATCTGGATGAACTGCTTGCCTCAAAGAATGATGGTAAAGCGGTAGCTGAAGAATTAGAAGCGCTTATTGGTAAAATAGGCGAAAAAATTGCAATCTCAAGATTTGTAATTGAAAAATCTGAAAACGGTGCTGTTGTTGATTATGTTCACCATGGGTCAAAGTTAGGTGTTTTAGTAAGAGCAGATAACGTTGGAAATGGTGATATCGATGAAATGACAACAATATTAAAAGATGTTGCTATGCAGGTAGCTGCAATGAAGCCATTATATACCTACAGGGAAGAAGTGCCGCAGGATACAATGGATAAAGAGATTGAGATCTATAAGGAAATTGCCAGAAAAGAAGGTAAGCCTGAACAGATACTCGATAAAATTGCACAGGGCAAGCTGAATAAGTATTATCAGGAAAACTGCTTGTTTGAGCAGGCATTTATTAAGGATAATACAAAGTCTGTCAGCGATCTTTTCAAAGAGTATAACAAGAAGTACTCGACAGAAGCTCGTCTGGCTTTATTCCGCAGGTTCCATTTAAGTGACGAGAAGAAGTAATTAACTACAAAGGTCTTATTAAAAATAAGGCCTTTTTTTTTATAAAAAACATACGAGAGATATGCCAGAATTAAAATATAAAAGACTGCTCTTAAAATTAAGCGGCGAATCCCTGATGGGGAAAAAGGGACACGGAATAGAACCAAGTGTACTTGACTTTTTTTCAACAGAGATAAAGAAAGTTCATGATATCGGAGTTCAGGTAGGAATAGTAATAGGCGGCGGGAATATTTATCGCGGGCTGAGTGCAAATGAGCAGGGTATCGACAGGGTAACGGGTGATCAGATGGGGATGCTCGCTACAGTAATAAATTCTCTTGCGTTACAGAACGCATGTGAGCATAAAGGTATTTTCACAAGGCTGATGAGTGCAATACACATGGAAGAGATTGCCGAACCATATATCAGGCGCAGGGCAATCAGGCACCTGGAGAAAGGAAGAGTTGTAATATTTGGCGCCGGAACAGGTCATCCATATTTCAGCACAGACACAGCAGCTGCTCTAAGGGCTGTTGAAATAGAGGCAGATGCAATTGTAAAAGGTACCAGAGTAGATGGTATTTATGATTCTGATCCGGAGAAAAATCCTGGGGCGTTCAGATTTGAAACCATATCTTATCTTGATATATTAAAGAACAGGTTAAGAGTAATGGATCTGACGGCAATAAGCCTCTGTCAGGAAAACGACCTTCCACTGATAGTTTTCAATATGGATAAGCCTGACAATCTGTTAAAGGTTGTAATGGGCGAAAATGTTGGAACCACGGTGGGTAATTATAATGTAAAAGATATATCAAACATATAATTATAGAGAGGACGCAGATGATGAGCAACCAAACTGTAAAAGAGACAAAACAGCGCATGGATAAATCTATCGATGCATTCAGGACTGAGATTTCAAAGATCCGTACAGGTAAGGCAACTACTGCATTGCTTGATGGTGTTAAGGTTGATTACTACGGCACGATGACACCATTAAAACAAATGGGCAATTTATCAGTGCTTGATGCACATACGCTTTCGATAACACCATGGGACAGGTCTGTAGTAGGGCTTATTGAGAAGGCAATACTTACAGCTGATCTGGGGTTAAATCCATCAAGTGATGGAACAAATATTCGTATTCCAATTCCAATGCTTACCGAAGAAAGAAGAAAGGAATATGTAAAGCTTTGCAAGAAAATAGGAGAGGATGCCAAGGTAGCGATCAGAAATATTCGCCGTGATGCAAACGAGCATTTGAAAAAGGAGCAGAAGGAGAAGAAAATATCTGAAGATGACTTAAAGAATTTTGAAACTGAGATTCAGAAGATAACAAATGATCACACAAATATGATCGATGAGATCTTGAAACATAAAGAAAAAGAGATAATGGAAGTCTAAGAAAGGATTTTCAGAAAGATACCTGCAGAATTTTCGGATCCTAAGGAATAATCTTAAAAGGTATAAACTTTAAGTTTTCAATAGTCTGCCAGATAATATTTCATAGAAAAAGCCGCTTGCCTAAAAAATGGCAGCGGCTTTTTTATTAAGCAGTCAAGTTCAACTTTAATCGTCTTCTATTGAAATTCAATAAAATATAAATATTTTATTTATAGCAGAGTTGTATTTCTATTTATATTTATCTAAAACTATTGTAATTTTTACACTAAAGAATAATTATTAATTCAAAATAATTTAGAGGAGCAGCTCATGAAAATCAGAAAGGAAGAGGCTCTTGAGTATCATAGCACTGGGCGGAAGGGTAAGA
Source organism: Bacillota bacterium (assembly GCA_050262615.1). GTDB lineage: Bacteria > Bacteroidota > Ignavibacteria > Ignavibacteriales > SURF-24 > JAUZPB01. Next base: position 3,486 of record JBLNEL010000490.1, read on the forward strand.
TTGAAGTCGTCCCGACAAAGCCATGTGTAACTTCCAGAGATCTGTCATTAGCTTATACACCTGGGGTAGCTGAACCGTGTAAAGAAATTGCAAAGAATGATGAAGATGTATACCGTTACACTGCAAAAGGAAATCTTGTAGCAGTTGTGTCAAACGGAACTGCAGTGCTGGGACTAGGAGATATAGGTCCGCATGCAGGTAAGCCGGTAATGGAAGGAAAGGGAGTATTATTTAAAAGATTTGCAGATATCGATGTTTTCGATATTGAATTAAAGTCAAAAGATCCGAAAGAAATAATAAGAGCTGTTCAGCTACTTGAGCCGACGTTTGGCGGAATTAATCTTGAAGATATAAAAGCGCCGGAATGTTTTGAAATTGAAGAAGAATTGAAAAAAACGATGAACATTCCAGTTTTTCATGATGACCAGCATGGCACGGCAATTATTTCGTGTGCGGCACTGATAAATGCAGCCGAAATTGCAGGCAAGCAGCTCGATCAGATAAAACTTGTCATAAACGGAGCAGGGGCAGCAGCTGTAGCATGCGCCAAGCTTTATATAAGGGCCGGGGTCAGGCACGAGAATATAACGATGTGCGATTCAAAAGGAGTTGTAAGGAAAGACAGAACTGACCTGAACAAATACAAGCAGGAATTTGCAATTGAGACTGACAGAAAAACACTTGCAGATGCAATGGCAGTCAGTGATGTTTTTGTTGGTTTATCGGTAGCAAACTGTGTTACAAAAGAGATGATCCAGAGCATGGCAAATGATCCTATAGTTTTTGCAATGGCAAATCCTGATCCAGAGATCACATACGAAGAAGCCATAGCTGCAAGGCAGGATATAATAATGGCAACCGGAAGGAGCGATTACCCGAATCAGGTAAATAATGTACTCGGTTTCCCATTTATTTTCCGTGGTGCGCTTGATGTAAAGGCAACAGCAATCACCGAAGAGATGAAGATGGCAGCTGTAAAAG
>JBLNEL010000491.1:0-4595 GCA_050262615.1 Bacillota bacterium
GCCCACCAGGAGATAATAAAACATGTAGGGCGTATGAAATACCGCTCAAGCTATGGGCAGAACTTACTGCAGCATAGTATTGAGGTCGCTTACTTAACAGGAATAATGGCGGCTGAGTTAGGGTTAGACACTAATTTAGCAAAACGTGCCGGGCTATTACACGACATCGGTAAAACTATCGATAGAAGCATAGAAGGTCCGCACGCGCTATTGGGATACGACTTAGCAAAGAAGTACAAAGAGCATCCCATTGTGGTTAATGCGATCGGCAGTCACCATGAGGACATTGAAATGGAACATCCGATCTCAGCCCTGGTACAGGCAGCTGATGCGATATCAGGGGCACGTCCGGGAGCCAGAAGGGAGCCGCTTGAGAGCTATGTTAAGCGTTTAGAGAACCTTGAAAACCTGGCCAAATCATTTGAAGGCGTAGCGAAGACCTATGCTATACAGGCAGGCAGGGAAGTAAGGGTAGTTGTGGAACAGGATAAAGTGGATGATGTCTTCGCCGATAGGCTCTCATACGATATCGCGCAGAAGATACAGGAAGAGATGGATTATCCTGGTCAGATCAAAGTAACCGTTATCAGGGAAGTAAGGAAGATATCTTACGCCAGGTAGCGGTGTTCACGAATACCGAACTATTAATGAAACAGAAGGCAGCCTAACTCCATGGGCTGCCTTTATATTTTTAAAGTCCAAAGTCCAAAGTCCAAAGGCTTCCCGCCGGGGCGGGAGTCAATAGTCCAAGGTCCAAAGTCCATAGTCGGGGAAAATAAAAGGCAAGAAGTCTAAGGCTATGGGAGTCTCTAATATTTTATCAATTGTCTCCGGGTCTTTTAGTCTAATCTAGAAAAAATCAAATCTCCAAAAAAAATCTCATATCGAATAAAATATAATATAATTGATCTTCAGGTAGTTAATTTGCAGTTTGTTACTATCAAAATTCCTGTCAAAATTCAAATCGGGGGGAAGGATGAAATTAACAAGCTTTGAAGATCTGGAATGCTGGAAATTATCCAGAGAGATTGTAAAAAAGGTTTACAATCTTACAAGCAGAGAAGGTTTCAGAAAAGACTTTGGATTGAGAGATCAGATCCAAAGAGCCGGAGTATCCATAATGGCAAATATTTCGGAAGGATTTGATTCCGGTACAGACAAAAGTTTCCTTATATTTCTAAGTTATTCCTACCGTTCAGCCTCAGAAGTACAGTCCTTATTATATGTTGCATTAGACCTGGAATATATAAATAAAAGCAGCTTTGAAGAACTGTACCAAAATATAAAAAATGTAAAGGGTTTATTGTCAGGGTTAAAGCGGTATCTGACCAATTCTCCAAAAAAAATATCTTAACTGTATAACCATAAAGGATAGAGGACAGGCACACTCCAGAGGCAGACAAGGGCGGGGGTACTAGGGAGGGGAGAAGAAGGACAGGACTATTCTGATTTGACTATAGACTTCGGACTATAGACTATGGACATTGGACTACCGCTTCAGGCGGGAAGACCTTGGACTTAAAGATGATTTTTGGGTATCTTTGTTAATTATATTCATCATTATTTATACAATATGCCCGAGAAAAAAATTAAAATTGCCGTTACCGGCGGCATTGGTTCAGGTAAAAGCGAATTCTGCAAATACCTGTCCTCAAAAGGTTATCCTGTAATTAGTGCCGACTACGAGGCAAAACAGATACTTGCTTCTGACACAGCCGTCAAAAACCAGATCATACAAAGCTTCGGCAAGGAAGCATTTACTGCCGAAGGTCCAAACACAAAATATCTTGCAGAGAAAGTATTTTCAGATCCTGAAAAGGTCCGGAAGATCAATTCGATCATTCACCCCAGAGTGATAAAAAAAATAAACGCATTGATGAACAATTCACTTCAGAAGAACAATATTGTCTTTGTTGAGGCTGCCCTTATTTATGAAGCCGCAATGGAGGAAATGTTTGACTACGTTGTACTTATAACTGCGAGCGAGGCTGCAAAGATTTCACGCATAATCCAGCGGGATAATTCAACTGAAGAGGCTGTGCGGAAAAGAATGGAAAACCAGATCTCTGATGATATAAAGGAGACTCATGCCGACTTTACATTCAAAAATGACGCTGATCTTAATCAGCTTTTTGCAAAGGCTGATTTTCTTATTACTATTGTTAAAACAATGTCCGGGGTGAAATGAAAACAGTTGCATACCAGGGTGAGCCGGGTGCTTACAGCGAATCAGCTTCTATGAATTATTTTAAGGAGAAGATAAAGCTTTCTCCTTCGATGACCTTTAATGATGTTTTCATGAAGGTGCAGAAGGGGACGGCCGATTACGGAGTTGTGCCTATTGAGAATTCTCTTTATGGAAGTATATTTGAAACACATGACCTGCTCAGGACGTACTCACTTAAGATAATCGGCGAACTATACCTTGAAATAAACCATTATCTTATAAGCAGCAAAAAGTTCAGTGTCGGGCAGCTGAAGAAGATCTATTCACATCCACAGGCGCTCGGGCAGTGTTCCGATTTCCTGAATTCGCTTAAAAATGTATCTGTGCTGCCGGTATACGATACAGCCGGTGCTGCTAAGATGATCTCCGAAAATCCGGGGCATCCGGAAGCTGCAATTGCCAGCAGACGGGCAGCCGATGTATACGGACTTAAAGTAATAAAAGGCAACATACAGAACAACCGTGAGAATTATACGCGTTTTCTGGTAATTTCGAAAAAGGCTGCAGCAGTGAAACCTGAGGATTCAAAAACGTCAATCTGTTTTGAATTAAAGAGTATGCCGGGATCATTATTCCGTGCTTTAAGCGTATTTGCTCTGCGGGATATCGATCTTACTAAAATTGAATCGCGTCCGATACAGAAAAGGGCATTCGAATATTTGTTTTATCTTGATATGAGAGGGAATCTTAAGGATGAGAAGATAAAGAACGCGCTGAATCATTTAAAAGAGATATCGCAGAGCATAAAAGTATTCGGTTCATATGAAGCAGGTAAGAAGTACAGCAGTTAAGGCTCCTCAAGGATAAGCAGGTGAAATTCAGGATCGACATGTGGTAAGTGGGGTCCGTATTAAATAACGAATTATAATTCCGGACCCACAGGTGACAAAGGATATAGGTAAGGGATCAAACATTACACTGGATCAGGTGATTGGATTACATGTAAGGAATCAGGCAGCATTCAGGATCAGCAGTTAAGGGGTTTGTATCAAAAAATCAGAAAAAATCTGAGTACAGCAGTTAAGGGGTTTATGTCAAACATTCAAGTAAAATCCTGGGTTGTTTCAGCCGATATGGGCTATGGTCATCAGCGGGCTATTTACCCATTGAGGGATATAGCTGAAGAGGGGACAATAGTTGTCGGGAATAATGATTCTGCTCCGCAGAGCGAGAAAAAGCTCTGGCGCAGAATGCTGCTTGTCTATGAATTTCTTTCGCGCACACGCAGCATTCCATTGATAGGCAAGCCGATTTTCAACATACTGGATACTTTTCTGCATATCCCGTCATTTTACCCAATCAGGGATCTTTCGAACCGCACATTTCAGGTGAACATGCTTGATTCGAGCATAAAAAAGGGGCTCTGTTCCGGGATGCTTGATAAGATAAAGACAAAGCCATTGCCGGTAGTGACCTCATTTTATGCTCCGGCAATTGCAGCCGATCTTTATGCCCACAACCCAGTTTACTGCATAATCTGTGATGCCGATCTGAACAGGGTATGGGTTGCAAAAGATCCATGGGAAAGCCGGATCATATATTTTGCGCCATGCGGCAAAGCAGCACAGCGCCTGCGGGCATATGGAGTGCCGGATGAAAGGATCCATCTTACTGGATTTCCTTTGCCGGATGAGCTGCTGGGCGGAACCGATCTGGATACTTTAAAAGAAGACCTGGGGCAGCGGCTCAATTATCTGGATCCCAAACACCGTTTTATGCAGCTGAATATTAAGAATATTGAATATTTTCTGGGGGAAAACAATTATTCGTTCAAAAAGTCCAGGAAACTTACCATTTTTTATGGTGTCGGCGGAGCAGGGGCGCAGAAGGAGATAGGGGGAAAGATTGCCCAAAGTCTGAAAAAGAAGATACAGTCAGGCGAGTTGAGGCTAATCCTTTCTGCAGGTATAAAACCCATGGTAAGGGAATATTTTGAGAAGATAAAGTCGCAGATAGCGCCTACTTCGGATGATATAAGCATCATTTATTCTGACAATATTCATGAATATTTCCGTCTTTTTAACCAGGCTATAAGAAATACAGATATTCTCTGGACAAAGCCAAGCGAACTGTCGTTTTATTCAGGGCTGGGACTTCCGATAATTATGACTCCGGCGATAGGCTCGCAGGAGATCTTCAACCGCAGATGGCTAATAGATGTAGGTGCCGGCATAAAGCAGCTGGATCCGGAATATACGGATCAGTGGTTATTTGACTACCTTAACAGCGGAAGGCTGGCCGAAGCTGCGTGGGCAGGGTTTCTGAAAGTGCGCAAACTAGGCACATATAAGATAATGGAAGTGCTGAAGACGGGGAAAATGACGGATGGGGCGTCGCCGGTGTTAAGGTGATAATAGTCCAAAGTCCA
>JBLNEL010000492.1:0-2846 GCA_050262615.1 Bacillota bacterium
ATTGTTTTAGTTAATTTATCTTCAGACAATTTTTCTTTGGTCATGTCTACAATTGTACCTATTATCCCATCGACTGAATTATCCTTGGCAATTATTGGTTCGAGCTTAACAGACAGATAAAATGTCCCGGTGCCCAGATTATAAAAATCCTCACACTTTACAATCACACCAGTTTTTAATACAGACATTTTGCATTTCGTAAGTCTAGCAGCATCTTCAGGTAAAAAGAGCTCAAAGTCAGTCAAGCCGGTAATATTCCTGCTGCCGAAAAGTATATCTGAGTTATATACCTTTGTATAGCGGAGTTGGTAATCCATGGTAAATATAAAAATACTGGAGCCATTTAATGCAGATGCAATTACTTCCTGAATGGCTAACCCACTTACAGAATTGTTGTTATAGAGATCGTTTGCAATATTTTCAAACGGGGCATTATCAGACAATAGACCCAACTCCCTGGAATTTTGTCTGACAGATGGTAATTTCCGGTATTTTTTTAATTGTGAAAAAAGCATGTTGTGAATTTCTTCCTAAGAAATAGGATCTGCGTACTATATAAAAATGCTACAACTAAAACAACGTGCCGATCATTCATTTAGCTTGGATATTATATCCAGCAGGCAAGAAACTTATATAATAAATAATAAAATTAATGACAGAGGGGTTTGGATAACTACCGATTTTAAGATAAGATAAGTAGAAAAAAAATAAGATGCACCTGTTTCACTAAAAAAATATTTTTTTTCTACTTACACTAAAGAAGTGGAATGTCAATGAGCGTCCAGCCAATTGTCTCCAATTCCGGTATCTGCAACTACAGGGACTCCGAGGGGGAGAGCCTTTTCCATAATTTCCTTAATAAGCGGGCGCAGTTCATCGATCTCATCCTTGTGTGCATCGAACACAAGTTCATCATGAACCTGAAGGACCATTTTGGTCCGGGTCTTTCGTTTATTTAATTCTTTATAGACATTTATCATTGCTAGCTTTATCATATCAGCAGCAGTGCCCTGGATTGGCATATTAATAGCGACTCTTTCTTCAAATTGTCTTACAACCTTATTACTGCTGTTGATGTTTTTAAGATACCTGCGTCTGCCTAAAAGTGTCTCAGCATAACCATTCTTTTTAGCTTTTTCAACAGAATCAGCCATAAAGTCATTAACTTTCTTAAAAGTATTGAAGTATGTGTCGATTATCTCCTTTGCATGACTTTGAGTAATACCTAATCTTGTTTTAAGCCCAAATGGTCCGATCCCATAGAGAATACCGAAGTTAACTTCCTTTGCTTTTCGTCTCATATCAGGAGTAACATCAGAGGGATCAACCATAAAGACCAGTGAGGCAGTGCTGCGATGAATATCTTCTGCATTATTGAATGCTTGACATAAAGATTCATCCATACAGAGACTTGCCATAATTCTTAATTCAATCTGGCTGTAATCAGCACTAAGGATAATGTAATCTTTATTACGTGGGACAAATGCTTTTCTTATCTCCTTCCCGAGTTCAGTACGGATTGGTATATTCTGAAGGTTAGGGTTATTACTGGATAATCTTCCTGTGGAAGTAACAGTCTGATTAAAAGAAGTATGAATTCTTCCGGTCTTCGGATGAATAAGTCCTGGTAGGGCATCAGCATAGGTTGATTTAAGTTTGGAAACTTGTCGATAGTCAAGTATAAGATCAATTATTTCATGAGAACCTTTAAGTCCTTCCAATGCGCGTGCATCGGTTGAAAATCCGGTTTTTGTTTTCTTACCAGTAGCGAGTCCTAGTTTATCATATAGCACTTTCTGAAGCTGAAGAGGAGAATTAATATTAAACTGATCACCAGCAAGCTCAAATATCCTAAATGAATAATTGTCCATTAAAACCTGCAGATCCTTACTTAATTCCTTAAGGCTGTTTGTATCGACTTTGATACCCGTTCTTTCCATATCCTCAAGAACAGGAACTAATGGGAATTCCACTTTATGGCAAAGATCTACAAGGTGATTTTTTGTTATCTCATTGTCCAGAATTTTATATAGCCTTAAAGTAACATCAGAATCTTCACACGAATAATCTGAAAGCTTCTGCACTTCCACTTCAAAAATAGCAGATGGATTTTTCTTAACATTAAAAAGATCGGAAAGGGGGATAGGCTGATAATTAAGGTATTTTAAAGATAATTCATCCATTCCATGTTTTTGATCCGGATCGAGCACATAACTTGCAAGCATTGTATCAAAGTAAAAATTCCTTACTTCAATACCATATGTCCTAAGTACTGCAATATCAAACTTAGCATTCTGACATATTTTTTTAATCTTCTCATTTTCAAAAGCTCCCTTAAAGATCCTTATGAACTCATTTACAGGGAGTCTGTCTGATAATGTATTCGAAAACAATTCAGTCTTTTCATTAAAAGGATCAGTTGCTACGAAATAGGCTTCACCAGGTTTGATTGCAAAGGAAACACCTGCAAGATTAAGATCAAAGTAATTAAGCGAATCAGTCTCGGTATCAAACACGAATGATTCTGCCTTATTAAGTTTTGCAGCCAATTTCTCAGCTTCGGCAACATTCTTTATTAAAACATATTTTACCTTCGAACTGTCAAATGAAGTAAGTTCAAGGGATTCAACATTTTCTTCATTACTCTGCTTCAGGCTATCAGTATCTGATACTTTTGTTTCTGACCGTTTGCCTATACCAGCATCCGGCAGGTTTGCAGTTCCTGATGAAAATATTTTTTCGACGCGCGGCAGGAAATTCCTGAATTCCAGCTGGTCAAAAATAGTTTTAAGTTTTTCAAAATCAGGTTTCTCAAGTAAGGCTTTTGTAATATCGCAATCAAATGG
>JBLNEL010000493.1:0-6518 GCA_050262615.1 Bacillota bacterium
ATAAGAAAAGAGGGGAAAGATGGTGATAACTCTTAAGGAGAGGGCACGCGGCTGCTTTGCAGGGCTTGCTGTCGGAGATGCTCTGGGCAGTCCTACCGAGGGGAAAACGCCTGATGAAATATTTGAAAAGTGGGGACGTATAACAGACTTCCTTACTGAGGATCAGGGCGGAAGTGATGATACGGAATATGCACTATTCAGTGCAAAGCTGTTATTGAATAAAAAAAGAGAGCTGACACAAGCCGATGCTGCTGAAGCATGGCGCAGAGAGATAATTAAGGCAGACAATGCATATAAAGGAGCAGGTTTCAGTGAGATCATGACAATTCAGAACCTGTTAAAAGGGCTGCAGCCGCCGCATACCGGGCAGCATCTGCACAGCTGGAGCGACGGACTGGCTATGCGCATTGCTCCTTATGGCATTGCTTTCTGCGGTGACCCCAATTCAGCTTCTTACTACGCTGGAATTGACGGATCTGTAAGCCATTCGGGTGAAGGAATATATAGCGGACAGGCAGCTTCAGCTGCAATTGCTATGGCAATGACAGGTGCTGAGCCTGATGAAATTATTCAGACAGCTATTGATGCAGTTCCAAAAGATTCATGGACAAGCTCGGCCTTAATAAGAGCTAAAAAAATTGGCGATGAATATGGTAATGTATGGGATGCACTCAGGCCTCTTTATGATGAACTTGCATGCTCTTATTATCACTGGACGGATGTAGCTCCTGAGGCTGTAGGACTTGCTTTCGGACTTTTTACTGCGGCCAAAGGAAATTTCAGCGAAGCTGTACTGGGTGCTGTAAATATCGGAAGGGATACTGATACGATAGCTGCTATTACTGGTGCTGTCTGCGGAGCATTAAACGGAATTGATCAGATACCTGAAAAATGGATCAAAAGAATTTCAGTCTCACGCGGAATATGCATAAACGCAGTAAAAGGTATGAATATTATTGATACTGCTGATGAGCTTTATCTTCTGGCTGAATCATGGGGGAATAAATAATGAGCAATAATAAGACTTCTGCTATAAATGCAATGACAGGGCTGGCTATTGGGGATGCAATGAGCTGGCCTGCAATGTTTCACCGCAGCTTTCTATTACCCAAATGGACCAGAAGGATCCGCAGGGAGATTGATGCCGAAGCTGAAATTTATGATACAATTATCCTGCCTATGCCTTTTTCTCTTAATCAGCCCCCGGAACGTTTTAACTTTTCCCCTACTGATGATACTGAATGGGCTGCATTCTCAGCAGAAGTCATAATAAGAAGTAGTTCAGGGTCCTATGAAAATGAGATAATTGAAAGCTGGAACAGGCTGGCAAAATCTGAAACCATTATCCGCGGTGCAGTTAGCACTCAGGCAGCTTTACGTAATATCCGTAAAGGCATTATGCCTCCTCAAAGCGGCAGGGAAAACCCGCATTACTTTGATGACAGCGCAATGCCGAGAGCTGTACCAATTGGAATTGTCTGTGCCGGTCAGCCGGATAAGGCTGCAGAGATGGCTTTAATGGATGCTTCTGTAACTAACAGTGAAGACGGTATCTGGGCTGCCCAGGCAATAGCTGTTTCAATAAGCTTACTTTGTGCAGGGAAAACAATAGATGAAGCTATAAGCTACTCAATGAAATATCTTCCGGAAGGCAGCTGGAGCAGGCGCGTTATTGATGAGGCATTTTTACTGGCTGAAAGGTCAGGCTCAATATTTTCAATTCTACCGGAGCTGAATAGTAAAATAGTAAACAGGGAGTACAGTTACGGCAATGCGGCTCCTGAAACTCTGGCCCTTACTTTCTTAATTGCAAAGCAATGCGGAGATGATCTTGAAAGGGCTTTAACAACTGCTCTGGCGTTTCCAAAATGCAGTGATACACTCCCTGCAATGATTGGTGCAATCACTGGTGCAATGATGACTGCCCCGGTAAAATTAAACAGCTGGCTTGAGTCGGTAAGATTCTTAAATGGAATCTGCATTCCTGTGCTTGCAGGAAAAGATTACCTTCTGCTTGCCGGTGAACTATCAAATATTAGTCTAAAGGATAATGTATTATGAAGATCTCCTGGATAGGATCAGCAGACAGAATAAAACATGAACTGAAGCAATGCGGGGAAGAAGGACATGATATTTCTTTACTTAATGATGAGTGGGACCAGATCCTGATCCATATAAAAGATAAAGATGAATTAAACCGAAGAGCTGATGAATTTTATTTAAAGATTGAAAAAGCTTTCTTAATAGACGGAAAAAATAAAAATGAACCTTCCGGATGGGAGAAAATAAAAAGTCAGTCCAATTTTACTGATGATAAAATTCCTGCGTTTTCTCCAGAGTTTGTTGAGGACCGTATCTTAGGCGGCTGGCTTGGCAGGAGTGCAGGATGTCTTTTAGGCAAGCCGGTAGAAAAGACTCCAAGAGCCGGTATAAAAGAATTACTTCAATCTAATAACACCTGGCCTTTATCTGATTATGTAACAGGAATTGGAATTCCGGAAGATCTTCTTCAGAAATATCCCTGGAACAGGCATAGCGGCAAGGAAAGCCTGAAGGAAAATATCGAATGCATGACAGAAGATGATGATATGAACTATCCGATGGTAAATCTTTATGCTGCTGAATTATACGGAGAAGCAATAACAACGGAAAATATCATTCAGTCATGGCTTGAGATGATGCCTGTACTTTCGACATTTACAGCTGAGAGGGTTGCTTATTTAAATGTCCTAAATGGAATTCCTGTAGATGAATCTGCCCGGTACAGAAATCCCTACCGTGAATGGATCGGCGCCCAGATAAGGGCTGACCTGTGGGGATGGATATCTCCTGCTCAGCCAAATAGAGCAGCTGATTTTGCATGGCGAGATGCATCTTTAAGTCATACAGGTAACGGGATATACGGCGAAATATTTATTGCCTGTGCTATTGCGGCATCATTTAAGTACACGGATATGAGGGATATAATAAATGAAGCTTTGAAATTTATTCCACAAGCTTCACGGCTTTATAAAGCAATTACCTATGTATTATCACTTCCTGTTGAAGAAACTCCGTGGGAAGATGTTCTTGATCTGCTGTATGAAAAATTCGGGCAATATCACTGGGTCCATACAATCAATAATGCAGCACTTGTTACAGCTGCTTTGATTTCCTCTAAAGGTGATTTTGAACGTGCTGTCTGTAATGTGGTTATGGGCGGATGGGATACCGACAGCAATGGAGCTACAGCAGGTTCAATCATGGGAACAATACTTGGGGCCAGTCAATTGCCTGAAAAATGGATCTCGCCGCTTAAAAATAAGATAAGAAGCAGTATTAAGGGATTTGATAATATTACATTTACAGAGCTTGCAGAAAGGACCGTAAAAAAATCTTTTTACTTACAAAAAAAGGGGGAACAATAGAATGCTTAAAGAAAATACAGTACTAAAAGATAAAGAACAACTGCTTGACCGTGCACGCGGTGCACTGGTTGGACATGCAATAGGTGATTCATTCGGCGACATTGCCCGTTCTGCTGATTACCATCTGCAGTATGGAATTACGATGGACTTTTCAGAAAAGCCTGCCCCGGGAACAGATGATACAGAATTTGCTTTAATGACAGCTCAGACGCTGATAAGGGCAAAAGGAAAATTAACAGACGCAGATGTGCTTGAAAGCTGGGAAAAACATGTCGTACCGCTTTCGGAGTTAAAGCGCGGGGGAGCAAGTGAAAGGGAAGCCGCTGCAAATATAAGGCGCGGAGTATTTCCTCCTTATTCAGGAATATATAATTCATATCACTTAAGTGACGGCGCTGCAATGCGTGTAACTCCAATTGGAATAGTTTGTGCAGGTGACCCTGCAAAGGCTGCAAAGCTTGCTGAAATTGAAGCACGCATTAGCCATTCGCGTGACGGACTCTGGGGCGCACAGTCGGTAGCTGCTGCTGTTGCTTCTGCAATGGGGGGCGATTCACTTGACCAGGTAATCAGGACCGCTATTGAAGTTACACCTGAAGACTCATGGCTGAGGTTTACGTTCAATAAAGTTATGGCAATTATTGAAGAAAAAGTGACCCTTGAAAACGCATGGAAGCCTCTGCATGACGCTCTGTGGACAGAGTATAAAGCCGCTACTCCTGAAGCCATACCTTCAGCTTTTGCAATTCTGAAATTAACAGGCGGGGATTTCAGGCGCGGTATAATCTATAGCGGTAATTTCGGAAGAGATGCCGATACTATCTCTGCTATCGTAGGTGCAATTTGTGGAGCAATGAATGGAATTAATAATATTCCTGCTGAATGGATCGATAAGGTGCGTATAACGACCGGGGTTTGCCTTCCTTTTACAAAAGGAATGGATCTTTTTGACGTTGCTTCAGAATTGACAGATCTTATTTAAATAGTAATTCCGGATATTAGTATTTCCGGTTATTTTTATATGCTGAGGATATTTTATTCTATACATGCAGAATTGAATTGCATGTAAGCTGGAAAATTTATAAAAAATTAATGAATTCTTTTTAACATCATGAAAGGAATCAGCAATGAAAATAACCGGAAGTGCTCCTGTAATAGCAATCCCGACATTTATTTATCTTTTGCTGACTGTAATTATCAGCTCTTATATGAAGCCGGCATTCAGAATAACTGAAGACCATTATACGGTTTTAGCTGCAATTGCGGCTATTATGATAATTACCGGTATAATAGGTGTAGTAAGTGTTGCCAGAAAGCTTCTGGTATGCTTTAAGCAGAAAGTCCTTATGACAGACGGTCTTTTCCGCGTGTGCCGTAATCCGATGTATGTTTCCTATATTTTATTTATTATTCCCGGAATATGTCTTTTGTTCAATTCATGGCTTGTTCTAACCACTCCTATAATTAATATCACACTTACGTTAATTTTTGTCCCAAAAGAATATGAATATCTTGAACAGACATTCGGCGATGAATACCGGCAGTATCTGGATAAGGTTTGGATCAAGTTCATTTAGAAATTGATCCGGAACTTTGAGATCTATTAAATTATGATTATTGATATTAAAATTACAAATTAGATAATATTATCTTCTCCAGTATATTTGTACCTGCCTTAAAATAATTTCAAGAAATTCAATTCAAACATTCCTAAAAATTTGTACACAAAATATTGGATGAAATCTAAGTGGTAAATTTTATAAATATAATATTTGAACCCAATACATAATATTAAATGAATGGATTAAAACAAACTACTCTTGTAAGTTCAGATAAATCTCTTTCAGGCTTTCAGGTTATACTTATGTCAGCTGCTGCAGGGGCATCGGTTGCAAATATTTATTACAATCAGCCTATTTTAAAGGAAATCAGCACTACTTTTAATATCAATGAAACCAGCGCCGGGGCGATTTCAATACTTTCACAGGTTGGATATGGTTTAGGTCTTTTCTTTATTACACCTTTGGGAGATAAGATAAACAAAAAGAAACTGATAGTAGTCCTGCAGATCTTTTTAATGTTCTCTCTTTTTCTAATGACAATTGCTTCAGATATTGTCCAGGTATGGGTGCTGAGTGTTTTAATAAGCATATTTTCTGTGTCAGTGCAGGTTATAATGCCCATGGCAGCAGGACTTGATCAGAAGAACCGTGGTAAGACGGTAGGTACAATATTTACAGGTATTTTAATTGGAATTCTGGCAGCAAGGGTTTTCAGCGGTTCGGTTGCCGAATGGTTCGGATGGCGATATGTTTATGCTATCTCAGCATTTATTATTTTTGTAATGGTTTTACTTATTCAGTTCTCTCTTCCGGAAGTAAAGAATAACTTTGAGGGGAGTTACCCTGAATTGCTGATTTCATCGCTCAAACAGCTTAAAAGGTTTTCTTTACTGCGTTCGGTCTCGGCAATTGGAGCATTGCAGTTTGGAATGTTCAGCTCTTTCTGGACTACACTAACCTTTCATCTGAGCGGACCCCCGTTTTATTTCCATAGCGATACAATTGGATTATTCGGACTTGTTGCCATTGCAGGGGCATTAATGGCTCCTGTTTTAGGTAAAAGGGCAGATGCAGGCGACAGTATAAGAGTACGCATGGCAGCAATTTTTTTAATAATAGTGAGTATACTGCTGATGATGTTTGTCTCTTCTTCAGTTATTGCACTGGTCATTGGAGTTTTATTACTGGATATCGGTGTGCAGGCAATGCAGGTTACAAATGTTGCACTGATCTATACGTTAGATGAAACGTCGCACAGCCGTATAAATACAGTTTTTATGACTTCAGTTTTTGCTGGCGGGGCATTAGGAACTTTGGCAGGAGTTATAAGCTGGCGGCACGGGGGATGGCTGGGTGTAACCGGACAAATGCTGCTCTGGACATTATTGATTGTCTGGATATTGATAAAAAGTAAGAAGTAATTTTAAGGGAAAAGAATTTTAGGGGAAACAATTCTAAGGGGGAATGATTTTAAGAAGAATTACTCAGCAGAATAATTATGCTACAAGATAAATTTGTCCCGGAGGAAAAATAACTGTTTAGTTATTTT
>JBLNEL010000494.1:0-3989 GCA_050262615.1 Bacillota bacterium
CGGAATCTGGTTCCGCCTTTCTTTTTTGTGGTCAGTATCTGTCGACCTTAACAGAAGAAACACCAGCGTCAAAAGCTATATAAATTCGTTTCGAAGCACCATCAAAATTTTCCGAACGGTAAGTATCATTATCTATCTTGTTAAATCCTTTGAAGTTTTTACTTGACAGCTTGACATCTGCATTAATTTCGCAGCCAATGTTCTTTGGTACATACACTTCTAATGAAGAAGCTCCGGAGTCAAACTTTAAATCGGTTTTTTCAGCTTTATCGCCAAGTTTAACCTTTACTGAAGCTGCTCCAGATTTTATATAAAGATTCTCCAGTGTGTATGGTGCAAGATCCAGATTAACTGATGCAGCTCCTACATTAAAGTCCATATCCCACACTGGTCTGCTGTTAAGTTTCATTTCAAACCGGTTTTTCGGGAAATGTCTGCCAATGTTTACATGATGTTCCTGCATTTCAAATGAAACTTCTGCATTATCATTATTATCAAAGTGGTTAAACACATAATTCCCGAATGATCCCTCAGAACGGGCATTTATCAGATCATTTCCAGTTGTATCTTTAATAGTGAAATTTCCTGCTGCAGCCTCCATTGTTAACTTTGCTCTTTTTATGCCATCTTTCAAAGGGGCATTAAACTGTTCTACCTGGTAGCTATCACCAAAATCACCTTCAGATTCCCAAAAACTGAAACTTTTAATAGCTGCAAATAATACAAGTCCCAGGACAAGTGCATTTAGAATGATAAATACCCATCTGATGCCCGAATCTCTGAGGAGAAAATAAAGACCGAAAATAATCAGTATTACCGGCCAAAAGTCCCATACAAGTTCCCAGTTAAAGTTAAGAGGGAAGAAGTTATTTATCAGGATCAATCCTCCTAAAGTAATAAGAAAGATTCCCCAGAATACAGTTTTTGTTTTCATAGCTCCCTTCTATTATTTATCTTCTAGATCCTTTTAATAATAATCCTGCTCCAAGTGCAATCAGCAGCAGGGGCCAGAATTCACTTGCATCAAAATCAGGTATAAACCTGTCAGCCAGGAATAGGCATCCCAAAGCTATTAAAATGTAACCCCATATATGTCCGTTTCTTCTAGGACGATCTTCAACGGGAACATCTCCAGCTGGTTCGCTTCCAATAGGTTCTTCCGGAGCATTTGTGCCGGTACCTGTAGCGGTAGCATAAATCTGGTCCTTATAAGGGACAACGATCCACAGCAGTATATAAACCGGAATTCCCAATCCTCCGGACAGAATTGCTGCTGCTACAAAGCAAACCCTAACTATTACGGGATCAATATTAAAATACTCAGCCAGTCCTCCCGCCACTCCTGCAATCATTTTGTCTTTTCTGCTTCGATATAATCTTTCACGCATGGCCATTCTCCTTTTATTGTGTGTTCATAAGTTTAGACTTCTGAAGGTCAAAAAAGTTCGTACTGATGACATTTTTTTACAAAATAACTTTAGCTGCGGTTTTTGGATAAAAGCCTGCTGAAAAAACGGAAATGGGTATCAATTGAATTCTTCCAGTAAATTCTTGAATGTGTCCCAGGCTGTGAGATAAACGTTGCCTTGAGCTTTAGAGTGAGACACTTTTCATAGAAAGATCTATTTACATTATATGCGAAGTCTTCTGTCCCGCAATCGAATAATATCTGTTTGTCCATCCCTTTTATTTTATCCAGAAGGAAAATTGCGGAGTTCTTTTCCCAATTTCCAGGCACAGCAGAAAATTGACCTAAGACAGTCTGCATATTCCAGCTGCCTGGGAAAGCTGTAATGTCAAGAATTCCGCTTGTGCTTGCAGCACTCTTAAATATATCAGGATGTTTTAGGAGTAATGTTATAGCTCCATGTCCACCCATACTCAAACCTGTAATAAAAATATTGTCCATATCAATCTTATATTGGCTGAATACTCTGGGCAGCAGAGAGCTGAGAAAGAATGTTTCAAACTGGCTATTGGGCTTTACAGGGCTGTCAATATACCAGCTTTCATAAAAGCCGTCAGGGCATACAATAATAAAGTTGTATTTGTCTGCATAGTACTGAAGCCCTTCTGTAACCTCATTCCACTGGTTATAATTACCGCTCCAGCCATGAAGCATAAAAAGCAGCGGATATGCAGTTGTGCCGTCATAACCACTGGGGAGAAAAACCAGGGAAGTATCAGCATATGGTATTTCTTTAGATGTAAGAATGAGCTTATCCTGTGAGTACAGGCTGCTGAAAAGAAAAAGTAATATTAAGAAGATCAGTTTTTTCATTTTATGTTTAATTATTTATGACAAAATATGCTGAGCTAAAGGTTAATGTTCTTATGTTAATTAATGAATAAAGTATCATAAACATTACTTTCATTACTATTCTTTTTTCCGCCCCCGGTCCATTCTGAAGCAGCAGCTGACACAGCCCGGAATTCACCTACACCGGCGCCGCCATGGTCATCCTGTGCACCTGTAAGAATTGATATTTTAGATGCAGGGCTGATCTTTCCGAGCAGGTTTTTAGGAACTGCAAAGCTGACTGTATGTGAATTAACGTTTCCAAATGGGTTTTTGACATCTCCAGGTACAGGAAGGTAAGCTGAAATTACTTTTCCTGCAGCATCGCGGATCTCGAAGCCTCCGCCGACATTGATAATCCTGCTGAACGCGCGTTCCTGGGGAAGCTTATAAGCCGAATTTGCCTTTACATCTGCAGACCGGGAAGAGTTGTCATCTGTCTGAATGCATATACTAGCATAAGTCAGCTGAAACCCATATTCATTGTGCCATCCCGGATTATTGAGGTTTTTGAATTCCAGCGTAAAATAGTAATTACCGGCATCCTCCTTAAGAGTAAACCTGGTAAGATCAAGTATTCCAGGCTTAAACAATGGATTTAAGGGATACTGATAAGCCTCATCCTTTTCCGGATCTTTTATATCTATCAGTGAAACTGCTGAAGGATTCTGTTTTCTTATTTCACTATTTGATAAAATGCTGTAGCCTGGTCCCTGAAGTGCTTTTAATGATTTATTTAAGTGCGGCTCAGCAAATCTGATGCTGCTGTAAATAGCAATATTTTCAGGCGGATCGTTATATATCTGAGAAGATACTGCTATGCGCTTATCATTTCTTTTAACGATCATATCCTTAATGACATTGGAATAGGCAGGAATTTCTACAGAGAACTTATCATTTTTATAGACCACTGATTTCATCTGAAAGTTTGCGTTTGCCTTGTTAAAGAGACTGATGCCGATATCCAGGCTGTCTTTAATGCGGGAAGCATCAATAAAGATCCTGTAGGTATTCTCTTTGTTTGTAAAGTGCAGTCTTACTACATCGCCATTAATTTTCTGATCAACTTCAACATCATTTAACTGGTCAGGTATTGTCGGAAGAATATAAAGCGCCTTTTTGTGGGCATCTGGTTTTATTCCAAGGTAATCCTGGTAAAAATTCCTTATATATTCACCTAGGCTCCATGCCTGGCTGAAAGTACCGCTAAGGCGCGGTTCTTTTTCATTTTTGCGGGGGAAGGCATCCATTAGTTCCGCCAGTGTACCAGCAGCTCCACGATGTAAAATCTGATGAGTAAGCTGTTTTGATAAAGTCCAGGCCATATCCTGTTTACCGAAGCCGCAAAGTGATTGAATAACTGGGCCAAAGTTCCACTGCCAGATTATTCCATTATGATATGCGGCATCTTTAACATAATATGGCGGATACTGATGATAAGGGTGAAAATTCGGATCATCCTGCGAAAGAGTAAGTACTCCATATGGGAAAACCAGTTTGTCCATATAGTTGCCTAATATTTTAAGTCTGGTAAGAGAAAGAGCAAACAAGCCAGGATCGTTAAGAGCAAAGAAAGCATTTGGTCTCAAAGAAGCATCAGGAGATCCATCAGCTTTCAATCTGTCAAAAATCAGGTTTTTATCCTTATCAACAAAGAACTTCTCAAAGTTTAGTCCTGTTTTTCCAGCCT
>JBLNEL010000495.1:0-7161 GCA_050262615.1 Bacillota bacterium
CAATCTCATCTGCAAGTGCTCTTAATCTGCTTAAAAATCCCGCAGGAGGAACTACATTGCCTGCAGTACCCTGAATCGGTTCAACTATAATGGCAGCAATGTTGTTAGTCGTTTCATAACGGATTTTATCCTTAATAAAATCAACACATGCAAAATCACATTCATTTTTGTCCCTACAAAAATGACAGTGCCTGCAATTTGCATACGGTGTCAGATACCGGCCAAAAGGCAAAGGACCCAGATCATTCTTAAAATTGTCTCCAAGTAAGCCTAATACACCTGCAGTCTTACCGTGAAATCCCTCCCAGAACCCGATAAACTCAGTCTTTCTGGTATATGACTTTGCCAGCCTTAAGGCAGCTTCAACCGCTTCAGCTCCGCTGCTGTAATATTGTATCCTTTTCAGATCTCCTACGGCTATTGTTGATAAGAGTCTGGAGAGTTCTGCCCGGTTCCTTGAGGTAAAACTGCCTACATGAATCTTTGAGACCTGCTCCTGCATCATCTTTACATACTTGGGATGATTGTACCCCAGACTTGCCACACCTACACCGGCAAAGAAATCAATGAACCTGTTTCCGTCAACATCCTCTATTATACAGCCATTACCTTTTTCAACTGCAATCTTTGAAGCAGTTGCAATTGTCTGAATGCCAGGCGAAATATAATTTTGTTCCAGTTCAAATAGCGCTCTTGATTTTGGACCTGGAATCTCTGTAGTGATGAAAGCATTCTTTTTCTTAGCTTCTGTTAACATACTCTTCTGCCTTCCTGTATAGTAATTGTGAAATATGTTTGCTTGCTTCATCTCTTATTGGGGCAAAACTTGGCCAGTCATTTATATCTATGATTGTAATTGACCCATCCGGACTTATAATGGCATCTCCCCCGTATATGTAAAGTCCTAATATCTCTGAGGCAGCATTTGCCAATTCCTTTAAACGGTTTATTATAAAAACTGATCCGGATTTCTTATCGGTGTAGTACCAGAAGAAAAAGTTAGTTTCCCTTACAGCATAGAACTTTACGGTATCCCCCTGAATATGCTCCTGCAGAATTACTTTTTCAATCTGCCTGCTTTTAAAGTCTTTTAGTGTACAATTTAATATCTCTTCTTCAAGATCAACAAATGTAACATCTCCCTGCCTTACAGCATGTACATCACTTCTTTTAACCCATATCTTTGGAGAACTAAATTGTGACATCTCACCATTCATTGTTATATCTGTTGCAACTATTAAGCTCTTAGGAATGGGAATACCTCCATCGGGAAGCAGCTTTAACATATTTGAACGGTAGCATGAGTATACACTTTCAGGTGAGTTGATTATAAGAGGCTGTTTTTTTGAAAGCTTCAGTAACTGATCAATTCCTTTGGGACCCTGAACCATCGAAAAGATCAGATTTTCCTTAACAATTTCCTTATCAAGTCCATCTTCATCATAAAGATTAACTTCAGCACCCATCTGCCTTAGGATTTCTGCAGTCTGGTTAATAATTAATAAGTCATTGACTTCATGATTTGGAGAAAATTCCGTTTTCCGCCTGATACCTGCGAATTCTAATCTCATCTCTAACCCCTCTATTCTGACAAATATTCTAAGGGATGAAAACACTATTCTTCAACTAGCGGTATATTACTTTATATAGTCATTTTCCATTAGATATTCAATAAAAAATTCACATTTGCTGGAAATCTTAACTCTGAATATTGAGGAACACTTCGGCCTGCCTGATATCACTGACATGATCAACATCTATAATTTTACTAAAAGGATATCCTTTCAGTATATAACCATTATTTATTAGCAGCTTTAGAAAATTTCGCAGACGCGAAATATCAGATCTTATTGCCTGGTTCATTACTTTAAAGATTCCCGGAGAAAAGAAATAAATTCCGCCTGTTACCCACTCGAACCCCTGCTTGTCATCACTGAATTCAATGATCCTGTTTGTTTTATCCATTTTTAGACATAACGGCTTTTCGTCATCAATAAAACGGGTTATTGCTAGTGTCCCGTCAACTGTCAGATCATTGACTGCATTTGTAATAAAATCAGAGAACTCTTTTTCATCGAAAATTGAATCTGCTGTGGTCAGGCAAAATTTTTCACCGGCAAGCAAAGGAGCAAGTACAAAAAGGCTATGCATAGAGCTCTGTGTGGACTGGATAACCAGATTGATAGGAATTCCGAAATCATTGTTTGTCAGATAATCCCTGAGAGGTTCTGAATGTTCGTTAATAATACAATTTATTGAGGAGAATCCATTAAGCTTAGCATTGCGTATTATCCTGTAGATCATGGGTTCTCCGCCAACATTGACCAATGGCTTCGGTAAAGAGATGCCTTCTTCTTTAAGCCTGGATCCTTCACCCGCTGCAATTATCCCAAGTTTCATTTTTTGTCATCCTCCGGAATTTATGTCATATTACTTTTTTATCTGCACAAACAACTACATAAATCAACTATCAGACAAATGAATCTCTGCATACAATCAGCATGTTATTTCATTTCAGCAAATCACTCCATTTTCCCAAATTACTCCACTTCTCCAAATTACTCCATCTCGCCAAATTACTCCATTTCGCCCTATTTCAGTAATGAAGGCGTCTGCGGAGTTGATATAAGATATTCAAATATTTCCCAGCGTTTATCATTATTGGTTTCAGTTCCCCCGTTTTTTTCAATATAACTCTTCACTATGTCCTGACCCAGATTATAATTTATAACATAGCTTCTGTAATGCTCAATAAATCTTAATGACCTTTCTCCCCTTTCGCGGTTGCTTAACCCATATTTGATCAGAAAGTTTACTGCATCTTCTCTTGAAATCTTTCCATCCAAATACCGGCGGGCTGCCTCATTCATTGCATAATTCAGCTTTGCTGTTAATCTGATGGCTTCATAATACCTGTCGGCTAACGATGTATCCAGTCCTGCTAATGGGAATAAAAATCTCTTTTCAAATTCTACCCTCTCCTGCCCAGGGAAGGCAACATCAATCCCATAATTTGCGCTCCCTTCTGCAATAAGCGACTGGGGACTGTATAAAGGATATACTGTAAACTCTATCCAACCCTTTTCTTTTACCAGATTTTTTTCTAATAAAGCATTATATACATGATGCCCGGGATACCCCTCATGGCATGCCAGATCAATAGCTCGGTCAATATAGATTGGCAGCTCAGTATTAACCTGTATAAGACTAAACTCGTCTCCTTTGTACCAGTTATATGCACCCCAGGATTTTCCTGTTACATATTCCACTTTGAAATTTTCATTTTCAGGGAGCTTAATGTGTTTTAGTGTTCGCCGCCTGCATTCCTTTATTGCTGCCTTGAAGACTGTATCAATTCTTGAAGCCGGGATAATAAAGCTTTTTCTGAAATTATCATATCTTTCTGAAATATCGCCTTCCCCCGGCAATATTTCATCCAGCTCCCTTATTATATCTTCAAAAAATTTATTCTCATGTACTGGAGCAACCGCATCATAGAGCAGTTCCGATTCCTTATCAAAGCTTAACTTTCTCCCATTGAGCATATCGATCTTTGCCTTTACGGCAATCATCTGTTTCTGTAGATAGTCAAGCCTCAGTTTCTCTGGTTTATTTAATGCAGACTGGTCAATTTCATTAAGTCTTCTGATTAGGTCATCAGCCTGAGAGATTAAGGTTTTATATGGAAGTTTCTCCTTTTCCTTATCCGTTAATTCCGCAGGCTTCCATTCAACGGGACCGTAGTATGCATCTACATATCCTTCATCATATAGACCAACTTTCAGCACCAGCTTCACATATTCCTCTGCTACTTTATCCATATCTTTTGAACCTTCTGCTCTGATTATAAAAATTGGGAGAATTAATAAGAACTTGAATATATAACCTGGAATCTTCACTTAATACCTCGATTATAGAGTTTTTTAATACATTTTCTTAAGTAGAAATTAATAAAGATTTTTTAAATAAACTGCTAAATAATTCAAATGATTGTAACTATCTGTCTGATGTAAAAGCCATCAGCAGGACCTGTTAACTGAAAAAATTAATCAATCAGAGATTTATTGACTTTTGAGCATATAATTTAGATATTTTTCAATACCGGCTTGCATTGGGAATAAATTGATAAAAATTTAAGGAGGACTAGAAATGAAACCGACCGACATTGTTGAAGAGTTTATGATTTGTATTGAAGAAAACAACTTTACCAGAGCCGAGGAACTGGCTTCAAATGATTTCCAGGTTACAGGCATGACACCTGAGCCACAGGGTATAAGGGAATATTTCAGTATACATCGTGCATTGAATAAAGGTTTGTCAAATTTCCGTTTTAATTATGAAATAATGAAAGAAAAAAGTGGTATTGTTGATGTTAAAATCCAGATTATGGGGAGACATACTGAAGAGATGCCGTCACCTCTTCATGGAATAAAACCCATTCCCCCGACGGATATTGCCGTAAAGATGCCGGTCGAACATTTGCAATTCACTGTAAGGGATCAAAAGATAACCAGGCTTCATGTCGATCATGTACAAGGAGGAGGACTTCCCGGAATACTGCACCAGCTGGGTGTTGAAATGCCAATGGAAGTTCACCATTCCAGATAAAATCAAAAAAAGTAAATCCGTGCTTCATTTTATTTTACTGCGGATTTACTTTTCCGGTGTCATCTTAAATATCCTGGGTCCAGAGAGATCTTTTATATTCTCTGGATTCCGGGCTTTGTTGATCTGCATCAGACTGTCACGCATCACTCCCAGAGAACGCTGGCTTAAAAGGTCTATCTTCACAAGACCAAGATCTTCAACGGAATACATATCCGGCTGTGTAATTACCAGTCCAAGCCCTTTATTCCGGGCATATTCAAGTGCAACATAATTCGTTATTGGTTCAGGCGAAATAATTATTCCGCTCGGATGAATACTTAAATGTCTGGGAAAACGTGAAAGCTGAGAGGCTATTCTTACAACAGACGCCCAGGGCTCATCTTCAAATCTCAGTGACCTTGCTTCCGGAAATCTCTTATGAATATCGATAAGATTCTCTGCTGAAGTCCAGGGAATAAACTTACTGTAATTTGAGATTTCTCCACCGGCTATACCAAATACCTTTGCAGTCTCCCTGAAGGCCGACCGTGCCCGGAATGTTACAAAGGTAGATATCATGGCTACATGCTCAAAACCGTACTTTTTGTAGATATATTTTATAATTTCATCCCTTTCTTTCCACGAAAAATCAATATCTACATCAGGCGGAGATAATCTTCCGCGATTTAAAAAGCGCTCAAAATAATAATTGTTTTTTATAGGATCGACCTGTGAAAAATTAAGACAGTAAGCAACCAGACTGTTGGCTGCAGAACCCCGGCCTACTGTAACCATTCCCCTGCTTTTTGCCTCCCTTACAATATCTCCTACTATCAGAAAGTAATCAGAAAAACCAAGCTCTTCAATAACATCAAGCTCATAATGCAGACGCTTAACCATGGTTTCCGTAATAGGTTTATATTTCTCCGAGAGACCTCTAAAACACATTTTCCATAACTGGGAATACGCCGTTTCCCCGGAAGGAATATCATAAGTCGGGAATTTTCTTTTTCCTAATTCCAGACCGGCATTACAATTCTGCACAATATATTCAATATTCCATAAAGCTTCAGGAAGTGACCTCCATGTCGTCCTCATATCCTCAGAGGACTTAAGACAATACTCCTCATCGGCAAGATCCTGTTCGTCAAGATTATGAAGTGTCGAGTTAAGTCGTATAGCGGTAACAACCTTGTGCAGAAGATAGTCCTCCGGCTTATAAAAAAAAGCAGGATGCGAAGCTACTATCTTCAGACGGTTGGCTTTTGCAAACTCATATAATTCTCTTGTGTGCTTTTTTTGCCTCTCTGTTACTATCAGTTCTGCAAAAATGTTTTCACCCCAATTCCGGCAGAATTTAACCTGCTTTAGCAGCTCCAGCGAAGAAGAAATAATGAAGAGATCCTTCAGATCCTCTTTGAACAGATTCGTAAGTGAAAAGTCATTTTTTAGCTTTCTTGTTGTAATTATTTTACAAAGTGTCGAGTACCCACGGTTATTCTTTGCTAAAAATACTGCGTTAAGATCTTTATCGCCCGGGTCATCTATAAAAGCCCCCAGTATTGGTTTAATATTTTCAGCTTCAGCCAGTTTTGCAAACTGTACCAGACCGTACATGCCGTTTATATCGGTCAGTGCTGCATAGCGTGAATCTGAAGCCTTCGCATGCTTAATTATCTGCTCTAAGCTTAATGTCCCCTGAAGTAAAGAATATATTGAATGTGTATGTAATGAAAGCATTTTATCTGGTAATAAAAATCTTAAAAATCAAAATCCGGATTCAAATCTTTTGAAAGCGTATTGCTCACACCGACATTAATAGATGCGTAACCATACTTTGCCCTGAGTGCATCTACTGCCTGAAACATTTTCTTTCTGCGCAGTTTATCATCTTCAAAAAGTATCTCCTGGGCAGTAAACTGTGAAAGTTTGCTTAAGTGAATCCCTATAAGCCTTACTGCAACCCTCCTTGTATGGTTCTTTCTGAACAGGTCCACAGCCGTTTCGTAAATTTCCTTATCATCACAGGTAGGTTTAATAGTCTTTGCCCGTGTCAGTGTTACAAAATCATTATAACGCAGCTTAATGCCGATAGTTGCAGATTGCCATCCTTCATCTCTTAGCAACTGACAGACCTTGCTGGTAAGATTAAAGATCGTCTGCTCTATAAGCTTTTTATCAATCACATCCTGATCATAAGTGTGTTCTTTTGATATACTTTTCCTTTCATGTTCAGGCGAAAGAAATTCAGTACCTTTACCATGTGCCTTTTCCCACAGATCAATGCCGCACTGCCCGAAAGCCGAGGCAAAATACTGCAGTGAAGTTTTTGCAATATCCCCTATCTTGTAAAACCCCTTTGCATTAAGCTCTCTGAGAGTCACTTTGCCTACTCCGGGAATTGTTTCTACCGGCATACGTCTTAAAAACTCCTGCTCCATTCCCGGCATTATAAACGTTATTCCCTTAGGCTTCATACAGTCCGACCCAATCTTGGCAATGGTTTTATTACTTCCGATGCCTATAGAACTGGGCAGCAACAACTCATCCCAGATCTTTTTCTGAAGAAAAGAA
>JBLNEL010000496.1:0-10609 GCA_050262615.1 Bacillota bacterium
CACTTGTATTCCCATTTGATGCTGATGCTGAGCAAAAAAAGCTTTCAATTCTTGATCCTATTGGAATAGCAGCTATAGGCTGCAGGCTGGGCAGCGTAATAGAAGTCAATATGTCCGGAAACAAAAGAGAAATGCTAATAGAGAAAATAATTTATCAGCCTGAGTCAGAGGGGAATTATTATATTTAGCAGATTAATAATTCCAGTACTTTCCGGCAAGTTAATATTTGTCCCGGAGTCATTTAGATTGCGGGGCTTTTTTATAAATATCTGAATATGATACCAATTGAATATTATCTATTAATTTCATCAATACTTATACTGATAAGTATTATCATTGCCAAATTTTCTCATAATTTAGGGATTCCGACGCTTCTTCTTTTTATAGGTGTAGGGATGCTTGCAGGTTCTGACGGAATAGGAGGTATTGAGTTTGATGATCCCAATATTGCTCAGACTGTTGGTGTCATTGCACTTATATTTATTCTATTTGCCGGAGGGCTTGGAACAAACTGGAATTCTGTAAGGCCGGTACTATGGGATGCGTTAAGTTTGTCGACGATTGGTGTTCATTTAACAGCATTGATTGTTGGTCTTCTGGCACATCTTGTACTTGATCTTTCACTTATGGAATGTTTTTTAATTGGAGCAATTATTTCCTCAACGGATGCGGCTGCAGTTTTTGCTGTACTTGGGGCTAAAAACGTATCACTGAAAAACAGACTTAAGCCGCTGCTGGAACTGGAATCAGGCAGCAACGATCCAATGGCTGTATTTCTTACACTGGGACTTATTCAGTTAAATATAAATCCCGGTACATCATTGATTGACCTGATAAAGCTTTTTGTGCTTCAGATGGGTCTGGGTGCTCTGTTAGGATTTTCGCTTGGCAAATTATTTAATCTGCTTATTAATTATCTCAGGATACCATACGAAGGTGTTTATTCAGTTTTTCTGCTGGCATTTGCAAGTCTGATATATTCTATAACTGCATTGTTAAACGGAAGCGGTTTTCTCGCAGTATATATTGCAGGGATAATTATTGGAAATCATGAATTTGTTTATAAAAAAGCCCTTACCCGCTTTTTCGACAGTTTGGCATGGCTGAGCCAGATATGCGTATTTCTGATATTGGGACTTCTGGTATTTCCATCGCAGCTTATAAAAGTTACAGCAGCGGGGCTGCTGTTATCCTTCTTTCTTATTGTTATTGCCAGACCGGTAAGTGTATTTTTATCGATGATAATTTCAAAATATGGCTGGCGAGAAAAGCTTTTCATTTCATGGGTAGGACTCAGAGGAGCCGTTCCCATTATTTTAGCTACATTCCCTTTTATGTACAGGGTACCCAATGCTGGATATTTCTTTAGTCTTATATTCTTTATTGTACTTACATCAGCGCTGCTACAGGGCTGGACATTAAATCAGGCTGCAAGGCTGCTGAAAGTAGACACACCTGCGCGCAAAATGCCTTCTTCTCCTATTGAATTCTCTTCGGTTGATGGGATCAATGCC
Source organism: Bacillota bacterium (assembly GCA_050262615.1). GTDB lineage: Bacteria > Bacteroidota > Ignavibacteria > Ignavibacteriales > SURF-24 > JAUZPB01. The sequence continues at coordinate 1,515 of JBLNEL010000496.1, forward strand.
GAACTGGTCGATTTTTATGTATTTGAAAAATCCAAAAATGTCGGGAGGTCAATTGTAGAGCTTGGATTGCCGCATGACAGTTTAATTGTACTTATTAACCGGAATGAAAACTATATTGTTCCTTCAGGCGGAACAATTGTTGAGCAGGGTGATATACTGCTTACGATGGTCTCAAAAGATAATCTGCAGCGTGTAAAGGAAATATTTGCGAGATGACATTTTCTATTTTACAAGCTACATTGGGAGTGTAAAGTAAAAAGTACTGCCTTTACCTTCTTCTGATTCCACCCAAATGCGTCCTCCATGGCGCTCGACTATTTTCTTACAGATAGCCAGTCCAATGCCTGTTCCCGAATATTTCTCACGTTCATGCAGTCTTTGAAAAATCACAAATACTCTTTCATGAAATTCAGGTTTTATTCCTATTCCATTATCTCTTATACTGAAAAGCCATTCATCGGGCAGTTTTTCGGCTTTGATATAAACTTCCGGATCTTCATTTCCTCTGAACTTTATAGCATTGGAAACAAGGTTCTGCAGCAGTTGTCTTACCTGAACAGGATCTGCGTTTACATTTGGAAGTTTCTCACAACTTATATATGCTTTTTTCTCATCTATTGACATCTTTAAATCTGCTGAGATATATTCCATTATCTGGTTCATATCGGTAGGAACAAGCGGCTGAGCTTTGGTAGTTACACGGGCATACATAAGAAGGTCGCTGATAAGGTTCTGCATCCTTTTAGTGCCGTCTATCATAAACTCAATATAATGGTCTGCCTTGTCGTCAAGTCTGCCATAATATTCTTTTGAAATGAGCCTTGCAAAATTTGAGACCATTCTTAACGGCTCCTGCAGGTCATGACTAGCTACATATGCAAATTGTTCCAGCTCCTTATTAGATCTTTCAAGATCTGCCAAAGTATTCTTAAGTTTCAATTCTGCGATCTTGCTTTCAGTAATGTCGCGTAAAGTCGTTATTCTGAATTTTTTACCAAATAGTTCAATAGATCTTCCATGAGTCTCCAGTATTATTTCAGTTCCATCTTTCCTGATATTTCTGAACTCTCCAATATATTCGTCTCCTGATTTCATAAGATCAACCAGAAAATCTTTTTGATCAGGATGCTGAAACTGATTTACATGCATTCCTATTACTTCCGGCAGTTCGTAACCATGCATTTTTGCAAACTGTTCATTTGCTTCTTTAATGATACCATTTTCTGTAATTGCTATCCCTTCAAAGCTTGCCGAAGCCAGCGTACGAAAACGCTCTTCACTTTTCTTTAATTCTTCACTTATCCTTGTGAACTCAGTAATATCCTGGTTTACAATTACAGCGCCTTTGAATTTATGGTCCTCGTCAAAGATAGGGGTAGACGAGTTAAAAATTACTTTAATATTGCCGTCGAAGGTCTCTATTTTCACAGGTTCCTGATATGTAGATTCTCCTTTTACCACAGCTTTGTAAGCAGCCCTTCTTTCGAGGGGGAGTTCTTCTCCTGTATTATAATCCCATGCCTTATACTGCTTGTATTTATCAGGACCAATGAGTTTTATGCCTCCCCATATTTTTTTTGCCTCATCGTTTGCATCCTTTACGGAACCATCTTCTCCTATAATAAATACACCCACCGGCAGTATCTTCAGCATAGTCTCAAGGAGCTTCTTCTGATCTTCTGATATTTTATTCTTTTTGTTTTCCTTAAGCGGGTCCTTTTGAGATGTAATAGTTTTCTTAAGTTTTCTGTTCTCTTTAATTAAAAGCTCATTTTGCTCTGAAAGTATTTTATTCTGCTGCATCAATTCTTCGATAATGTTTACAGCTTCTTCCAATGAGAGTACTTTAATTTCAGAAACAGAATCTTTCATACTTAGCTCCCAGGCTCAGTTAATTGTTTATCTTAAAATTCAAATTACTGCGATTTTTTCTTAAATGCCACAATAGATAACGAAAGGGAGAGGTCAGATCTTTACGGTAAAATGTGCGTCTTAATTGCTTGTTTTTGGTTTGTATTAAATATAAATATTATTCAGGATATTATTACAAAGTTATTTCAGGCGGCCTTCCAGCATAAATAAATTCAATTAAAGGAGGAGCAATATGATACTTATAACAGGAGCAAATGGACACCTAGGCAGTGCTGCTATCACTTTTCTTTATAAGAAAAATCCTAATATAAAAGCTGCTGGATTAGTAAGAAGCGAGGAAAAAGGAAAGGGAATTAAGGGAAAGGGGATTGAAGTAAGAATTGGAGATTATTTTGATTACAGATCACTTAAAGATTCGTTCAGCGGAGCAGAAACACTGATGTTCATTTCTTCGAGCAATTTAGAAGAAAGGGTAAAGCAGCATACAAATGTAGTTAATGCTGCAAAAGAGGCAGGTGTAAAACAAATACTCTACACCAGTATTATTAAAGCCCCGGAACTAGGCAATAATCTGATTGGAAGTGACCACAATGCAACTGAAAAGTTAATTTTTTCTTCGGGAATTCCTTATACGATATTCCGGAATACATTTTATACTGAATTCTTCCCAATGTTTCTGGGCAATGCACTTGAAACCGGGAACTGGATATATCCGGCAGGAGAGCAGAAAATGAATCTTGCTGCCAGGGTTGATATGGCAGAAGCAATCGCAAATGTATTGCTTGCTTCTGAAAGGCATATGAATAAAATTTATGAAATAGTTTCTGAAAGAGCTTATTCTTTTAATGAACTAGCGCGTGCAATAGGAGAATTCACTGGGAAGAAAATAACATATACTGATGTTCCGCTTGAAATTGTAAAAGAAAACCTTGCACGTGCAGGAGTGCCGAAGGTGCAGATTGAAAGTGCAGTTGCTGTAGCTGATGCGATACAGCGGGGATATCTTAACTATACAGATAACTCGCTAGCAGATCTGCTAGGGCACAAACCAGTCGATCTTGTTGAATATATAAAGCAGACCTTACCGGCTTTTAAGGCCTGATCTGAGGCTTTTTTTTGTCCATAAGGTCATTAATCAGAATGAGGTTTACGGACCTGGATCTTGAAATAATGATCTTAAAGATTGCCATTATAGGTACCGACAGGAGAGCGCCTAAGACGCCCCATACATATCCCCAGATAAGCAGGCTTAATATTATTATCAACGGATTCATCTCCATACGGTCGCCGAACATCAGAGGTTCAATAATGTTGCCCAAAATAGTATCCATTATTACAAGAACTATTACCATGATAATGACTTTCAGAAGTGAATCAAAAATTGCTAAAGCAAGCAGGCAGGGTAGTGATAAAGCAATGAGCGATCCAATACCAGGAATGAAATTTAGGAAGAAGATCAACACACCCCAGACGACTGCAAAATCAACGCCGAATAGATATACAGTCAGACCCTCGGCAAATGCAGTAATAACACTTATTATTACCTTCGATGAGAAATATTTTCTTACCTGAACAGATATTTCCTGGAAAGTATCACTAAAAGTTTTCTTATCAGCAAATCTTTTTTCCAGTGCATTATATATTATCGGATGGCCGGGGACAATAAAGGCGAATAGGATAAACATTATCAGGAAATTTCCCAGAAAGGAAAATGTTGATGCAAAAGCATTGCCAGCAATAGTCCCAAAGTCAATTTGCTGTGATAATTCCCTCAGTTGAAAATTTCTTAGTGAAGGGTCTCTTATGCCGAAAGAAATTGCAGCTCCTGAGATTGTTTTATTAATCCTATTTTCATACTCCGGAAGCTTATCCCAGAAACTTCCAAATTCAGCAATAATAAACCATGAGACAATTCCCATTACCAGCATCATAATAAGCAAGTCGATAATAATAGCTGTCCAGACAGGAAACTTAATTTTTCTGAGATAAGAGTTTAAGGGCATAAATATAAAGAAGAGAAAATATGCAACCACAAGCGGGACAAATATATCCTGCAGCACCTTTAGTATTACAAATGTTACAGCAATACCGAGGATGATCAAAAATACTAAAGCTGTTGTTTTAAGCCGTGAATGTGTTTCTTCCATCCATTACCTGTTCTGACTTGTTATATTAATAAAAATAGGATTTTGTCAGTTAAATATCAGTGATCATTTTCAACAGGTAATTGAATTTTAAAGATCCCGGAGGAATTCTGTTCTCAAATTGATTTGAGAATTTTACAGTGGGCGGCCTTTTAATGTAATAATATGATTGAAGCTTTACAGAAGATAAGTATTTCTGTATAGTTGAAAAGATTTGAGAAAATATAAAACTTTTTGTTGCATCCCAGTAAAAGACTTATAAATTATGTATTGAAAGCAAAATCAAATTCCGGAGGGGCCAATGAAAAAGATGTTATTGCTTGTAATTCTTAGTTTTCCATCTATACTCGCTGCTCAGAAAATAAGCGACTCTCTGCTATACAAATGGATACCTAAAGGCGTTGCCGGTGCAAACGTGAGCCAGATTGCACTTAGTGACTGGGCGCAGGGAGGCGATAATTCAATCACATGGATATTCAACGGAGAATTAGGGCTTTCATATTACACCAATAGTAATTCATTCCTTAATAATCTCAAATTTGCTTACGGCAGAACTAAACTGGGAACAAACGATTACAGAACAAATGACAACGAGCTTTATCTTGAAAATGTTTTCTCCTATTTTATAGGCTGGGTCGTTGAGCCATATGTAAGCAACACGATCAGAACAGCAATCAGTACAGGGTATAATTATAAAGATACTCCATATGTTAAAACGGCCGACTTCTTCGATCCCGGGTTTGTTACGCAAAGTCTGGGTTTTGCTTATACAAGGAATAAGGTTATCACAACCAGGCTTGGGGCAGCTTTACAGGAGACCTTTACAAACGCGTACCGGCAGTACACTGATGACGCCGGTACAAAGGACAAAATTGAAGCATTCAAGTTTGAGACAGGTTTAGAGTCAGTTACTGATCTTGAGACAAGCCTTGGTGAAAATATGCTCTTTACCAGTAAGCTCAGGCTCTTTACGCGCTTTAACAATCTGGATGTGTGGGATGTGCGCTGGGATAACACCGTAGCTGCACAGATAAATAAATATTTTACAGTAAAGCTGAATGTACTTACTCTATATGAAAAAGCGCTTTCCTCAAAAACGCAGACAAAGGAAATGCTTCTTCTGGGTCTGAACTATTCATTTTTCTAGGAAAAAATCATTTTGGATATCATGTTTAAATTTTCTAAATGGAAATAAATGGGAATACAAGCAGCATCAGAGAAAGGCTTACAATAAATATAACTGTTATCCAGATTATGAGGTTCTGCATCCTGTTATTTACGTAATGGCCCATGACGTCTTTTTTATTTATGAGTATAATCATAAAGACAAGGATGACAGGGGAGAGGATACCTGCGATCTGCTGAGTAAGCAGCATTATATGCACAAGAGAAAGATCCGGTATAAGTGTTAATGCAGCGCTGAAAAATACCATAAAAGTAAAAATTGAGTAGAATGCGGGTGCTTCATGCATCTGGTGATTAACTCCACGTTCAAATCCAAAGGATTCACAAATTGCATATGTAGTTGATAAAGGAATTATAGTTACTGCCAGTATCGATGCTCCAAGTAATCCGGTGGCAAAAAGTAGAGAGGCGTAATTGCCGGCAAGGGGTCTTAAAGCAGCGGCAGCTTCCTCAGCGCTTTCTATATGAATACCTGCCTGGTATAAAGTAACTGCGGTACACACAATAATAAAAAAAGAAACAAGGTCACCCCAAATTGCTCCCAGGTAAACATCCAGCTTTTCGTACTTGTAATTCTCAATGCTTATTCCTTTTTCGACAATAGAAGACTGAAGATAAAACTGCATATAAGGAGTAATTGTAGTTCCAATCATTCCAATAAAAGTCAGAATGAAGGTTTTATCAAACTCCAGTGTGGGAGTAACCAGCGACCTGAAAACTTCAGACCAAACTGGTTTTACCTTAAAGCAAGTAATTATATAGGTAAAAAAGACCAGTGTGAAAGCAAGAAAGACCTTTTCTGCTGTTGAGTAGGTACCTTTTGTTATGAGAAGCCAAACCAGAATAGCTACTACGGGAACAGAAATATATTTACTTATGCCAAACAACTCCAGACTGGCAGCAACTCCTGCAAAGTCGCCAACACAAACACCGAAATTTGCAATAAAGAGGGTAAGCATAGCAAAGACGGACCACTTCATTCCGAAGTTTTCTCTAATCAGGTCAGAGAGTCCCTTGCCTGTAACGACAGCCATACGTGCATTCATTTCCTGAATAACAGCTAGGCTGAAAGTAATTAAGAGCAAGCCCCAGAGCATTTTATATCCGAATGAAGCGCCAACGGTAGAATAAGTAGCAATTCCGCCAGCGTCGTTGCCTGCATTTACGGTGATAAGACCAGGGCCTACAATGCTGAGTATCAGCAGTAATTTATTTTTATTGTTCTGCATCTAAAGGATTGAATTTTCAAACAATGATATACAATTACTAATATGCAAATAATTGAGCAATAAATGTCTTTAAAATACTTATTCAGGCATAAATTCTATATTTTCCCAAAATAAGGAGAGTGAAGGAATTAACTTTCGGGAAGAATAAGATATAAAGTCCCGGATCATCTAGTATTCCGGGACTTTCCATAAAGATTTACTTATCTGCGTTCTGCTCTGCATAGGTGTTTCTAAGAAGTACCGGGGTTGTTTTCCTTTTCGACCTGGCCTTCAGATTCAGCATTTCGACAAAGACGGAAAATGCCATTGCGAAATAGATATACCCTTTAGGGATATGCTGATCGAATCCTTCAGCAATAAGCGATACGCCTATAAGGAGTAAAAAGCTTAATGCAAGCATTTTAATAGTAGGATGCTCCAGGACGAACCGGCTTACGACACCTGAAAAGACAAGCATGAAACCTACGGCAATTACAACAGCTGTGATCATTATAAAGAGCTCATCAACCATACCGATTGCAGTTATAACTGAATCAAGCGAGAATACAATATCAAGCAGTATTACCTGAATTATCACAGAAGTATAAGATGGATAAGTTTTTGAAACCGGGTCGTCAGATTCTTCGCCTTCGAGCTTTTCATGAATTTCATGTGTACTTTTTGCCAGAAGGAAAAGGCCTCCGGCAATTAAGATAATATCTCTGCCTGAAATTTCAGCGCTGAAGACAGAAAACAAAGGGGAAGTCAGCTTCATTATAACAGATAATGAAAAAAGTAAAGCTATTCTGGTCAGCATTGCAAGGGAAAGTCCTGTAAGTCTGGCTTTATTCTGACTTTCCTTAGGAAGTTTTCCGGTAAGGATTGAGATGAAGATAATATTGTCAATTCCAAGAACTATTTCAAGAACGACTAATGTAACGAGCGCAATCCAGCTCTGAGGATCAGTTATCCACTCCAAATATTACTCCTTTTTAATAATGAAAATTATACTGTCTGAGGTTCAGCACAGTCTGATAGTAAATAATACTAATATAGCATATTACGATTCAAGTATTAATTTACTGCAAGTGAATTATTGATTTTTTTTAACCACCTGAGGATTTTCGAATAAAACGTTCTTCAAGGCTTCACTTACCAGGCTTACATCCGAATTATCAGAGTTGCAAAGCATGATTATTACAGTATGTTTGTTTAAGAATCTGCAGATTATGGATCTGAAGCCGTTAGTTGTGCCGGTATGTGAAACTCCTTTAAGAATGTTTCCATCGGAGAGTGCAGTATTGTTAATTGACCAGCCATAGCCATAGCTGTTCAGGTTAGGTTTAAATAATATATCTCTTATTGAAGCCGGAAGGAGCTTATCGGTATATAAAGCCCTGTCCCAGATATAAAGATCTCTGACAGTAGATAAGATATCACCGGTGGCGAGTGCTGTCGACATATTTCTGTACTCAGCATTCTGAAGTCCAGATCGTGTATTTTCATAACCCATAGCGCGGTTCTTTTCAATTCTTTTACAGTTGTCGACACTTGTATTAGACATTCCAAGCCTGTTGAAGATTCTTTCTTTCAGAAGGTCTTCATAAGACTCACCGGAGATTTTTTCTAAAATTACGCCAAGCAGGTAGTAGCCCAGGCTGCTGTAATTATACCGGCTGCCGGGTTCAAAAAGCAGGGGGGCGTCTTTAAAAAGTTTTAAGAAATCGGTATGTCTGAATGGCAAATAACTATAAGAACTATAAAAACCCGGTATCATTTCATAATGACCCAATCCGGAAGTATGTGACAGAAGGTGATGAATTGTAATTTTGCTGCCGGTTTTAGCAGGGTAATCAGGCAGGTAGTCGGTTATCTTCCCATTTAATTTTATTTTACCCTCCTGAGCAAGCTGCATTACAAGCATTGATGTAAAAGACTTAGTGATCGAAGCGATCCGGAATTTTGTCTGAGGTGTATTTGGAATATTATATTCGGCATTTGCATAACCAAAGCCCTTTTCATAAACAATTCCCGAGTCGTTACCAATAAGTACCGTGCCCTGAAATTTTCCTTCATTAAAAAATTCTGTCAGAACCTTATCAATTTCCTTTGGATTAATCTGTGACAAGAGATTTCCGGGAAAGGAAAATAGGAGAAAAAGATCAAAATATAATTTCAAGCACCAGCGCATATCAATTCTAATAATTAGTCAAAAAAGTTTTGTGAATTTATAAAATATTTCACTAACAATAAACCCTAAGATTCTTCGTATCTAACAGTTTGAGCTAAGGCCTGGTACAAATCCGGCATGATATAAATGAACTCGATATAATATGAATTCAGGGATAGCGCAGGGCAGGATGAAAAAATGCTTCCTAATAAATGTACTTACCTTGTATATTTGTTCCGGAATTTATGAATCTTTTTGAAATTTGATGGTCTGCAAGAAATTGATAAACTAATTTCTGCTTTTCCTCTTCTGAATTTCGTTTCTGCAAGGACTTCAAGAAAACCTACAGCAGATCAGAATTCTATTTAAAATTACAAACGAGCTGCAAAAGCCCAGAGTCAGGGGTTGATACACAAAAGCTTAAATTCGGCGGACGTGTACATTACAGCATGACCGGTACATCCGGATTTACAACAAGGTTTGAACTGGGTTATATTACAAATTATCTTTATGTTA
>JBLNEL010000497.1:0-9699 GCA_050262615.1 Bacillota bacterium
ATAGTTCCGTGCAGCATTTGTCTAACCAGTTTAGAAAAATAACAGGGCTTACTGCCAGCCGGTTTAAGGAAATTGCAGGTAATACCAGAAAGCCGATTGATAAACTCATCTGACTTTTACATACAAAATAAAGTATAACATTTTCTGAAAATTTTATAACACACCGGCTTATATCCTTTGCTATCTTTGTATTGTAGACAAAATAAAAAAGGATATTGTTCTTATGAAAACTTCTGAATTAAAGATTAATGGTATGAGCTGCGGTCATTGCGTTATGGCTGTAAAAAAAGCACTTTCAAAGCTTCCTGTAAATACAAAAGAGGTTAAAGTTGGATCGGCTGAAATTGAATTCGATGAATCTCAAATAACTTTGCATCAGATTGAAAAGGCTATTGAAGATGCCGGATATAAAGTAGTTTAACTCTGCTTTTATTTGTTTGTAATAACTATTTAAATCAGGTCCATCGATTACTTCATCCATGGACCTGAATAATAAACTCAGGTGATGTTATGGAAAACCTTATAGATGATAATAAATTAAAGAAATTTAATCTGCCCGTAGAAGGTATGACTTGCGCAAGCTGCGTGGCCAGAGTGGAAAAGGCTATTGGAAAAATAGAAGGTGTAAAAAGCGTTGCCGTTAATATTGCCACCGAAAAAGCAAGCTTCGAGATCGATACATCTAAAGTCGACTTAAATAAAATAGCCGAAGCGGTTGAGGATGCTGGATATAAAATGCCTCTTCCGGTTCTTGGTGAGCTGCCTTCAGCAGATCAGCCAAAAACTGAGGAAGATAGTTCGTTTAACCAGTACTACAAGTCTCTGACAAAGGACCTTATTTTTGCACTGACACTTACAATTCCGGTATTTCTTGTCAGTATGTCAATGGAATTTACATGGTTTCACAAACTCTTTCCTTCAGCTTTGAGCCATATGAAATTGATGGATTATATTAATAAGTTGTTGCTCATCTTTACTACTCCAATTGTTTTTATCTCTGGTAAACGTTTCTTTGTCATATTCTGGAATAATCTGAAACACCTGGCAGCAGATATGAACTCACTTGTGGCAATAGGAACAGGGACTGCTTATTTATATAGCCTTATTGCTACTCTCTTTCCTGAACTGGTTGTTTCTTCAGGCAAAACACCTCACGTTTATTATGACTCTACAGCTGTTATAATAACCCTCATCCTTTTGGGACGCTGGCTTGAGAATAGAGCAAAACAAAAAACTGGCTCGGCAATTAAAAAACTTATTGAGCTCAAACCTAAAACAGCTTCGGTATTAAAGAATGGCAGTGAGTTAAAAGTTAAATTGGAAGATCTTGCATTAAACGATATTGTCGTGGTACGTCCGGGAGAAAAAATTCCGGCTGACGGCGTGATCACTGAAGGATATTCTACTGTGGATGAATCAATGATAACCGGCGAAAGTATTCCGGTTGAAAAGAAATTAAATTCCAGGGTCACCGGCGGCACTATTAATAAAACCGGGTCTTTTAATTTCAGAATTACGGCTTTAGGCAATAACTCTGTCCTGGGTCAAATTATTCGCCTGGTCGAAGAAGCACAGGGATCTAAAGCCCCTATCCAGAAACTGGCAGATAAAATTGCTTCTGTTTTTGTACCCGTAGTTGTTGCTATTGCATTTATCACTTTCTTAGCTTGGTTAATAATCGGCGGTGATAATGCATTCAATTTCGCTCTGGTAAATTTCGTGGCCGTGCTTATTATTGCCTGCCCCTGCGCTCTGGGACTGGCAACTCCTACGGCAATTATGGTTGGAACAGGTCTTGGGGCTAATCATGGAATACTTATTAAAAACGGGGAAAGCCTTGAAGAGGCTCATAAGATTTCAACTATTATTCTTGATAAAACCGGCACAATAACTGAAGGAAAACCGGCTGTAACAGATATCGTTGCCCATGGTATATCTGAAAATGAACTTCTCAGAATTGCTGCATCAGCCGAAAATAAGTCAGAACACCCGCTTGCCCTGGCAATTGTTGAATCTGCCAAATCAAGAGCAATAGAACTAAAGAATGTTGAAGTATTCCAAAGCTTTACCGGCCATGGCATCTCAGCTGTTATTAATGGCGGTGACGCCGTAGCAATTGGTAATGATAAACTGATGGCTGATTATTCACTCAAAACTGACAGATTTAATGAGACTTCCGGAAAGCTTTCAGCTGAAGGCAAAACTGTCATTTATATTGCAGTAAATGGTGAGCTTAAGGGTCTGCTTGCAATTGAAGACCCGGTTAAGGATTCATCTCTTCAGGCTATAGCTGAACTGAAGAAAATGAATATTAATGTCGTTATGCTTACCGGTGATAACCAGAAAACCGCACAGGCAATTGCTGATCGCGTTGGGATCAATAACTTCTCTGCCGGTATCCTTCCCCACGATAAGGCAAATGAGATAAAAAAATATCAGACCAATGGGACTGTTGTCGCAATGGTCGGAGATGGTATTAATGATGCTCCTGCACTTGCTCAGAGTAACGTGGGAATTGCAATGGGTACAGGAACTGACGTGGCAATAGAAACAGCTGATATTACTCTTCTGAAAGGTGACCTTAAAGGGGTTGTAAGTGCAATAAAACTGTCAAGACGAACTATAAGAACAATTAAGCAAAACCTCTTCTGGGCCTTTATTTACAACGTCCTCGGAATACCCCTCGCAGCTTTCGGACTGCTTAACCCGATGTTTGCGGCTCTTGCAATGTCCTTTAGCTCTGTATCAGTTGTTAGTAATTCCCTTAGGCTTAGAGCCGTAAAACTGAAATAAGCTTTAGCTGACACATAGCTTTTTAATAAAGGTATACAGGAGAAGATCCTGTATACTTTTTTTATTTTCACTTACTCCCCCTGTATACTTTCTCAGTATCCCTTTTTTAGTTATTTTCTGTTTTTAATATTTGCTTGACATACATACTTAAGTAATAATTCACTGGGGTATCATTCATGAAGAAATCACTTCCTTGCTTTTTAGCTGTATTTATATGTTTTACCAGTTTATTTGCAGGCACACGGCTGAACAACAACACATCATCAACTGAAAATTTCTTTAAAGAGCTAGTAAAGAATAATGCTGACGTTGCAAAATATACAGACCCGGATGAATTAAAGATCTCCTCCAGATTGGGGATCTCTTATGAAGGTGTAAAAAATAAATTCCTTATCTCATATGATATTGACGTCAATATAAAAGAAAAGATCAGACAAGGCAGCTACCATTATGAGCTTAGGGAAAAACAGCTTGATAAGGATTATCTTAAAGTCGAATTCTTCGTCCCCGGAATAAATTATTCCAAAGATTTTTATTTTAGATCCGGTAAATATATTTCCCCGGTAAGCTATTTTACACGAAACTGGAAAAGATTTTCAACACGCTACTTCAACTTCATAATACAGGATACTTCATACTTTAACAATTATGCTGCTGATCAGCTCGAACAGTTCTGCGAAGGCATGCTTTCCCTTCTGAGAATAAATGAAAGTGAAAAACAATTTCTTTCGGCAAATAAAATATTTTATGTTCTCTGCAGCGATAGTGCCTCAATTAAAAAAATAACAGGCTTTAATACCCGTGGGTTATATCTTTTATCAGACGACCAGATTGTTACTACTTATAACTGTCATTTTCATGAGTTGTCTCACCTGCTGATGAATTTCAGAATAAAAAATATTCCTCTTTTTACTCTCCCGTTTTTGCAGGAAGGATTTGCTTCTGCAGCCGGCGGCAGAGGCGGTATTGCTAGAAATGTTATTCTGAATATCGGAGAATTTCTGCAGTCTTCAGCCTATGTCCCTTTTAATTCAATTCTTTCTTACAGCGATTTTTCTTCCGAGGATGCTTCTGTTACTTATCCTGTCGCAGCCTTGTATTCAACTTTCCTGATGAACGAACTTGGCATTGAACAATATATCGATCTCTATAGGTCATATAGCGGTAACTTCGATTTTGTTTCAAACCTGAAACCTGAACAAATTAAATTGCCCTCTGATGATAAATTCAGCATCTTTCTGAAACGCTATAAAAACAGAGAGATAATCCCTGATAATAATGCATTAAAAAAAACAAAAATTTTCTCAGACAGCAATTCGGAAATCTATGATGAAAAGGATTATTACCTTTTCCATATGAAAAATTACGCTTTGATAAGATCAGACGAAAACTTCCCTGGATATAAAAGCAGAGTCTTTTCTGAGCTTTTCCCCGATCTGACATATACTGGATATAAGTATCTGATAACTGCAGAAAAAGAGAGATTAAAATATATAATCTTTTTACAGGCAACCTGATTGCCTCTTACAGTATAGGATTGAACCTGGAAGCTAAGAATGTCCCTGAATCACACGGATATTTTGAATTTCTGGTAAAAAAAGATATTTTTAATGAAAGGCTGGAAGATCTGATTATCTCTGGCTTTTAACACCGGAAACATATAAATAGAGAAAACAATGAAGATCCTCTACATTTTTCCTCATCCTGATGATGAGTCCTTCGGCCCGGCACCCGCAATTTCCAGACAAAGACGCCTGGGATACGAGGTTTACCTGCTTACTTTAACTAAAGGCGGCGCTACTAAGGAAAGATTTAAATATGGATATTCTATCGAACAGATGGGAGAGATCCGGTTTAATGAAATGCAGGAGGTCGCAAAAACACTTGACCTTTCAGGCTTGACTGTACTTGATCTGCCTGACAGCGGATTAAAGGAAATGGACCCTCGGGAAATAGAAAGAGTTGTTAAAAATGAAATTGAAAATATAAAACCCGACGTCATTGTAACCTATGCCGTTCATGGAGTCAGCGGCTTTCATGACCATATTATAATTCATGGAATTGTAAAAAGGGTTTTTGTTGATTTGAAAGATAACTCAACAACTCATCCTCAGCGCCTGGCTTTCTTTACATTGAATGAGCTTCAGGCAAAAATGTCTTCTGGCATTCATCAGCTGAAATTTTCTCAAAGAGAAGATATCGACTGCGTCGTTGCAGCTGAGGAAATTGATATGGAAAACTTCCATAAGGCTCTCGATTGCTATAAAACCTATAAAGACATTGTTGAAAATACAAACGTAAAGAACTCTATCGGCAGCAAAATATATTTTGAGATCTTTCAGGAAAAATTTGATCCGCCATTGACTGACATTTGCGCAAGTCTCAGCTAAATTAAAGGAGATTTATAAGTCATTGCAAAATTAAAAAGCCGCACATTTTTAAGAGTTATATTACTCTCTTTATCTGTACGGCTTAAAAAAACTTCTGCCTTAATAAATAATATCTACATTATATTTTTGGCAGCCTTTCAAGATATGAACTGTTGCTTAAAACAGCAAAGGTTTCAGTGGTCCTTAGCTCCTCTAGTGAGAAACAATTCATGTAGCTCATTGCACTTTTTAATCCGTCTGAAATGCTGTCTACTATGCTCTTAACTGCTCCTTTATATGGAACCATTGTCTCTTCACCTTCAATGAATTCGTTTCTCATCTTTACACCGAAGGAAGCTGACCCGCGATACTTCTTCCAAAGCTGTCCATTGTATTTTATTACTTCGCTTGGTGTCTCCTTTGTACCTGCAAGCATTCGCCCGAGCATTACTACGTCTGCTCCTAAAGCTATAGCTTTTGCAACATCACCTGGACTCTTTATTCCGCCATCAGCTATGATCTTTATTGGAAGCTTTTGATCTTCCCTTGAAAAATATACGTTTAATAAAGATGAAACCTGACCAATCCCTATCCCGGTCTGAATTGAAGTGGTGCATACACTGCCTGACCCGATGCCGACCCTTACTGCATCGGCTCCTGAATCTACTAGCTGCTTTAATGAAGCACCATGGGCAATATTGCCTACCATTACCTGTACATCAAAACGCTTCTTTATTTCTTCTGTCTTCGCAAGTACTGCCTTGTTGTTTGCATTGGCTGTGTCTATACAGATTACATATTTGTTGCATGCAAGTTTTTCTATTACATCTAATTCAGTATTTAATGCAACAGAAACTCCTCTGACCCCGGGGTGAGTATCGGTATTATCTAGAATTGCATTTAACGAGGAATCAAATCTGTTTAATATCCCCAAACATCCTAATTCGGTCAGCTCTTCTGCCATCTTGAGCCCTGTCACTGTATCCATCGGACTCGATACGATCGGAACTCCAAGTTCCAGACCTAAAAATTCTGTCTTTGTTGAAGCCTCAACCCGGCTCCTTATTCTTGAAATCTCTGTTGGGATCAAACTTATATCATCATATGTAAGTGAAAAATGATAAGCATTTAGATCCTTTTTTGAATAAATCTTCATTTTACTTTCTCTTTATTTGAATTCCTGAAAAATCATTTATGGACATAAAGAAGGCGAGCATTATAAACTCGCCTAATTTCCTATCACAATATATCTTATTAATTATTTTTCGTCAAGCAGCTTTTCCATCTGGTCAAGCAATTGGTTCATCTTATTTATAGTCTGTAATACCGGCTCGGGTGAGTTCATGTCCACCCCGGCTCTCTTTAATACATTGATCGGATAATCTGAACTGCCTGACTTTAGAAAATCCAGATACCTGTCGATTGCAGGCTGCCCTTCTTGCTTTATCTTCGCTACAAGCGCCTGACTGGCGGCATAGCCTGTCGCATACTGATAAACATAAAAATTATAGTAAAAATGAGGGATCCTCGCCCACGTATATGTCTCTTCCTCATCTACTACCATCTCAGAACCAAAATACCTTTGAGCAAGTTCCCCATACATGGCACATAATGTGTCCGGCGTAAGCGGCTCCCCTTTTTCTATTTTCTCATGCACTTTCTCTTCAAATTCTGCAAAACCGGTCTGACGGTAAAATGTTGTCGTAATATTTGTCAGGTATTTTTCTATCAGCGCTAGCTTTTCTTCCCTGCTTTGAGCGTTCTCTATTAAATAATCAAGCAAAAGCGCTTCATTTGCTGTAGAGGCTACTTCAGCTACAAATATTGAATAATCTGCATACGGATATGGCTGACTTTGCCCTGTGTAATAGGAATGCATATTATGCCCCATTTCATGAGCCAGCGTAAAAACATCGTTTAACTGATTATTCCAGTTTAACAGTACATATGGATGTACACCGTATGTGGTCCCTGAAGAATATGCACCGCTCCGTTTTCCCTTCGTTTCATATACGTCTATCCAGCGGTTATCAAAAGCCGTCTTAAGCTTCGAAATGTAATCTTCACCCATCGGCTTTAATGCTTCTGTTACAATCTGAACAGCCTTCTGATAGTCATATTCCTTTTTTACTCCCGGAAATAACGTTACGTATGTGTCAAATAAATGTATTTCTTTTAATCCCAGCACTCTTTTTTTAATTTTTACCCACCTCTGCAGCGGCTTAAGGTTTTGATCAACTGTCTTTACCAGATTGTCGTAAACAGAAACCGGAATATTGTTTGCATCAAGTGCTGCTTCACGTGAGGAATTATACTTCCTTGCTTTTGAATAAAAACTGTGGGACTTAAGATTCCCGTTAAATAATGCAGCTAATGTGTTTTTGTATTCTTTGAAAGGCTTGTAAAAACCCCTGTATACCCTCTCACGGTATTCCCTGTCGGTTGAGAATAATGCTGCACTGTATCTTCCATGCGATATCTCAATGTCTTTTCCATCCGGTCCTTTTACCGTGGGAAACTGCGCCTCAGCATCTGTAAATACGTTAAATGCATGATATGGTACCTGCGCAATCTCTGAGCTTAATGCTAATAGCTCTTCCTGTTCTTTTGAAAGTGTATGCTTCTTTGTCCTGAAAATGTTCTCAAACTGATGCTTGTATACCGCTAATTCTTTCGAGGATTTCATAAATTCATTGATCTTTTCCTCAGGCAGTACTGTTATCTCTGGACGCAGGTATGCACTGGCTGCACCAACTTTTGAGTATAAGGCTGTAATTCTCTCATATCTTGCACTGTTAGTCGAATTCGTCAGGTCAAGATCCTTGCTTAATGAAGCATATAAGTGAAGCCTCGAAACCTTCATCCCTACTTCATCATCAAATTTCAACGCTGCTAATAGATCAGCTGCAGACTTGCTCAATTTACCTTCAAACCTGGCATATTCTTTTAAATTGTCGTTTACCCAGCTGAAATCCTTCTCCCAAAGCTCCTCTGTTGCATATATGTCAGAAAGTTTCCATGTGTATTTTGCCTCAATATCCTCTCTGGCCGGGAGCTTACCAGATTGTGTGTTGCTCTGCGCTAATAAAGGTCCGGTTCCATTGACTGAAAACGTGATTCCCATTGTGATTAATCCTGCGATTATTGAACATTTTCTAAACAGCTTCATGACTGAATGCTCCTTTTTTACCTGAATTAGATAAATTTTTCAGTTCCCCCTCTTACTCTTCGCGGGAACTGCACAAATATAAATAAGCTTCCAGCCATCTTTCAAATGCTTTTAGTATAATTTATAAATAAATACCGGTTTTCCCAAAATACACGCCCGGTCTTTACCGGTATTTATAATGTTTTAATTAAATTCATGTTTTCTGTTAATGTGCAAATTTGAAGTATATTAATATTCTTCTGCACTTACCCTATTTACTTTTAAAAAGATTTCATTAAATTAGCATGATATTTTCTGTTCAGAATGATTCTAAATTGTACCAAAATTGAATGTCTAAGTCATTTGAAACTAAACGGCCTTTAATAGGTCTTGCTTAACTCATTTTGATTGAAAAAAATAAGAAAATTAAATTCAAGGTTTATAAAACATAATCAATGTCTGTGGCAAATAAGAAAATAAATTGTCTGGCTTTATTTAGTAATGATGATAAGAATTTCATTTCTGAAATTTCCTCTTTTAACCTTAACGGTTATAAGCTTAATTTTACCTGCTATAAGACCTTGAATCTGAAAGCCTTGGAAGATGAGATAAATAATTATAGCATTTGTCTTATTTTCTGCAATTCTGATATTGACCTTAACTGCGTTAAACAGCTAAGAACCTCTTTATCCATTCCCCTTGTTTTTATTTTATATGATAAAGATTATCAGCTTTCATATAAACTGCTTAGAGCAGGTGCAGATAACTGTTTTGTCAAAGAAGATTTCACGCCTGAGGCTCTTAAAGAAATTTTGGATGACTTATGTCTGAAAAGTAGCAATCATCTTAAAAAAACTGATATTGAAATTCAGCCTTCATTTGTTTCTCCTGCCGAAGTTGTTATTAACCTTCTGAAAAATACTAAGGTCGGTTTTGCTATCTTTAGTAAATCAGGACAAATGCTTGACTGCAACACTTCAATGCAGAATATGTTCGGCCTTAGCAAAAAACAGATACTTAAAATGCAGCTGGGAGATCTTTGCCGCACTTCTGCTTCTGATGAGTCTACATTTGAAAAACTCAGCACTATCCCGGGAAAGTATCTGGAAATTGAAAAACCTTGCTTTAACAATAAAGGCGAACTGGTTTATTGCCGCATGCACCTGACTATCGCAAAAGGTGGCAAAAACCTTCCGGAACTCATCCTTGTAATGGTTAATGATATTACTAGCAGAAAAATAATTCAGCAGGAACTTGAAAAGGAAAAATATTACCTCCAGACTTTACTGGATAATATACCTGACGCAATTTACTTTAAGGACAGAGAACATAGATTTATTAAAGTAAGCAAATATGTCCACCTTCAGGGATTAAATAACCCCCAGGAAG
>JBLNEL010000498.1:0-6012 GCA_050262615.1 Bacillota bacterium
CAGCCGCAGGGCGAAGTTAAGAATTTTATAGATTATATACTCTCAGACGAAGGTCAGCAGACAATTAAGTCAAATGGACTTCTTCCTGCAAAATAAACTGTTTTTCTAATTATCAGGTATATTTAATGAAATTGGTTGGTGAAAAAGGAGTGCGCAGGATACTTATGACAGTTGCTTTCTCAGCAATTTCGGCACTCCTGCTGATTACGTTGTTTATAATTAACGAAGGCCTGCCCTTCATTTTTAAATATGGAATAAAGGATTTTCTTTTCTCATCCGACTGGCGGCCGCAGGAGGGTAAATTCGGAATTTTCCCGATGATTGCCGCTTCGCTCTGGGTCACATTTGGCGCAATGATAGTTGGTGCTCCGCTTGGAGTTGCAGTTGCCCTGTTCTTAAGCGAGTATGTGCCCAGAAAGGTTATGAGAATTATTAAACCCACAATTGAACTTCTTGCAGCTATTCCTTCGGTTGTATATGGATTTATTGGTGTAATGGTCCTTGCCCCGGTAATCCGGGACCATCTTGGCGGACCGGGATTATCGCTGCTTGCAGGCTCGATTATACTGGGCATTATGATACTGCCTACAGTCATCAGTATTTCAATAGATTCCATTCTTGCCGTGCCCCAGTCTTACCGCGAGGGCTCACTTGCTCTTGGCGCTACTACATGGCAGACAATAAATATGGTTACCGTTAAAGCCTCGCGCTCGGGCATAATTGCTAGTATTATTCTGGGACTTGGACGCGCAATAGGTGAAACGATGGCTGTAATAATGGTTGCAGGTAATTCGGTTAATATACCTCATTCGGCCCTGGATTCTGTAAGAACACTTACAGCAAACATTGCACTTGAAATGAGCTATGCAACAGGAATGCACCGCCAGGCGCTTTTTGCTACCGGTGTGGTATTGTTCGTAGGAATAATTATCCTGAACGGCATTGCAAGTGTTGCATTAAGACAGAGGATGGTTAAACGATGAAAATAAATCCAAGGCACATGCAGCGCGGCGCAGTTGTTTTACTCGGCGGAGCAACTATTCTTACTCTTGTAATTTTAATATTTATTATTTTCTTTATTCTGGAAAAAGGACTGCCTGTACTCAGCCTGGGTTTCCTTACGGGCAAGCCCGAGGATCTGGGACGAAAAGGCGGAATATTTCCTGCAATCTTAGGCTCTGTTATTCTGCCGCTCTTAGCAATAATAATTGCAACTCCGCTGGGCATATTTACTTCGGTCTATCTTTCAGAATATACACGGGAATCTGCTTTAACCAGGATCATAAGATTTGGAACAGACTGCCTTGCAGGAATACCTTCAATTATTTTCGGTCTGTTCGGATATATATTCTTTGTGATCACACTTGAAATGGGATGGTCAATCCTTTCAGGCGCACTTACACTGGCTGTAATGATACTGCCTACGATCATCAGGACTTCGGAGGAGGCTATACGTGCAGTGCCAAAGACTTACCGTGAGGTCAGCTTCTCACTTGGCGCAACGGGCTGGCAGACTGTAAAAAGAGTAATTCTTCCAAACGCTCTTCCGGGAATAGTAACAGGTGTAATGCTCAGCATAGGACGCGCTATTGGCGAAACGGCTGCTGTTATCTTTACTGCAGGCTCCTCACTGCGTATCCCTACTTCAGTTTTTGATTCTACACGTACTATGGCAGTTCATTTCTATATACTTGCACGTGAAGGAATATCTCAGGAAAATGCTTACGGAACAGCTGCTACACTGATAATTGCTGTACTTATAATTAATCTTTCGGCTTACTGGCTTATGAACCGCTTCATAGCCAGAAGAAGTTAACTTTTTTACTTTTCAGGCGTTTTTTAATGATTACAAAATTCCATATAAATAATTTCAGCTTTTATTTTAAGAACGATATGGTTCTTAAAAAACTTAAATTTGAAATTCCGTCAAATGAAATTTTTGGTATTATCGGACCTGCAGGCTCGGGGAAAACTACTTTCCTAAGGGCTCTTAACCGTATGAATGACCTTGAGAATGAGACAAGATCTGAAGGTCAGATCATGATGGATCAAAATGATATATACAACGATGGATTTGATGTCGTAGAACTCAGGAAAAAAGTAGGAATGGTTTTCGCCATGCCGGTCCCCCTTCCAATGAGCATTTATGAAAACGTGGTCTACGGGCCAAGGCTTTCGGGAGTCAGCGATAAGAAATATTTAGATGAGCTGGTAGAAAAAAGCCTTAAAGATGCTTTCCTCTGGGAGGAGGTGAAAGACAGACTTAAGCTTTCCGGACTCAGGCTTTCAGGCGGACAGCAGCAGAGACTTTGCCTTGCAAGGGTGCTTGCAATGAAGCCTGAAGTAATTCTGCTTGACGAGCCCTGTTCAGGACTTGATCCTATTTCAACTGCAAAAATTGAAGATGCTCTTGCAGAGCTTAAAAAACAGTATACAATTGTACTTGTAACAAATAACACCAAGCAGGCTGCCCGTGTAGCCGATAAAACAGCTTTCTTCCTTATGGGTGAGCTTGTTGAGCTCGGGCTTACAAGCCAGATGTTTACAGCTCCTGCAATTAAAGAAACACACGACTATATCACCGGCAGGTTCGGCTGATAATAAATTAAAGGAATATGATAACAACACAAAATAAAATTGAAATATCCGGACTGGATTTATTTTACACTAAATTCCATGCACTCAAAGCAGTAAACATGCCGGTGCAGCAAAACCTTATAACTGCCCTTATTGGTCCTTCCGGCTGCGGCAAGTCGACGCTTCTTCGCTGCTTAAACCGCATGAATGATCTTATACCAGGAACCAAGGTTACAGGAAAGATACTGCTCGACGGAGCTGATATTTATAATTCTTCCATGGAAGTTACTGAGCTCAGGAAAAGAGTAGGTATGGTTTTTCAAAGACCTAATCCATTCCCTCTTACTATTTGGGAAAATGTAACCTATGGACTTAAAGTAGCAGGCTTAAACGATAAAAGAAAAATTGAAGAGATCGCCGAAAAAAGCCTGAGGGGCGCTTGGATGTGGGATAATGTTAAAGATAAGCTCAACCATTCAGCCCTTGAACTGCCGCTTGACCAGCAGCAGAGACTTTGCATTGCACGCCTGCTTGCAGTTGAACCTGAGGTAATTTTAATGGACGAGCCCTGTTCGGCTCTCGATCCTATTGCTACTATGAAAGTAGAAGAGCTGATGCTCGAGCTTAAGAAAAACTATACGATCGTTATTGTTACACATAATATGCAGCAGGCCTCACGTGTATCAGACTATACCGGCTATATGCTCTTAGGCGAGATGATTGAATTTAATATTACAAAGGATATATTTACCAGGCCGGCGCAAAAGCTGACTGAGGAATATATTTCAGGAAAGTACGGCTGATATTATTATTAATATTCAGTTTAGTGATAGGGGAATGTGGATATTATCTGCATTCCTTTTTTTTTGTTTAATAAAAAAAACGGAATTCAAAAAAGAAATGAATTCCGCTTTTAAGTTTATAAAAAATATTTATCAGATCAGCTTATATCTTCATTACGCTTGCTTAGCTTTTTCTTGTGCGAAATAAATTCAGCATCGACATAGAATACCAGATCCTCAGCAATATTTGTTGCGTGGTCAGCCATGCGCTCAACCTGTCTTGTCATAATTATAAGATGTGCACAAGGTTCAATTAGCGACGGGTCGGACTGCATTTTTGCAACCAGGGACCTGAAATTTTCTTTATTGAGCTTATCGACCGATTCATCTGTATCAAGCACTTTCTGGGCAAGCTCTTTATTCATATTTATAAATGAATCAATAGCATCTTTTACCATGCCCTGTGCGAGTTTTTCCATCTCCAGAATTTTTGTCTCAAGCACAAGCGAGTGATATTCGCTTGTCTTCTTTACCCTCTGTGCAACGTTAACAGCAATATCTCCGCACCTTTCGAGTTCATTATTGATCATCAGTGCAGACATGATAAACCTTAGGTCGGTAGCTACAGGCTGAAACAATGCAAGAATATTTTCACACTGTGTTTTAATTAAATTTTCATATGCGTCTATTTCACTATCCTTTGCTTTTATCCCTTTTACTAGTTCAATATTCCCGGTTTCAAGTGCTTTTGTTGCTCTCTCTACCTGCTCATCTACAATTGAAGCCATTTTGATCAGACTTACTTTTAAGTTTTCAATTTCCTTTGTGAAATTTTCCTGCATGATATTTTCCCACTATTTTTATTTTCAGTAAACTAAATTTTGCAACAGGCAACATTATCAAAAACTATGTTTTCCAAAACTATGTTTTTTTGAGTAAACTAACAGAAACAATATAAGATAAAATAATTAATTACTGAATAAAAGTGTGTTAAATAATTGTTAATTATTTCTTTACCGTAAGTAAAAACAAAGGGGCTGTCCCAAAAACCCGGTTTAGAGAATCATACTCTGCAGAGTTCAAAATATATTATTCTGAATAATACTGCGAAAATTATATCTATTCTATATACCTGCTTTTAAGAAAGCCCCTGCAGTTTATACCAAAAAGGGGGGAATTCCCAATGTAATTACTGGTTCATACTGCTTACTGCATTTAGTCCTTCAAAATTGAGCACTTTATCAATGTTAAGCAGTATCTTTATATTTGTCTCCGACTTAACAAGGGCACTTATAAACTCAGTATTAACAGTTACACCGAATGCCGGTGTATCCTCGATATCAGCTGCTTTTATATCGGCTACTTCTGAAACAGAATCAACAATTGCTCCCATCTGAACAGTTTTATCATTTGCTTCGATCTCAAGCACTATAATGACAGTCTTGTTATTATATTCAACGCTCTTCATTCCGAAAATGAGTCTTAAATCAATAACCGGGAATACCTTGCCTCTTAAATTAATAATGCCTTTAATATATTCAGGAGAATGAGGCATCGATCTTATGGGGACCATTTTTACGATTTCCTTAACCTTCAGTATGTCTATTCCAAACTGCTGGTTTCCGAGGGTAAACATAAGATATTTGCCTTCTTTATTAAGCAGCGATTTTCTTTTCTGTTCCTTATCGTCAAGCAGTCTGCGGTTAAGTATCTCGAGTGCTCTGCCGTCTGATTCATGAAGGAGGCTTGGCCTGGACTTCGAACGGTCTTTGCATGCTTTATCGGCAAATCTGAGATCAACGAACTTATTAAGATCTATCAGGTTTCCAATACCCATTTTGTAATGCATATAGCGCTGAATGCGGTCAAGGTCATCAACAGAAGGATAAAGATCGCCTGTTTTAATTCCGAGCGGTTCAGTTAAAACGTTTTTAAGAAGCGGAACCTTGAGACCTAAACTCTTATCGGGATCCAGGAAGTTAACAGCAACTTCAGCTGCCATTCCCGGTTTCTGATCGATATATTGGCCGGCATAGACGAGCATCTCAGTAAATTCATATACGGCTTCGCTGTAGCTGCTGATAAAATCTTCCTGCATTGCTACTACGCAGCATGGATGGTTTTCCCACATTTCACTTGAAAGAAACTGCAGCTCGGCAACACCTGATGCGATTGCTTTGGTCCCTATAGGTTCGGCTACTAAGTAACCTGCCGCTTCAGGACCTGAGGCCAGGAATTCGGGCATTTTAACAGGCGGCACTACTTCTAAAGCAATATCGACATCATCCTTTCCTGTTACCCCGGGCTTTATTCCAATTCCGGTAAAGAACATATGTGCAAGTATATTATGCACAGACATAGTATGCGGTATAAAAAATGACCTCTGCTTAAAGAACTTAGCGGGATCTGAAGCGTCATCTTTGCCTGATTTGCTTCTTACAAATATACTGCCGTTTCTGTGTGCAAAAAGTATAAGTTTTATGGGGACTTCATAGCTGTAAAGATCCATTGCTATAGGTGCAAGCACGCATGCAGCGTCTACTGTACCTTTTTCAAGTGCTTTGGCAACGGGATTCCAGCTTGACATGCATTCGGTCTCGAGTTCAAAATGCTTAGGTGTGAGTTCACCAATATTTATAAGGTGCTTTAATAC
>JBLNEL010000499.1:0-12076 GCA_050262615.1 Bacillota bacterium
GCACTTACAGGCTGGTTGTATCCTGATGAAATTGTTCCCCTAAGACCTGAATACGGCAGCTTGAATGGCCGTTCATTTCCATAATGATTTGGCTTTGAGCCTGTCCTCTCCCCCACAAAAAAAGCATTGGTCCATTGATCTATTCTTGACGCAAAGGTCTGTGCTGCTGAGAATGTCATTCTTCCCACCAGTACGGCTATTCTGCCGCCTTCTACATCGAAATTCACACATGTCCTGAACAGTTCATCTGCTTTTGATGCCTCGCCCCCATTGTTGTACCGTAAGTCTAGTATCATCTTTTTATAAGGCTTTAACAGATTCCTTAGCTCTTTTCCAAATTCTTCCAGCGTCTTTCCCTGGGAATCATTCATCGAATTTACGGCAGCATAGAGCACGTCAGGCCTGATTTCTTCAACTCTGAAATTAGCCTCCCTATTGATCAGATAGGCTGGGGCAATCCCACTTTTGGGAGGAACAAGCTTAATTTCAAGCTTTCCCGGATCAATTGTTTCAGCAGTGAATGAACAATTTACATTATTCTCAAATGTAATTGTTGCTGAATCACGACTCTTAATTGCACCTGCCGACATCAGAAAGTCTGTGATTGTACAATAAAAAGGAGCGGCCCAGAGGAACTGCTGATTGTTATCCTGGCTTATAAATGGTTTAATCTTCATCAAAAGCTCATCTGTGTCTAAGCTCCCGATGCGAAGAACCTTTCGGCCAATGAACTGCTTTTGTGGTGCGTCAATTACAAACAGCCCGTCATCAAAAAGCCAGAACATCAGTGGAATACGCAGGAGGGCTCCCTTCTTCATCCCAAAAGGGAAAAGAATCGTATGACCATCACCAACGGCTGCGAGCAGTTTTTGGATCTCAACAGCTATTTGAGCATCGGTTAGAGATCCAATCCGGCTCTTTAAATTCTCTTTTACACTGTCTATCGATGCCGGCAAGCCGCAATTCCGGAAACGGGGGTGTACACGGGTTAATTCATGTGCGAGGTAATCTATGTCGCTTTGCCAATTAGCTGCTGAATCAGCCGGTATTTTGTGCTGTGCAGTACACTTTTGTCCCATGAAAGTTATCAGAGTAAAAACCAGGAAATATTTTATCATTCTGCGTGTAACCCTTACAAAATTTAATTGACTCTGGCTGTTTAAAAATCGCAAATTCTGGAATGTAAAATTTCATTTTTAAATTAAGATTATTAAAATACCATAATTAATGCAAAGTCTGAACGCTTCTGCTAAGTATTTTGACATTCTAGTCCTTCTGCATGAAAATATGGGAAAAATGACTATTTTAAATTCCGAAAATTCATATTTACTATTTTATGACAACAGAATTTGAAAGCGTCTTATTAAGCTTCTATAAGCCTGATATGATCGCCTATGTAAATAACCACCCTGAAGTGTTTGAAGAGGCAATTCTTCTTGCAGTTTCAAATAAACAGCCGTTTTCATGGCGGGCAGCCTGGCTTTTAAGTATCTGTATGGAAGAAAATGACACCAGGTTTCAGGCATATACGGAACTTATTATAAACTCCCTGGCAGATAAAACCGACGGCCACCAAAGGGAACTGCTTAAGATCCTCCTAAAAATGGAATTAAATGAAGATCATCAAGGGCTCTTATTTGATTTCTGTGTTAATTTGTGGAAGGATATTTATAAACAGCCATCTGTGCGTTCTACTGCTTTAAAAATAATTGTTAAAATAACGCGAGAATATCCGGATTTAACCAAAGAGGTCTTATTAATTACTAAAGGCCAATACCTGAATACACTCTCCCCTGCAATTAAAAAATCAGTCCCGAAAATCTTAAAAGAATTAGTGCAAAAAAGTCAGAACATGTAATTTATGTATTTAAATAATGAATACAGGACTTCAGCGGATCTCACCTAAAACATAATTATCATCAAAAAATAATTTTTCTGAATCGACCGGAGTCTAACTCTTATACTTTTATTATACACAGCTTTATTGCAGCGCCTATAAACTAATCATAATAATGGAAGTAATTTGAATGAAAAGAAGTACTTTATTTGTTGTTATAACAGGACTAATTTTATTTTGCTGCAGTAGTTTTATAATTGCACAGTCATCAATCGTTTCTTCACGAATCTTACAAGTTGAAAATAATCTCCTGCCTGATGCAAAGGCGGTGAAAAGTACTTTTTTCACAAGGGTTCAAATATTGGTTACAGAACAATTTATTACGGCAGCTTTACGACTGACGCAGAATAATAATTATGGTCAACCTCCACTCTTCTCCAAATACCTTTGCAGAGTTTATCAGCAGTAACGGCAGCTCTGCTTTGAACCTTGTTGCAAAGGAAAATGACAAAATGCTTCTTGAAGCATTTAAGCAGATTACATCAGGCTCCGGGACACTGGAATTTTCAAAACCTGATGGTGAAACATCGAAAGATCACTAATAGCGCGAATACCCTTTGCTTTATGCATCAATTCAGAAGTTGCATTCATAAGAAACCAGCTTCCAACTTCTTCCAGCAAGCAGAACTTCTTAAACAAAATCCCGGTCTGAATGGCCGGGATTTTTATTTTTTTTATACCTCATTATTTCCACAAACTTTGTATTCTTAAGCTGATTTTTCTACCTTTCATTCCTTAATTTAATTTTACTATTCTAACCGGAGTCGGAGAAAATGAAATTTATAAAAATACTTAGCTCTGCCTGCACCTTAGCCTGCCTGATATTGCTTAATGCTGCCTTTGCCCAGACAGATGGGAATGGCCAGACAAAAAAAATCATCTTTCAGCTTGAAAATAATGCCCTGGTACTGCCTTCAGCCATAAAGTTTAAGCCGGACACAGACGAACTTCTGCCAGAAAGCATTCCGGCCCTGGAATATGCCGCAGCTTACCTTAAGGAAAAAAATTATATTTCACTTATGCGTATCGAAGGTCATCTGAGTGATATGTCTGGTGAGGAAGAAATGCTTAATTTAAGTCAGAAACGCGCCTTAGCTGTAGCTAATTGGCTTATCACTCACGGCATCGATTGCAATCGCCTGATTGCCGTAGGTTTTGCTAACAAAAAACCTATTGTAAATAATTCCGCTTCCGATGAGAAGAACCAAAACGAACGCATTAGCTTTGTTAACGCTGGATTAAGAGGCCGTCCGATTGGCGGCATGCCAATAGACGGCGGCGGCGCGGTCGCGAAAACCCCCTGCCGGTAAACACAATGCGATTAAAAAGTATGATAAAAGGAAAATCCCGATCGAAGATGACCGGGATTTTCTTTAAATGATTTCTTAATCTTTACAAAGCATAATTTTCAAATATTGGCTTGTTCACCGAAATATTCGTGATCTTCATTATACCCCCCTTCACCCATGTTTATTGAATTAATATCTTCAACAAAGCTGATTGACTCTATCCACTTTACCATTTTAAATCCAAGCTGATTCTCTACTCTCAGACGCAATGGAGCTCCATGCAGATCATTAAGCGGCTGATAATTCATTTCATAAGCCAGCAGTGTCTGAGAATTAAGTGCATTCTGTATTGAAAGACTGTCATAAAACTGCCCTCCTTCTCCCCCTTCTCCAAAGGAATAAAATACAACAGCCTTTGCATTAGGCTTTGGCCTGACCAACTCGATAATATCACTCATTAGAACACCTCCCCATTCAGCAATACCCGACCACCCCTGAATACAATGATGAAGCGTGATCTGCTCCTTTTTTTTCATTGCACGCAGATCATCTAATGACAAATTGACCTTATTCTCTACCAACCCGGTAACTTTAAGTCGGTAATCTTTGAAATTTCTTGATGCCATTGTTTTCCACTCTTCAGTAATCGGTATTTTTCCATTTGCCCAGAAAAAGGGGGAAATATCTTCCGGCTTGAACTCTGCTATCGGTGCAGACCGGTTAAATAGAAAACTCGTAACAGGAGCAACTATCGCCTTGGCTGCATGCTGAACATTTCTTGGATGTTTCCATGCTGCCCAATGAGCTAATACGTTAATTCCTGCAACAACCAAAATTCCCGCTATGCCTAAATATAATCCAATTGGATTATTATTATCTGTACCCATTACAATATGATTCATGTTCCTTGTAAACCCTGTAATTGCTACCATGGTCACGTGCAGAATTATGAATGCAGCAAAACCGCACATAGTTAGAAAATGAAGCGAACGCCCGATCTGCCTGTTGCCAGGAACACGGGGATACCATTTTATGCCGGCCGTAAAGGCCGGCGACATTGATGGCCCGGTTAGTATTGCCAGAGGTGCTAATATAAATACTACTGCAAAATATGATAATTGCTGTAGCGCATTGTAATTATAAAAACCGTTTGGCTCGGGTGGTAACTGCAGCGTAGCGTAATGAGTAAATACTGCCCAGGCATCCGGAAATATATTCCATGAGGTTGGTACCAGACGTTGCCAGTGCGGAGTGTAAAGCAGCAAAAAAATAAAAACTATACCGTTTAATACCCAGAACAATATGCTTAGAAAATGCCAGTGGCGCGCCATGCCGATCGAATGCCTGCGGCCGGGCAGCCCAATCAATGGCGATAAGTAACGCGAATCTTCCTTTGCAGTCCAGACTCCTTCTTTTGGCAGTTTGACTGGCGTAAACCTTACCCACTCTGAACCTGGAGTGCAGTGTAGCTCCCAATATAAACGCGGATGATCTGCAAGTATCTGCAGACCGCTGCGTATAAGGAGAATGATCAGCAGAAAGTTTATATAATGCGTTATACGCAGCCATAGCGGAAATCCATGCGGCTGAAGTGCAGTTGTTGAAGTATATTCAGATGTGTGCGGCACTCCGGGAATACCAGTTGTACCCCACTGTATATAAGCTGCTGCAAATAATATTAATACCGGCGAGATAAGCAGCAATAACGTTTTAGCTTTAATGTGCATATTAATCTCTCAGTTAACTAAATTCATTTTGTTAAAGCTTTTAAGCTTTACCACACCAAACCGGACTGGTTATTTAATAAATTCCAGCCCCGAATGGCTTTAATTAACAAGATAATTAATATGCATCTAACTTCAATAATGAAAATCCCGCTCCAATTGGTCGGGATTTTTGTTTTTTAAGCAGTTTATTCTGCAAAGAAACTTTTCACTATAAACTGAATTATTAAAATACCCGCCCCTCCAATGAAACTGATATTTCTTTTTTATGTATTCAGCTATATCATTAGGAATTGATCAATTGCTGCTGCCTTATATGCTTCTATACGAAGCTTCCTGATTTCCTGATCATTTAAGTACTCATCAAATGTTATTTTCCTGTCAATTATTCCACCTGGTAAAATTTCTATTATCCTGTTTGCAATTGTGTGAATAAATTGATGATCGTGCGAACTGAAAAGAATGGTCCCCGGAAAATCGATCAGACTTTTATTCAATGCAGAAATAGACTCAAGGTCAAGGTGATTTGTCGGACCGTCAAGTATCAGTACATTTGCTCCTGAGAGCATCATTTTGGCCAGCATGCAGCGCACACGTTCACCGCCAGAGAGTACGTTGGCTTTTTTTAACGACTCCTCGCCGCTAAAGAGCATCCTTCCGAGAAACCCCCTTATATAAGTTTCTTCCTTCTCTGTAGAGTACTGACGCAGCCAGTCAATTAGATTCATATCAACATCAAAAAATTCGGCGTTATCTTTCGGGAAATAAGCCTGACTTGTCGTGGTTCCCCAGGTGCAACTTCCTTCATCAGCTCTTTCTTTTTCAGTAAGAATATTAAATAAAGTTGTTTTCAGCAGATCATTCGGCCCTACAAAAGCTATTTTATCACCTTTTTCCACCCTGAAGGAAAGGTCATTCAGAAGTATCTCCTCACCATAGGATTTCGTAAGATTCGTAACTTCGAGCAGATTATTTCCGGCTTCGCGTTCCGGCTTAAAAGCAATATACGGCATTCTGCGCGATGAGGGCTTAATATCCTCTAACGTAAGGTTTTCAAGCTGCTTTTTTCTGGATGTCGCCTGTTTTGATTTTGAAGCATTAGCGCTGAAGCGGGCAATAAATTCCTGCAGTTCGGCTCTCTTTGCTTCTATTTTCTTGTTTGCATCCCTGGCTTGCTTTGCTGCAAGCTGGCTGCTTTCAAGCCAGAAATCATAATTGCCTGTGTACATCTCTATCTTTCCAAAATCAATATCGGCTATATGCGTGCAGACCTGATTTAGAAAATGCCTGTCATGTGAAATAACAATTACAGTATTCTTAAATTTCTCAAGAAATTCTTCGAGCCATTGTATTGAAACAATATCAAGGTGGTTGGTGGGCTCATCCAGAAGCAATATATCAGGATTTCCAAATAATGCCTGCGCCAAAAGAACCTTCACCTTTTCGTTTCCTGAAAGTTCCTTCATCAGCTTTGTATGAAGCTCATTGTCAATTCCAAGTCCAATTAATAGTTCGGCAGCCTCGGATTCGGCTTCCCAGCCGTTTAATTCTGCAAATTCACACTCGAGTTCTGAAATTCTGATCCCGTCTTCATCACTGAATTCTGCCTTGGCATATAATGCATCCTTTTCTTCAATGATCGAAAACAGCCTCTGATGCCCCATAAGTACGGTCTTAATTACCTGAAACTCGTCATATTCAAATTGATTTTGCTTTAATGTGGCAAGCCTCTCGCCTGGAGTAATTATGACTTCACCTGAACTTGGCTCTATCTCACCGGAAAGGATTTTAATAAAAGTCGACTTCCCTGAGCCGTTGGCCCCAATTATACCATAACAGTTGCCCGGTGTAAATTTCAGATTTACTTCTTCAAATAACGCCCGCTTGCCGAATCTTAGGGATAAATTACTCGTACTTATCATTTATTTTTTCTATTGCCTTTATAGTTTAAGATTGATTGTTCAAACTGATCAGCAGCCCATAGCTTTTTGTAACTTGTTCTCACAGAGTAGTTTTACATGTAAAATATCTGCTTATAGGAATAAGATTGGTTAGGCCAGGTCAAAATTGAAAAATGAAGAGAGAAAAAACAGAATTCATTCGCTAATCGTCTGGATAAAAAAATTCCAGGCGCTAACATACAAAATATTCCGGCCGGTTACAATCCGGATTTCTCTGCATCCGGCACTTCTATGATTAATTCGGATTTTCAAAACCGTCTTTGAACATTTAAATCATCAGTTTGGAATCCGGGCAGAGGGATTTAAGTTCTTGGCTTTTTCAGTATTTCAGACCTTCAGAACTCCTCTGAAACCCCTTAAAGCGTAGTACGATTCTGCACCATTGTGATATACGAAAACATGACCGTAACGGCGGTCAGCAAAAAGAGCGCCTCCTTGTTTCCTTATTTCAGATGGAGTCATTAGCCAGCTGGAAGATTTACTGTCAAATTCACCAAGCTTCTGCAGCTCCCTGTATTGTTCCTCTGTTAAAAGCTCTATACCCATCTCTGCAGCCATACCAACAGCACTGTTTCCAGGCTTGTGTTCTTTCCTTGACTCTAAAGCTTCATTGTCATAACAAACGCTTCTGCGTCCTTTAGGACTTTCTGCTGAACAATCATAAAAAATGTATTCGCCTGTCTTTTCATCATAACCTGCAACATCAGGCTCACCGCCGGTTCTTTCCATTTCACTAAGTGACCAGAGTTTTTCACCGTTTGCTTCCAGCTTAGCCTCTACTTTAGTCCATTCAATACCTTTATGCCTGTTCAAGTTTTTCTTAAAACGGGCACTCAATGCACTAAACAGTTCTACACATTGTTCTGATGACAATATCTTTTTATTTTCACTAATGTTACTCATAGTTTTTTTTATCTCTGTTAATGGCTGATTTTTTATGATACTAAAACCCTTTTATAAATTCAATAAAGAGATTATTTTCTTTACAGATGCAAAACTAAACTAACTGGATACTTTCACAGAGTTTATATTCAGTGTTTTCTTCAGCTTATACTACCAATTGATGTAATACCCGGTAACCAGGAATTGAGTTATTTTGCCCTTGCCTGTTATTAAGACTTCGTCTTGACAGGCAAATATTTTCCGGTTTTAACGGTTTATTACGAAACATCTATCATCTGCAGAGGAAAAATAATGCTAAGAAAACTCACAGTACTTCTCCTTTTTATTTTATCTTTATTTTCTAAGTCTTTCTCACAAACCCAACAGGATTCATTAACAAAAAGTCTGAACAGTATTGCAGCTAATCTCGATGTGGCCGGAATGTCGGTGGTTGTGGTGAAAAATGACAGGATAATCTATTCTCACGGATTTGGAAAAAGAAATATTGAACAGAACCTTCCGGTAGATACTAAGACAATCTACAGAATTGCTTCTGTTTCAAAGTCATTTGTGGCAACTTCAATAATGCAGCTCTGTGAACAAAATAAAATTAAACTTTCAGATGATATAGGCACTCTTCTGGGATATTCAGTCCGGAACCCGAACTACCCCAATGACCCGATTACAGTTTCAATGCTGCTGACCCATACCTCCAGCCTTACCGATAATGCCGGCTATGGATCGATAAGTTCACTTAAATCATCAAGCGCTTTCGCAAATAGAAAGCCTGGAACCTATTTCCAATACTGTAACCTGGGATACAGTACTCTTGGAGCAATAATAGAGAAGATTTCCGGACAGAGATTTGATCTCTATGTAAAAGAACATATCCTGACACCTCTTGGAATGAATGCAAGCTACAATATTGATGACTTTGCTTCTGCTGATTTTCCTAACATTGCCGCTTTATACAGAAAATCTGGCGGCACCTGGACTCCCCAGGCTGATAATTATAATGGAATAAAACCTTCCCCGCGGGATCTTTCAAACTATAAAATAGGCGAGGATTGCTTTATCTTTTCCCCAACAGGCGGACTTAGAACCAGCGCTGAGGACCTTGCAAAGTTTATGATGGCGCACATGAAAAACGGCATATATAATGGAATTCGGATATTGAACGATTCATCAGCCAGTACGATGCATACTCCTAAATGGATATATAATGGTTCAAATGGAGCTAATGACAGCTTCTGGAATAAATATGGATATTCTTTCCAGACTGCTGAATATCTGATACCATCAGTGAAAATGGTTGGTGTCCCGGGCGAGGCTTATGGACTTCTTAGCGATATGTATTACTCACCCGATTCTCTTTATGGTATCGTGTTTATAACAAACGGCGGAGGAAAGTTTGCCTCTGAATCCAATGGCTTTTACAATATTGAAAACTCTGTCATTAATGCTGTCTATAATATTCTTATAAAAGGGTCACAGACCACTATATTAGATAAAAAACTAAATGAGAATTTTGAAGACGGAGTTCCGCCTTTAGGATGGAAAGCCTTGAACCTCGATGGCAGCGATTCATACGTATGGTCTATGAAAAGTACAGCAAAACCCAGTAATACAGGATCTCCGACTAACGTTGCCAGAATAGGCTATACTTCAAGCGGCTATCTTGTTACAAAGAAAGTTGCCATTTCTGATACAACTAATATCCTTAGCTTCGACTATAGAAAATTTTGCGGTAACCAGTACAGCAGCAGAATGGATGTGATGGTCTCAGCAGGCAGTAGCCAGACCGATATCAAATCTTTTCAGAGCCTTGCCTTTTATACAAGAACTAACGGCAGACCTCCTTATTCAGGCAGCGATGCAACTCCAGGTGAATGGCAGAGTGATTCACTAAACCTTTCAAAATTTATGAATCAGGAAGTCTGTATTGCTTTTAAGGTTGATAATGGTTTCGATGACGGCAGCGGCCCTGCAAATACAGGGGATATCTGGGATCTGGATAATGTCAGGCTTATGAGTTCTCGGACTACAGATGTTACGGGAAATCCAGCCTTCCCAGGACAATTCTCCCTAAAGCAGAACTACCCCAACCCTTTCAACCCGTCAACAACAATAAGCTACTTCCTCCCTAAGTCAGCTCTGGCTAGGTTATATATATCTGATATTCTTGGCAAAAAGGTGGCAACCCTTGTAAACGAATATAAAAATGCCGGGGAACATACTTTTTACTTTAATGCTTCTTTCCTTCCCTCAGGAATTTATATCTGCACACTGAAAGCCGGAGAATACATTGCTTCAAGGAAGCTTGTCCTCATGAAGTAATTTTTTTAAAGGCTGAAAGCCATGATCGTCTGAAATAATGATAAATCACCTAAAGAGATTGCAGTAATTAACAAAAGAGCGGGACTCTCCCCGCTCTTTTAATCAGAAATATCACCAATCACCTGCCTCATCTCACCAATCTTGCCTGTTTCCTTTGTATATGAAATAATTTTTTCACTGGTAAACCTGATTGAATGAACTATCTTTTATTATAGATCTTACTTCCGGAACTGATCTAACACTCAGATGGGACTTTACTTACTGATAAGGGAAATAGTACTGTAAAAGTAGTCCCGCAGTGCTTCTTTGTCTGAACTTCAATCTGAAGGTTGTTTATCTCACAGTATTTTTTGACCAGTGCCAGCCCAAGACCATTTCCTTCAAACCTTCTGGTATATCCCTGCTCTTCCTGTGAAAATGGGGTAAATAAATGAGGCAGAAATTCACTGTCAATTCCAATGCCGGTATCAGCAACCTCAACTGCAAGCAATGAAGATGAATTCCGTGAAATTGATACGCTTACGCTTCCTTTAACAGTATATTTTATTGCATTATCAACTAAATTTATTATTATCTGTGATACTGAATATTCATCTGCAGTTACGTATGTCTCAGATGTGTTTTTGTTTAATATTAACTCCAGATTCTTTTCCCTTGCCGGCTGAAGCAGGTTTGAACAGATCTTCTCAAGCACATCTGTATACAGATCAAACTGCCTTGGAGAATATTCATAGCTGCCTGTCTGCAGCTCTGACATATTCAGTATCAGATCAATTGTACGGATGATCCTTTCTCCTGCAGAAGCTATATTTCCGAAACAGAACTTCATTTCATCGTTTACAATACCTTCAAGTTCACTTCTAATCAGTGAGGAATAACTGAGTATTGTATTTATCGGCGTCCGGATCTCATGCGACATCTGAGCCAGGAATTCGGACTTCAGCCTGTCTGAGGCCTCAGCTTTCTCCTTGGAAGCTTTCAGCTCTCTTTCAATTTCCTTCCACTCGGTAATATCTTCTCTTATGGCAATAAAATGAATTATCTCACCTTTTCCGTTTTTGATCGGAGATATAGATACAATCTCCCAATATAATTCCCCGCTTTTCTTCTTATTGTGAAATTCTCCTTTCCACTGCCTTCCGCTTTTAATTGTATTCCAAAGCTTTGTGTATTCCTCTGCCGGCGTCTCCCCGGATTTCAGAAAACGTGGATTCTGTCCGATAACTTCCTGCGCACAATAGCCCGTCACCTTTAAACAATATGGATTTACATATTCAATTTTTCCTTCCGGATCGGTGATCATTACACTAACAGGAGTATTTTCAACTGTATATGAAAATTTCCGTAATTCCTCTTCCGCACGCCTACGCTCAGTTATCTCTATCAGTGAAGCAATGCTTCTTGTCGTGCCTGGTATTACACTTACATTATTTATGAAATAACCAACCCTGCCGCTTCTGTTCTTTAGACGAATTTCATACCGGCTTGAAGCTTCTTCAGGTTTCAAACGCCTTAAATCATGGTTTAATTTCATCCTTTCCAGATCCTCAGAAAATACAAATTCAGTCCACTTCCTCTTTCCAACCAGCTCACAGGACTTGTACCCGGAAAGTTTTTCAAACTCTGCATTGACAAGAACAACCGTAGCATCTTCTTCAACAATTAAAGAAGCAGTTCCAGTACTCTCAAAAATTGCCCTGTATAACCCCTCGGACTTTCTTAACTCTTCTTCAATATGCTTCTGCTCGGCAAAAAGCCTTGCGTTCTGAATCACTACTCCCAGCTGTTCTGAGATCATTAAGAACAATTCAATATCAGCTTCTGAGAAATTTACTCCCCTTTCGAGATTGTCAAGACGAAGAACCCCCAGCACACTGCTGTCAAATTTAATAGGAATTGCAATACACGCTTTTAATCCAAGTTCTTTTACATGCTCTTTTGGTATAAGTTCACTTTTTGCGCAATCTTCAATTGCTATAACCTCAC
>JBLNEL010000500.1:0-2655 GCA_050262615.1 Bacillota bacterium
CATCATCAAACCTGCATAAACCCTCGTCAGTTCCAATCCATTTTGCACCACTTGAATCAACAATAATTGAATGGATCCACTCATTCAGAATACCTGAATTTGAAGAATTAAATATTTCCCATTTATTGACGTTATATTTTACCAAACCCGAACGTGTCCCGAACCATAAATTTCCATTTAGGTCCATTGTACCGCAAGTGATCTGATCATTAGGCAATTGTGAATTTGATGAATTGAATACAACCCATTCATGATCATCATATCTGACAAGACCTTTAAATGTACAGATCCACTTATTCCCATTTTTATCAGCTGTAATTCCTTTAATCACATTATCCGGCAGTCCGGAATTATCCTTGGTAAAAACTTTCCATGTAAACCCGTCAATTGCTGCAGCTCCTCCGCCTGTAGCAACCCACACAACACCATTCTTATCAGATGTAATACCGTAAATATGATTTTCTGGCAGGGCAGAGTTTAAAGAGTTGAATACTATCCAGTCAGTTCCGTTAAATACAGCAAGGCCATTATAAGTTCCAATCCAGATATTTCCGTCAGGATCTGTATAAAGGCAATTGATCCAGTCTAAAGGTAAAGGTGAGTTAGAGGTATTGAAGGTAGTCCAGTTAACTCCATCGTATTTCACCAGGCCATTTAATGTTCCGATCCATTTATTTTTATTTTTGTCAATTGTTATTGAAGTAATCTTGTTATCAGGCAGTTTAGTATTAGAGGTTTGAAATAAAGTTGTTTTTAGTGTAGCTATATCTATCTTTACTAAACCAGCTTCTGTACACTCCCATACATTATCCTTATCGGCAACTTGTGAAAGAACCGGAGGATTGCCGTAAAAGTTAATCCATTTTTCATCCTGACAGTAAAGTGTGGAAGTAAAATAAAAAATTGTCAAAAGGAGTAGATTTATGAATAGTTTCATATTAGTCAAAGTTTCAGTTGAACAAATATTTGAATTTACCAGAGCATTATATGAGCAGCAATCAACACCAGTGACCATTAAATGACTGGAAGAAATTCGAAAAGTTTGGAGATACCTTCAAGTACAGGATTGGTATTTCATGCTGTAGATCTATTTTAGAAAAGAGACATGCATTCTAATTTACGCTATCATTCTTGCTATTTATAAATTGTTCATACTCGCTTGCCTTGAGAACTTCTCTTGGAGAGAGTGTGTAAATATTATTCCAGGATTCCGTCCCGTTATTTTTTATATAAGCTTGGCAGATTCTGAAGCCAATGAAATAAGCTATCCTGGCCGGAGCCCCGTCAAATATAAACCGGTGGGCCCAGGCAAATTTACTTTTCATATTTTCATCAGTTGAATCCAGGCGAACCTTTGTATAATCAAATATTCTGTTCTCGTTGTTTACAGACCATTGCCATTCTTCATCTGTAAAACCAATGTTTTTAGCAGGAGAATATTTTTTATCCCAATACAAGTAGTTAACGAAACAGGCGAACCCTTCAGATAAAATTCTGGAAAGTAAGGTCCCGTCATCAGCCTGAATTCCGCCATATATCTGGTGATTGATTTCATGGGGCAATGCAAATAACAGCTGTTCAGGTCCTTTTTTGCCAATGCCGAAGAAATCTGCAAACATCCCGATATTTTCAAGGCCTCCCATATTTGCTGCTTTACTTCCATAAATCAGATACCATTTCCCTTGGGGCTCTCTGCCCGTCATCTGTTTTAATTTTCCGGCAGTTGCCGTGAACACTGAATCGAAGTCAACCTGAAATGGAATCAAAAAACCGGGACTCTCAGGGTTAATTAAATTATCCCAGCTTCTTTCTGTCCAATTCTTAAAACCCTGTTCATCAGAAAAACCGCTCCAGAAATCCTGATAAGGGTAGTAAACGTCTTTAATAAATTGTGCGATTCTTTCCTCTCTGCTTTTATTTTTTGAATTGTATACCGAAATGATTTCTTGTTTATAGATATTAAAAACCTGAACATGATCGTTCATTATTGACAGCCTGATCTGCGGCTTTTTCTGAACAAGGTTATAGAACTTTTCAAAATCATCTTGAGAAAAGCTTAATGAGGTGAAAAAAAGGGCGGCAAGAAAGCTTATAAGAATAAATTTCCACATAGCTCCTCCAGATAACCAGATAAAATAGATAAGAATTATTATTGTCCCGGGCAAAAACTTTATCTGTGCGAATTTAATCAAATTTTGTATAAACCTGAAGCATTCTTCTTGGGAAGCTATGGATTTTAGTACTTATATTCGGATCAGATGGACTTTTGAATAGGGGCTAATATTATTTACACACCCCGTTCCCAACTCGTCGGGCCCACCCCTCTTTAATTATAAACTTATATTGAAACCGGTGCGGAGGACGAAAATTTTATTTGAGGTGTAGGCGGCTTCCAGCCTTATGACTGTCAGGAAGCCTGTGAAGCCTCCGTATACTTCCCAGTAGACCGGGATGTCTCCGGCTGTTTTGATAATATCTGAGCCATTCCACATCTTAAGTGCGCTTGCACCGGTTATTATGCCAATGTTCATTTCGGCTAATGATCTTAAGCCGAGGGACTGAAAGATCACACTGCGCCAGTTATGCTCAACGTGAACTGCTGCCAGTTTGTCGCCAACATATTCGTAAGGATTCAACCCTTTGAAGGCACCGAAT
>JBLNEL010000501.1:0-5172 GCA_050262615.1 Bacillota bacterium
TTGAAACCATCGTGAGAACCCAGCTGCAGGAAAAAGCAAATGAGCTTCAAAATATAAAAAACAAACAGAATCACCACGATATTTTAAGAGCTCCCATGCCGGGGATGGTCTTGAAATTAAAGAAAAAAGTTGGTGATCAGGTTGAAATAGGCGAATCGATCGTTATTCTTGAAGCAATGAAAATGGAAAACGATTTAAGATCGCCGTCTTCCGGAGTCATAAAGGAGGTTTGTGTAAAAGAGGGAAATTCTGTTGAGAAGGATTGCATATTGCTCACCATCGAATAGTAATTATGCAATTATACTATGTTTATTCAATTGAAAGGAGATAACTTATTTACAAAAATTAATTGGAGGTCTTGTGAAAAAAGTATTAGTTACTTTTTTATTATTTATTGCTTTATCAGTATCTATGTTTGCTAATGGATTAAGCCTTAACAGCATAGGTCCCCGTGCATTAGGGATGGGAGGATCATTTGTAGGTTTAGCAAATGATTATACATCTATTTACTGGAATCCAGCAGGAATTTCGCAAATTAAAGGAAACTATATAGGAATATTTTCAACAGATGTAATACCTGTAGCGACTTATAAGAATCCTTTGGCTAAAGTTGATGCTACAACAAAGACAAATCATTACATTTCTCCAAATGCAATGGGATACTTTAGTTTTGCGCCTGCAACAAATCTTACTGTTGCATTAGGTGTTTATGTCCCTGCAGGTTTGGGCGCAGAATGGAATGGATCTGAATTGAAAAATCTGGTTGCTCAGAAAGAAGTTGAATGGATGAGCAAGATAGGTGTTGTTAATATTTCACCTGCTGTTTCTTATAAATTCAGCGATAATCTTTCATTAGGTCTGGCCGTAAACATATTCTATGGAATGTTTGACTTAAAGCGTCCTGCTCCCAGCCCGCTAGGAGTTTTCCAGTACAGTGAATCTTCAACAGGTTTAGGGTATGGTATTACATTTGGCGGATTATTTAAAGTAAATGAGATGATAAGTCTTGGTGCATCAGTAAGGACAAAAACAAAAGTAACAATGAGCGGCAGTGCCACAAACGGCTTAATGCCGAAATTAGGCGGCGGTGAATCAAGTGATTTTGATCGTGATGTTGCCTGGCCATTATGGATTGCAGGCGGTGTTGCTGTAAGACCTATGGATAATTGGGTAATAACATTTGATGCACAGTATAGCCAGTGGTCAAAGAGTGAGGACGAATTTGTGACAAAATTCAAAGATGCTGTTTGGGTAAAAGCTACTGAGCCTACTGGTCAGAACAAATTCATCCTTCACTGGAATGATGCTACACAGTTAAGAGTTGGTACAGAATATAAATTAGCTGATAATATTGCAGTAAGAGCAGGTTATTACTATGATCCGGCTCCAGCTCCGGATGAAACATATAATTTACTTTTCCCAAGTATAACGTATAATGCTTTCACTGCAGGTGTAAGTTATACTGTAAGTAAATTAACATTTGATCTTGGTTTTGAATACCTGAAAGGAAAAGACAGAGAGATATCACAGAAAGTCAATCCTTCAGCTTTCGGAACCCAGGGGATGAATATTACTGCAGTCAGTCTTGGCGCCGGCTATGCATTCTAATAATTAACACATAGTATTTTGAATTATACCGGGCTGATATTTATTAGCTCTGGAAGAATTGAAATGTTGTATAACCCAGATAGAAAGAAATTTCTGTCTGGGTTATTTTTTAATTAGAAGGAAGGGATATCTGAATATGAAATTTATTTTTCTGGTTATTATATCTGCAGTTTTATGTTTTACAGGTTGTAAAAAGGATTCAAATCCCTCAGCGCCTGAAGCTTTCAGTACCGGTAGTGCTGATTTTTCAGTTTTTGTTACTCTTGGAAACAGTATTACTTCGGGATATCAGTCAGGTGCATTATTCAGAACAGCTCAGGAGAATTCGTACGGGCATTTGTTAGCTAATCAGGTAAAAACAAATTTTGACCAGCCGTATGTATCAGATCCGGGGGTGGGAGGCCGCATGGAATTGCAGGGCTTTTCACAAAACGGAGATCCGGTAATCACAAGAAACGCAAATATAGGGACTTTTGAAAATCTGAATCTAACCAGACCTTATAATAATCTTGGGGTCCCGGGTGCATATGTTTATGATATAATAAATGCAACAAACTCAACTAACTGCTATTCTGCTGTAAACGGGATAACAATAAATCCATTATTTGATTTTATTCTCAGAAACAGTCAGTTGAAAATAGGTTCACAATTCAGTCAGGCTAAAGAATTAAAGGCTACATTTGTTACACTCTGGATTGGGAACAATGATATATTAGGTTATGCGACTGCTGGCGGAAAGGGAGTCAAATATACAACAATAAGCAACTTTGAAGGGATGTACAGAGTACTGCTTGATAGTCTGTTGACGCTGAAAGCCGGAATAATAGTTGCAAACATTCCTGATGTAACCGCAATTCCATTTTTTACTACAATTGGACCAGCTTTATTAAAGAAAGGTTATCCTGAATTTATATGGGCTGAAGGATCAGATGGAAAAGTTAAGCAGATGTCGCTTGCAGAAAATTACATTACTCTTAATGCATCAGAAAAGCTTATTAATCCTTCAAACGGGCTACCAAGTGGAATTGGACTTAATGAATCGCAGCCTTTTCCAAATAATGTTGTGCTTGATTCTGCCGAAGTAAGCATAGTTAAAAATACAATTGCAGGTTATAATGGAGCAATAAGCTCATTAGCCTCTGCAAGGGGGATTGCTGTAGCCGATATGAATACACTTTTCAATGAGATCAAAAAATCTGAAGCTACAGGCGGAACGGAAATTGACGGGGTAGTCTTTAAGACTGATTACATTTCAGGCGGACTGTTCAGCTTAGATGGAGTCCATCCATCAAGCAGGGGGCAGGCATTAATTGCAAATGAATTTATACGAGTAATTAATTCAAAATTTGGAGCTAAAATACCGCAAGTATTTATACCAGGAATCTCAGCTTCATTTCAAAAAGCGGTGCAAATAGAATACCATGGGGTTCCTGTTAGCAGGCAAGGTACATTTTCGAATATGTTGTTCTAAGCTGATTAAATGAAGTTAATTCGAATAATTTTCTTGATAAACTCCTTTTTTTTAGCTTAAATTAGGCAAAGAATTCAAACGATTATCTAAGAAAAACAGAAAAACTAAAGCCATGAAAAAAAATGTAAAATTAGGGGCTGCAATCTTAATTTCTTTCGCAGTTTTTGAGGGTTGTGCATCTTCTCAGCAGAAGGAAACAGGTCTGCTGGAGAAAGAAGTTTTTACCTTTGAGGAAATTA
Organism: Bacillota bacterium; assembly: GCA_050262615.1. Taxonomy (GTDB): domain Bacteria; phylum Bacteroidota; class Ignavibacteria; order Ignavibacteriales; family SURF-24; genus JAUZPB01. The sequence continues at coordinate 3,319 of JBLNEL010000501.1, forward strand.
AATCAGATACTTCAGCTCCTCTCCCGGTAGATTCAACCTCAGTTGAAGAGGGACTTAATGAGATAAAGAAATCGGATCTTCCGGCAGCAAAAACGAGAAAAAAGTCAATGGATTCGCAGGATTCACCTGTTATTAATACTCCTGCAGTTTCATTGGACAGCAAGAAAGGAATCGATACGCTTGAGAGTAAAAGTACTTTTTCTGAGCCGGCAAAAACCTCAGATGAAGCAATAACAGGCGGGTACATAGTGCAGCTTGGAGCTTTTCAATCGGCTGAAAATGCCAGGGAATTTGTTAAGATAAACAAGGGGAAATTTAAACGAGAGCTGACGATTCACTTCAGCGAAAAAGTAAAACTTCACCTTGTCCAGCTTCAGCCAGTAGATTCCCGGGCAAAAGCATTAAATGAGGTCAAAGAGTTACGGAAAAGAGGTTATAAAGATGCTTTTGTTGTCCAGAACAACCAGTAATTCAGCCCGGAACCAAATGTCTGTAAAGCATGTTTTTTAGACAGATGAAAGATATTTAGTTTTAATAGTGAATTTTAGTATTATATAGTTTATATTTCAAATTGTAAGAAAATCATACAAAATCTTTTATTTTGGAGGGATTATGGCTAACTCACTGAACAAAATTATGTTAATCGGGCGTTTAGGCAAAGACGCTGAGACCAGGTTCACAACAACGAACCAGTCTGTTACATCCTTTACACTTGCAACCGATCACAGCTATAAGGGTAAGGATGGAAACTGGGTAAATGAAACCACCTGGCATAATGTCGTTGCATGGAGTTTAACTGATTTTATGAAGGAAAATCTTAAAAAAGGGAAAAAATTCTATGTAGAAGGCCGATTGACCAAAAGAGATTATACGGATAAAGAGGGGATTAAGAGATTTGTGACTGAAGTTGTAGCTGAGAGGCTTATCCCGCTTGAAGGCCGTGAGGGTGAATCAACATCCACAGATTACAGCAGGGAAGCAGCACCTGCTGTGGAGCATTCAACTAACGATTCCGGTCATTCGGTTGATGAAAATGATGATCTGCCATTCTAATAAATATGTTTAACAATTAGGATTAACTTAATTTTTGGATATTGATTGGTACTTTAAGTTAACGCTTTTAATCGGGTTATTATTTTTATCAGCCTTTTTTTCCGGATCCGAGATCGCACTGTTTTCTCTGGATAAGACACGGATTAAGGAAATTAAAAATCATAACCCGGTTTTAGGTAATTACATAACAAATCTGCTTGAATTTCCCAGAAGGCTACTTGTTACAATATTGCTGTGCAATACAGTTGTTAATGTAGCAATTACTATTATTTCAGTAACATTAGCATTGGACATTGCAAACCGGTATTCAATTTCAAAAGATTTAACTCTGATAATACAAATTATTTCTGTTTCATTGCTGATTTTGATACTTGGCGAAATAACGCCCAAGGTAGGTGCATCTAAACATCCTGTGATCATTTCAAAGATTGTCTGTATTCCGCTTTACTGGGTTGGTGTTTTTGTTTATCCAATTTCGAAAACTTTGACTGATGTAATAAAGGGTGTTTTTTCGAAGATAAAGATTGACAAGTCAAAGACTGCTATTCTTTCATCAGAGCTGACAGAATTAGCAGATTTCGGGATTGAGAAAGGGACGATAGTTGAGGAAGAGCAGGAACTTATACACGGATTAGTCTCTTTTAGAACCATTACTGTCCGGGAGGTAATGACGCCCAGGGTTGATATTATATCTGTTGCAGAGGATACTGAATTTGAAGAACTTATGCAAATAATTACAGATTCAGGCCATAGCAGGATCCCGTTATACCGGTCGAATCTTGATGAAATCGCAGGAATAAT
>JBLNEL010000502.1:0-10492 GCA_050262615.1 Bacillota bacterium
AGAAGGGTGGAACAAACCTTTACTTTCTCCCGGAACAGGGTTGGCTATAAATGCTTTTGCACCCTTTTCAATTGCATCATTTACATGGCGTTTAACAGTTTTTAACTGATTTTCTGTAGTCATCGATCCGATATCAGAATTAAAGCTCTTATCCTCGCCAGTCCTGAGAGTCTGGAGCTTATCCTTCATTAAGGCAGCAAACTGATCATAGATATTTTCTTCAACATATATTCTTTCTACAGCAGCGCAGGATTGTCCACTGTTGGAGTATCCTGCCCAGATGGCTCCCATTACAGCTCTTGAAATATCGCAGTCCTTTAGCACCACCATTGCATCATTGCCCCCTAGTTCTAATGATAAAGGTAAAAGCTTTTCAGAAGCCTTTTTCATCAGGAACTTACCAACAGCAACTGACCCGGTGAAGAAAAGTTTATTTATTCCGGATTCAATAAAAGCATCTCCTGCAAGATTACCTGGAATATTAACAAACTTAAAAATTCCTTCAGGCAAGTTGCCCGATTCAACACACAGGTTTATTATTTTACCCACTTCGAGCGTCTGTGTGGCTGTTTTTAATATTACAGCATTGCCTGAAATAAGCGCCATTGCTATTTCATGGAAAGGGATTGCAAAAGGATAATTCCATGGACTAATTATGCCAACTACTCCGAATGGAACATGTTCAATATATGAACGTTTATTACTGGTAAGTATGTTTCCTGGCTTTATGCGCTTTTTCTTTAGTATTTTTGAAGCATTTTTTGCGTAATAGGTTATTGCCATTGTGATTGGCAGGACTTCTGTACTTAGTGCATCTACTTTTGTTTTGCCATTATCCTTTGAAATAATTTCAGCTATCATATCGGCATTTTCTGCAATGAAATCTCTTATTCTGAAAAGATACTCTGCTCTTTCATTAAAAGATTTTGCCTGCCACTTTTTTTGTGCAATTTTTGCCTGCTTTACGGCACTAATAAGGTCTTCAACTGAATCTTCAGGTGTATAGCCTATTATTTCACCGGTGGCAGGGTTAACTGAGGCAGTCATTTTCTTCTGCAGGATGTCCTGCTGTGCAGTTTTGGGATAATCATTTTCCATTTATATACCTCATTAAAAACTGTTCTAAAAACAGAATTATTTTCTTCCATGCCATGCTTTCATACTGCCCGGTACTCCCATAATTATCATTAATTTCTGGAACCATGAATCAGGTAAAAATCCCCTTAGCCTTACATTAAGATTAACTGTCCATGGTCTTTTAACCGAATACCGGCCTTTTTTTATTGCCGATTCCACAATAGCTTTTGCTATTACATCATGGTCTTTTACTAAAGGCACAAGGAGATTTCCCGGGAAACTTAGTTTTGCTCCTTCAAACATGCCATGGGCAATATAGCTTGGATGGATTGTTGAATATTTTACACCTGACTTCCCGTTATTGTAAGCTTCCATTCGAAGTGATTCAGTCAAGCCCCATACAGCCCACTTGGTAGCTGTATATACAGCGAGTCCAGGAACTCCCAGGGTACTGCTTGCCGATGAAATATTTACAATATGCCCAAGGTTTCTCTGATACATTCCGGGTAAGAATGCCCGGATAGTGTAAAGAAGGGCTGTTAAATTAATATCAATTGTTTTCTGCCAGATTTCATCGTCTCTGTCCAGGATTTCACCTCCTGCAACAAAGCCGGCGTTATTGATAAGTATATCAACTTTGCCCATTTCTTTAATAGCAGTTTGAGCGAGCTCATAGACTTTTTTTCTGTCAGTAACGTCGCACTGGTGTGTAAAGATTTTTCCGCCAAAAGGTTTTAATTCTTCTTCTGCGCGGCATAATGCATCCTCATTAATATCCCAGATAGTAACCTGGCAGCCTGCTTTAAGAAGCCTTTTTACTGTTGCCAGGCCGATGCCCATAGCTCCCCCTGTAATTAAGGCTGATTTTGACCCGAGATCCATAGCGATACCCCCAAAATAATGAGTTATAGTCAAAAACTTTCCAACACCTATATTAATTAATTCATGTACAAAAAAAAAGACTGCTTTTTATGGTTTAGCTAAACCAGTAAAAAAGCAGTCCTCAAAGCTAAAAATTATTTATAAGTGGGAATTTATATTCCGGTTGCAAGTCCGCGTCTTTTTAACAATGGCTCAATCTTAGGATCAGCACCCCTGAAGCGCCTGTAGAGTGTCATAGCCTCTTCAGTGCCGCCTTTTGAAAGCACATTATCTCTGAAGGACTTAGCAGTCTTCTGGTCGAAGAGGCTTGTTTCCTTAAATGCTTCAAAAGCATCTGCGTCGAGCACTTCAGCCCAGATATAGCTGTAATATCCTGAAGAATATCCACCTGCAAAGATGTGGTTAAAATATGGACTTCTGTAGCGGACAACTATTTCAGGGATAAGGCCGACCTTATTTAATACTTCAGCCTCAAACTTTTCAGCGTCAACTTCTTTAGGGTCTGTCAAAGTGTGCCAGTTGAGGTCTAAGAGAGAAGCCGCGAGATATTCAGTAGTCATAAAGCCCTGTCCGTAATGCTCTGAATCCTTTATTTTTTTTATCAGTTCATCAGGAATTGCTTGTCCGGTTAGGTAGTGTTTAGCATAAATCTTCATTACCTCAGGTTCACCAGCCCAGTTTTCCATGATCTGTGAAGGGAGTTCTACGAAATCCCTTGGGACAGCAGAGCCTGAAAGTCTGTTATATGTTGTATGTGAAAGCAGTCCATGGAGTGCATGTCCGAATTCATGGAATAATGTTGTTGCCTCTTCAAATGTAAGTAAAGCAGGTTTATCGCCTGATGGTTTTGAGAAGTTGCATACATTAACCATTACAGGTGTAACATTTTCGCCATTTTTGATTGACTGTTTTCTATAAGAGCTGCACCATGCTCCGCCGCGTTTACTTTCCCTTGGGAAGTAATCTGTATAAAGGATTCCTAAGAACTTTCCGTCAGCTTCCTTTACTTCAAAAGCCCTGGCTTCACTATGATATTTAGGAAGTTCTGTTCTTTCGGTAAATGTAATGCCGTAGAGTTTATTGGCAACATAGAAAGCACCTTCTCTTACATTTTCAAGCTTGAAATAAGGTCTTAAGAGTTCATCATCCAGGTCATATTTTTCTTTTCTTAGTTTTTCAGCATAATAACGCCAGTCCCATGCCTGAAGCTTAAAGTCCTTGCCTGATTTATTTATCATCTGCTGAAGTTCTTCGGCTTCTTTCTTTGCAATTTTAAGAGCGGGTGTCCAGAGCTGGTTTAAGAGCTTATAAACGTTTTCAGCATTCTTTGCCATATTCTCATCAAGAACAAAATCTGCGTGTGTTTTATAGCCAAGCAGGTTTGCTCTTTTAACTCTTAATGAAGCTATTTTAGAAATTATTGCCTTGTTATCGTTTTTATTATTGTTATTGCCGCGGTTAATATAGGCCTTAAATATCTTTTCCCTTAAATCGCGGTTATCGGCATACTGAAGAAAAGGCATTATACTTGGGTTATGGAGTGTAAATACCCATTTACCCTGCAGGCCGCGCTCTTTTGCAGTTTCAGCAGCACTTGTAATCAGTGACTGAGGAAGTCCTGATAAGTCAGATTCCTTATCAACAACTAAAGAAAAAGCATTAGTTTCTTTTAAGAGGTTTTCTCCAAACTGCAGTGAAAGAAGGGATAATTCCTTGTTGATTTCTCTTAACTGAGCTTTCTTATTATCATCAAGATTAGCACCGCCTCTTACAAAACCCTTATAAGTTTTTTCAAGCAGCATTTTCTGTTCATTATTCAGCTGAAGTTTATCTTTCTGATCGTAAACAGACTTAACTTTCTTAAAAAGCTTATCGTTTAATGTAATATCATCTTCGTGCTTTGAAAGCAGAGGAGAGATCTCTTTAGCAATTTCCTGAATTTCCTCGTTTGTATTTGAAGACATCATATTATAGAAAACATTGCTTACTCTTTCTAAAAGTTCGCCGCTGTTTTCCATAGCAACAATTGTATTCTCAAATGCAGGAGTCTCAGAACTATTGACTATTGCGTCAATTTCCTTCTGCTGCTGAACAATTCCTTCCTTAAAGGCCGGAAGGTAATGTTCGATCTTTATCTGCTCAAAAGGCGGAACACCATTAGGTGTCTTAAATTCACTGAAAAACGGATTTTCTTCTTTTTCCATAAATGCAAAAAATGAAAGGCATGCTGCCAGAATTAGTAAAATGTTTTTTTTCATTAGCTTATCCCGATAATTATAAGAATTGTTAGCCAAAATATAAACAACGAAATATTTATTTGTAAGCGGGAACGGAAACTATCTTCTGAAAAAGTCAGGATCATGTATCTCCATAAATCTTTCAGGGCTTTTTAAGGGCTTAAAACCAAATTGTGAGTACAGTCCGTGTGCATCTTTTGTAGCAAGCATCCAGCGTCTAAGTTTATTCAGGTCGGGAGAGTTTAAGATGGTTTTCATCAGCCATTTTGAAAGTCCCATTTTTCTGAAAGCTTCCAAAATAAAAACATCGGCAACATAGGCAAATGTTGTATAGTCTGTAACAACCCGGGCAAAGCCGATCTGTTTGCCTTTATGAAAGACTCCGAAGCAATATGAGTTTTCGATTGATTTTTTTATTATTTCAAGCGGAACATCCTTTGCCCAATAGGAATTTTTCAAAAAACCATGAATGACATCATAATCAAAATCCGATTTATCAGTGCTGATAGAAAATCCTTTTTCTTTTAATTCAGTTTCCATAAAAATTTAATCTCGCTTTGTTATAGAAAAGTAGTCTTTTGATTTGCAATTCAACTTATTTTAGTATATGCTTATTTTTGTTCAATCTCCTTTATTATTTCCACAGCCTTAATTACTTCCTGTACAGGTACCATTATTTTTACTTCATTTATCAGGTTTCCCCTGTATTCGCCTGAGGCGCGGAATAATGTATAGTTGGCTTCACCAAATAAAATTGGGTTAGCTTTTCTTGAAAACAATATAGGATGAAGGCCTCCGCGGTCCAGGCATGATAAAACAAATTCGGCCTGAGCAGCATCATTAATGCCATAAACTCTGGCCATACCTTCAATTATTTCATAATTCTGGTGATCTTCGCAGAGATAAATATCATTTAAAAATGCGCCGCAATAACTGCAGTAGGCCTGACTGCAGATAATACATACACCTTCGGCATCCCGGTCAGGATGATTTGAGCATTTAACGCCATCGATGAAAATACTGCCACATTCGGGACAGAATTCATTATCCTGATCTACAGTTGCACCGCAAAGTTCACACTGCAGGTTATCTTCCGAATTTGTTCCCATTTTGTGCGCCTCCGAAATAAATGAAATGATAAAAAAATGAAATGATAAATAAAACAATATGAAAATTATTCTTTATATAAAGAGTAATTAAATATTTCTTTCCTCACTGTTTATTTTGATTTATATAAGATCTTAGTTTATTCAATAGCTGTTCATACCATAATGTCTATTCTTTATAAAAGTCAATCTGCATTGACCCATCTTCAAGAATATACCCGCGGTACATTCCCGGAGTATTAAACGGCATACAGAAATTTCCATCTTTATCTATTGCAATTACTCCGCCGGTACCTCCCTGAGGAAGCAGTTTCTTAAATATTACTTCATCCGCGGCATCTTTCAACGGCATCCCCTTATATTCAATCAGTGAGGATATATCATAAGCGACAACATTTCTGATAAAAAATTCACCGTGTCCGGTAGCTGAAATTGCACAGGTCTTATTGTTTGCATATGTGCCGGCACCTATTATAGGAGAGTCACCAATTCTTCCATATTTCTTATTTGTCATTCCGCCTGTTGAGGTTGCTGCTGCAAGGTTTCCATTTTTATCCAAAGCAACTGCCCCTACAGTTCCGAACTTTGAATCGTGAAAGACTTTATCGTTTATATTCATTCCTTTAAGCGAGTCCATTTTCTCTTTCTGTTTAATTATCTGCAGCTGCTGCCATCTTTTTTCATAATAGAAATATTCTTCCGGGACAAGTTTAACGCCCTGTTCGACAGCAAATTCTTCTGCTCCGTCGCCGGTCATCATTACATGGGGGGATTTTTCCATTACAAGTCGTGCCAAACTGATAGGGTTTTTTACATGATGCACTCCTGCTACAGCTCCGGCTTTAAGTGTCTTCCCATCCATAATAGCAGCGTCAAGCTCATTTTTCCCTTTACTGTTAAATACGGCCCCTTTGCCAGCGTTAAACAATGGACTGTCTTCAAGAATATTTACTGCAGCTTCGACAGCAGAAATGCTGCTTTGGCCGCTTTTAAGAATTTCATTGCCTTTTATAAGAGCTTCTTTAAGCTTTGATCTTATTGCTTCTTCCTCTTCTGGTGTCATACTGCCTTTTTCGATAGTACCAGCTCCGCCGTGGATTACAAGTCTGTATTTGCCGCTGTTTTGTGCTGAAACAGTAGGTGAAAAAACAGCAAAGAAAATCAGTAAAAGAAAAACTAATAGCCTTCTCATTATAAATATCCTGTAATAAGTAAAAGGAATGGTTTAAACTGGACTATATTTGCTATGGAAATTAAAGTTTTCTTGCAACAACTACAACAGATTTTATAGTTTCCATTGCAACTGAATTTGTGCCGAGCTGTTCGATAAGCAATATATAAATACCGATCCTGAGAGGATTTCTGTTGTCGTCCATACCGTCAAAAATAATTGATCCGTGCGGACCGTTTGACGGACTAATAAGTGTCCTGACCAGGCGTCCATAGCTGTCAAATACCTTTACGCGAACGCCTGTAATATCATCCGGGAAATTATAATTTATAATGGTATAATCTTCAAATCCGTCATTATCAGGTGAAAACGGGTTAGGGAGGACTGAAAATTTTTTATCAGCTTTTTGATTCAGTACATAAATGCTGTTTAATTTTCCGGGTGTTGCGCCTTCTTCACTAAGCGAAGTGCTCCAGTTTGCCTGGTCATTTGAACTAACCTGAGGATTAACTCTTTCTAAAGACCTATTCTTAAGAGGTGAAACATTAGGATTGTGCCATTTAACAGAATAATAAACTGAGTCTACTACGTTTCCAAAAGCGTCTTTTATAATAATTCTATCTTCGGTCTTAAGCAGGCCAAGCGTTGAAGCATCTGCAGCCGAATAATACTGTGATCCTTTCAGCCAGGGATAATTATATGCTATTGAAGAATCAGCTGCAAGTATAAAGTATTCTCCTTTAGGTAATATAACCGCATTATTTGAAAGGTAGTGGTATATTCCGTTTTTATTATAGATCTGCCAGTCAGACAGGTCGACGTTGTCGTTACTGTTGTTAAATAGTTCAATAAACTGGCAATTGCCTGTTGAAGGATCAAACATAACTTCATTAATTACTGTACAGTTCCGTGTATAGAGCGTTAAGTCCAGGATCGAATTCTTCTCACCCGGGGTTCCATGTGTTTTACTTAATGAATTTGCCCAGTTAGTGGAATCGCAGGTTAAAGTGCCTGTTGAAAATCTTTCAAGCGACCTGCCTTTCCTGCCGCCCCATGCGGAATTATATTTAAGGCTGTCAATGATATTTCCAAAGGAATCATATAAGACAATCCCATCTGTAGTATTCCCAAGAGATTTGAAACCAACTATATTCATAACTGGCTTAACTGAGGGATAGTAGGCTTGCAGAAGTGAATCTTTAGTAATGACCATAAATTCACCCGGATGAATAACAAGTTTATCTTTGGATATCGTATTTTTTGTTAGAGGATTGGATAGTACAGAGAAAGAAAAACATCCAATATTAATATCTTCTTCCGAGGTGTTTAAGAGCTCAAACCATTCGGGTTCATTATCTGCCGGGGAATACATGACTTCATTAATTACAACACTGTTTCTGCTGTAACCAGGAGTGACTTTTATTTCAAGATAGTTATCTGAAGTATCTTCATCGACAGTGCAGATTACCTTTGCTGCTAATATTATTTCGTGATTAAGAATAACGGGGAAAGGGGATGAAAATATAAGTGACCTGGAAGCTTTTAACTGCAGTTTCTGAAATTCATTTTGCAGGCTAAGAGGCGAAGAATTACTATCGGCTGTTAATAACTGAATGGAAAAATCCTGAATATCCTTTTTGCCGGTATTAACTACTTTAATATCAATAAATAAACTATCTCCCTGCAAAGGACTTTTGGGGAAAAAACTTATCTCAGAAATAGAAAGGTCGTAGTCTTTTATCGAGATACTGTTAATCTGTCCTGGTGTACTTTTTTTTATATCTTTTGAGCTAAACCAATTGTTAATATCAGTCGAAGGATCCATGACAGATTTTCTTTCAAGTGAAAAGCCAGCCAGTCCGCCCATAAAACTTATATATCTTACTGAATCTATCCTGACTCCCCGGGAATCTTTAATAACAATGCCGTCTTCATCATTATTTAACTGTGGAAGATTGCCAAAGACAATAGTTGAAAAAATTCCTGGGTGGTAATGAAAAATTGATGAATCACTTGTAATTACAGCATAGCTGAAAGGGGGAACAGACAGACCGGACTTTGAAAATTTCATTACAGAAGGAGCAGTGAAAAGATCACTAAGAGTCCAGTCCTTAATGCAGACAGTATCCTGCATTGTATTGTAAAGCTCCACCCACTCAGGCTCGCCACCTGAAGGGCTATACATGATCTCATTTACTATAATCGAACCAGGAGGGTAGCCTGGAGAAATATTTTTCCTTACAAAATTATTTGAACTATCCTGATCATTTTCAGAAACTATGCTGACAGTGAAACTCCTTTCATTGGCAAGTGAGTGAACAAAAAATGCAAATGCATATATTAAAGAATCCCCCGGCAGTAGATTTAAGTTATCTGATATTTCAAGCAATTTATCCGGTTTTGAATTTACGTCTTCATCTTCTTCAAGTCTTAAAGTAAAATAGGATGGAAGGAGTCCTGAATTTTTAATTTTTGCAAAGATCGCAACATCATTATTTAATAAGGGAAATTCAGGCTTAAAAATAATTTCAACTACAGCAGGATCATTAAGTTTCCGGCTGACAGAATTTATTTTTCCTGGAGTTGCCTTTGATTTTGATATGCATGTCTTCCAGTTAAGCGGCAGATAAGATGATACCTCAGATGAGACCCTTTCAAGCGATAAGCCATTACTGCCTCCCCAGGCAGGCAGGTAACGTGTACTGTCAATTGCCTTACCGGATGAATCACTTAAAACAATAAGGTCACCTGTATTGTTTAGCGAAGGCAATGCAGAGTAAATAATTTCAGAAGAAATATCATAATATTTTTTAATTGATGAGTCCTTGCAAAGGATCACGTATTGCCCGGGCTCAATAAACCTTTCTTCCTTTGAAGAGATAACAGCAGTGGTGCTGTTGTCAGAAATCTTCCATTTCTTTAAGTTAACTTTAGTATTTGATCTGTTATAAACCTCAATCCATTCAGGTTCACCTTGCGATGGGGCATACATTATTTCATTTATTACCAGATCGTTAAAATTCAATTCTGCTTCTCCGGCATTAAATGTTGTCAGTATTTTCCTAGACAAAGTGTCTTTGTTAACTATAGCTGTTATAATACAGATACACTGATAATAACCTGAACTGATGCTGTTTAAAGTGCCAATTACTTCAAGTGAATCACCAGGACTGAGCTCCTCGCGGAAAGTTTTCGAAAAAAATAATTCTTGTGCTGATCCGGATGAATCAAAATTCAGATCATTAAAAATATCGACATTTAGATTATGAACTATATAGGGGCTATTGTTAAAAATCTTATAAGACAGGCTGAGATCATCGCCTTGTTTTGGGTGCGCTGGAGATAAAACAGGTGAGCTTATGGATAAGAAGTTATTTACTGAGGTAACGGAATTAATTTTGCCGGGTGTTCCTAAGCTCTGAAGTGAATTTGTCCAGCCACCTGGAGAGTTATCCTTTCCTGTAAATATCTTTTCATCAGAAATTCCAGCCGGATTATTTGCAGAGTACGTATAAACCTCTAAAGTATCGGCATCACTTATTAAATACAGAGTTCTGTCGGACGTATTTGACATCCCGGTTGCTCCAAAGGCATTATCGTTGATCTTAAGCTTCAGGGCTTCAGCTGGAACTATTGTAGAATATTGTCCTGACTGCAGATCATAATCACCTTCAAAAATGACGGCATACGACATAGGGAGAAGTAATACTCCTCCACCTGCTGAGGTTACACTATCCGGCTGAGAGGATTGATATTTTATTTTGTAATGCGAAAGATTTAGTGTATCGTTTGAACTGGTGTTATAAAGCTCAATAAACTCACCGTTAGCAGAAGACGGGTTGAACATTATTTCAGTAAATGTAATATGCGCTCTGCTCTGCGGCAGCAAAGTAATAAAAGGAACTGAAAGTATAAGTAGAAATGATACTCCTTTCAACACTGGCTATTTTTCCGGTAAAGTATATTTTAGTAAAGTAATTTATTTTATTCAGCACTTATTAAATTCCTGATATAGCAAG
>JBLNEL010000503.1:0-3680 GCA_050262615.1 Bacillota bacterium
GGAAATAAATGGTTTGGAACTGACAACGGACTGGCTGAATACGATGACCACAACTGGACTGTTTACAAGTATATCGGCCCAGGAGCACAGATAAATAAGGTTACCGCAATTGCGGCAGACCAGTCGGAAAAAATATGGATCGGAACGGAATTGAATTTAGCCAAATATGACAACAGCAAATGGGTTGAATATAAATACTGGAATTCCGGCCTGCCGGCGAATAATGTAACTCTAATTGTTGTGGACCATGATGGGAATAAATGGATGCTGGCCGGCGGAATTGTAACATTCTTTGACGGTAAAACATGGAAGACGTACACTAGTTCCAACTCCGCCCTGCCGGATAACCGAACACTCAGCATAGCAATTGACCCCGGCGGCAGCAAATGGTTCGGAACACTGGATGGCAAAGTAATAAAATTTGACGGCAGCAGCTGGACAACATACACCCTTCCCGTGCATGGCTCAGTCCCGGCAATCGACTTTGATTCCAAGGGTAATACATGGATCGGAGTAGATGAGGCCGGCGTGCTGAAACTTTCTAATAACAGCTGGACCATATATAACCAGGCCAATTCAGGACTTCCCCGGAATGCTGTCCTTTCACTTGCTGTAGATCTGAGCAAAAATGTCTGGGCCGGCTCATATCACGGCGACCTCGTAAAATTTAATGGTGCGTCCTGGACAAGATTCAGTGAATATTACTCAACCCGGGTAATTTCAGTTGACAAGGCGGGCAATGTATGGATCAGGGCAGACAATGCTCTTGTAAAATATGACGGCAGCGTCTGGACTTCTTATACCATTCCTTCCGGAGTTCCAGGTACCGCTATAACTTCAATTCAATTTGACTCAGCGGGAAATAAGTGGCTGGGCCTTAATATTGGCGGTATAGCCAAATTTGATGGCAATAACTGGACGGTATATAACTCCTCCAATTCAGGCATAGTATCCAACACCATTTACACAGTAGCTATTGATCCGGCAGACAACAAATGGATTGGAAGCTATTATGGATTATCAGTTTTCAGAGAAGGCGGAGTTATACTGGTTATGCCTCCGGCCGCTCCCAGGCTTGTCTCAGCTGCAAATCATTCAAAAGACCAGCCTTTATCTCTTAGGCTCTCGTGGAATAAATCTGAGGGAGCGGAAACATATCACCTGCAGCTCGCAAAAGACAGTCTTTTTAAAAATTTAGTTATCAACGATTCCGCACTATTCTCCCTTTCAAGGGATGTTACGGGGCTCCTTAACTCCACAACTTACTATTGGAGGGTGCGTGCCAAAGCCAGTTCAGGAATAAGCCCCTGGTCGGAAGTATGGAGCTTCTCTACCATTCAGGCACTAGCCAAAGCGCCGGTACTCTCGCTTCCGAAAAACAATTCAACTGATAATCCGCTTACGCTTAAATTATTATGGAGGGCAAATAAGAATACGGACAGGTACAGGCTTATTGTTGCCGGGGATGATAAGTTTACAAATATCATCTTTCATGATTCCACACTTACCGATACGCTTAAGGAAGTAAAGGACTTAAAGGAAGGAATGAAATATTACTGGAAGGTCTGTTCAGGAAACAGTGCCGGGGAGGGTCCGTTCTCAGAGGTCTGGAAATTAATTACCATACTTTATGCTCCCGGGAGCCTCGGGGCATCTGTTCAGGATAACAAAAAGATAAATCTTACGTGGAAGGATAAGTCAGAAAACGAAACAGGGTATGTAATTGAAAGAAAGCAGTCGGGGGATTTTACTCCAATTGATACAGTCAAAGCTAGTATAACAAGCTACACAGATTCAAAAGTGAGCCAGGCATCCACATACCTTTACAGGATTAAAGCATACACGCCATTTGCAGTTTCAGCTTACAGCAACACAGTTTCAGTTACTCTCACCGGTGTAGATGAATTGGCTTTAATACCAAAGGAATTCAGGTTATTCCAGAACTATCCGAACCCGTTTAATCCTTCTACCATTATCAGTTATACTCTACCCGTGGAAAGTTCTGTCAGGCTTATTATATATAATTCGCTTGGTGAAACGCTGAAGGAGTTAACGGTGAAGAATCAGAATGCAGGGCTTCACGAGATAAGCTTTGATGCCAGGAGCATTTCATCCGGCGTATATTTCTATATATTGGAAGCCAGGGGAACTGACGGGACAAAAGATTTCAGGCAGATTAAGAAGATGATAATACTTAAATAACCCATACTAAGGACTTCAATATACCCGAGAAATTTGAGCAAGTAGAATTACGCAATTACAAAGCACCGCAGGTGTGAAGACATTTGTAGCCCGGGGTGCCAAATTCACCGCGGTGAATGCGAAACCCCGGGTTAATGATCCCCACCCCACACCCCCCAAGCCCCGGTCAGGGGCGGCACATAAGCGCCTGGAATTCGTGAATATCTCTTAGTAATTGCGTAATTCTAATTTCCTTTCTGTACATGATGGATTAATATCAAGCCGGGATGCCGCATATAATATCTAGACAATAGAAACCTGCCCTATGTTATTTCTAAATTTTGTATTAATTTTTGGAAAAGAATTTCTTAAAAACAAATGGGGTTAATTAAATCTAATTCCTGCAATCTATATAAAGCAATATATATTTTTTAGGCAGCTAAAGTAAAGAGGTTAAAAATGCTAGAATACACAAATAAAACATTTCTTGTTGTGCTTATAACTTCATTAATATTACTCATATTCACAAATGTATTTTTCTTCCTCGTTACTTTTAACATTTCGAATCTCGTACCGATTATTCTACAGGCTGCCGTCCTGATTACAGTTTTGAGTAAAATGAAAATCCAGCTGATATTAATTCGCATATGGGCCGTATTAATACTCATTAGCAGCCTGACAAAGTGGATGTCGTGGCTGCTTCAGATGAATGAAGGGACGCAAATGACAGACTTTGACGCATTTAATATCATATTAAATTTTATTTGTCTCCTGCTTCCCATATATCTCCTAATGTTTCTATCCGATAGCGTTGAGAGAAAAAGGGTTCAACAAGTTTCTTGAATATGTAATTATTCCTTATTCGGCAAATCAAAATAGAGATATAATGAAAATTATTAGTTTTATATTCATATTCCTGACTTTGATTACCTTGGGTTGTCAAAAAGAAAAAGAATCAATGATAATAAAGACAGATGTATATTATGTATTAAAAGATTCGTTTTTTGGTGAACCACAAAAATGTAGAGTATGTTTTCAAATTCCTTTAGCAGACACTCTAGCAAATGATTCCTCCGCAACTATTTGCATGTCTTTAAAAAATGACACCTTAACCTATTCAAGATTATTTAACGGGAAGATTGTAAAAGATGAATATTTACTTAAAGTAGTAAATGTCCAAAAGGTTGGAAAGGATTCTGTCATAGTTGCGCCTATATTTTCTCCAGTAACTGTTTCTCAAAATGATCTTCAAAATTTAAAGTATGAAAAAGGGAAAGCAAAAGTTCTCAATATTAAAGTGAAAGCCACCCGTGGAAATATGCTGGAGTTTTTGTCTGCCCACTTAGCAAATACGAAAAATAAAGAGCCATTAAGGATCAAATAATAGACAATTGACGAGTATTGTAATGGGGCTTTTAATTGTATCTAAAGTGCTTTAGATGATACTTTAATGGAATAAACCGATACCAAAAAGTAGTATTCCGGGGGGATTTAATATG
>JBLNEL010000504.1:0-20798 GCA_050262615.1 Bacillota bacterium
ATTGAAACAGAATTTATATTATTTTTGAGTCTCAAAATTGCTGGTGTAGCTCAATTGGCAGAGCAGCTGATTTGTAATCAGCAGGTTGCGGGTTCGAGTCCCATCACCAGCTCTGAAAAAACTAAAAAAAGGCTTATTTTAAGCCTTTTTTTATTTTAAAGTGGAACTAGTATGAGAACTGCAGAAAACATTTCTTCAGGAAAAAATGTATTTCGTCTTCATATTTAGAGAAATTATTGTATCTCATTTCCCGATTGGATTAAAGGCTCGAAATATTCATCAGCCCCGCTATATTACTCTTCTAGCCCAGAGCACATAGCTCCATAAATAAAAATATCTTCGGCACGAATCGACCTGAAATCAGGTTTTACATTCTTTACAGATGATTTTCTCTCATCCCAATCAATAGCTAATGCCAATGTGGTGTTCTTTCTTGTGCATAGAAACGTTTTATTCCTTCCATCCAAATTCCAAATACTATAATTATCAAATGGAGGAAATTCCAGGAAATTATTATATTGCGCAAAATCAAAGGTCTGTCTTGAAAGCTCAACCCGGTAGTTATCTGATTTTGGCTTTATGGATCTTTTTGCCTTTTCTCTTTAGTGCAGAAGGCTCCTCCTTTTCCCGGACGCCCCATTCACGGGAATCCATTATTGACCCGGGCAATAAATCTCCCGGATGGCATCTTGTAACTTCACCAATTAAAAACTCCCTGAATTACATCTATATGTTTTCCCCAAATAAAGGATTTATCTCGGGAAAATTCCTGCTTGAATATAATGGGAAGAACTGGAAATTGTCTGAAAACCAACCTCCTTTTTATATAGACCATCTGTTTATTGACAATAAAAGTAAGTTGTGGGCTACAAATAATACAGTGACTTTTGAAGCTGCTGCAATGAGATTCAATGGAAAAAGCTGGCAGAAGATTTATCACCCTTTGGTAAATCAGATAACAAGCCTTTGCTTTCTCGAAAATGGTGATGCCTGGATAGGCGGTGACAGAGAGATTGTCTATTATAGTAAAAGTAAATCCGAACATCTGAATTTCCCGCCTAACCTGAGTTTTATACGAACCATTTATGGACCGGATAGAAACAACCTCTGGGTAAACACAGGAGATAATAAGTTATTTTTCTTTAATCATGGCAAATGGGAAAGTGTTCTGAACGGTACAATGATAAAGTTTTTTCTATTCGATTCACCAGGCCATGGCTTTGTGCTGACAGATAAAGAAATTCTTGAATACCGGAATTCCAGATGGGAAAAACATTCGGCAGACTCTTTACTAAATCATATTACTAAAATTACACTTACACCAGAAAAAAATATCTGGGGAATTGGAAATAAAGGGCTCGTTATCCGTTTTGTAAATGGTTCATGGAAAAAGGAAAATGTACCTGCCAGCGAGGACCTGCAGGATATCCAGATGCTCTCAGAATCAGAAGGCTGGATTACCGGAAATAATGGTCTAATACTTCATTATACTGACACTTTTATCTCTGAAGCATATCAGAATGTAGAGTTCGGATTTGAAAGCAGACGCGTTTATAGCGTGGGAAAAGATGTTGATGATGAATACGGAGTTGCAATTGATGATATAAATGGAGATGGACTAAAAGATATTTTTTCAGTTTGCATATATGAACCCAGCCGGCTTTATATTAATAAACCCTTAGATCCCAAAGCAGGACCAAAAAGCGGTTTTTATTTTTCTGAAGAAGCTTCTCAGCGCGGTATCAGCGGACTTACAGGAAGCATTGCAGATAAAGATATCACAGAAATTTACCTCGGCATTGGAATGGCAGATGTTGATAACGATAAAGATCCCGATATTTATCTCTGCGATCTGGCTGACAAAAATAAGCTCCTGATTAATGACGGAAATGGTTATTTCAGAAATGTTTCAAACCAGAGAAACAGAGCTGTCGAAACTACCGACAGAACCAATGCTGCAGTCTTTGCTGACGTTGATAACGACGGTGATCTGGACCTCTTCATTACAAATGAGTATGCTTCCAACAGACTATATCTTAACGGCGGCGGGGGATATTTTACTGACATTACCAAAGAAGCCGGACTTATTTCTGAGGGCGGCGGAATGGGGGCATGCTTTGGAGATATAGATAACGACGGAAAGTCTGACCTTTTTGTCTGCTGCTGGGGCAAACAAAATCTTCTTTACAGAAATATCTCTTCTTTGTCTTCCGGAGTGAAATTTGAAAATATTAGCAGTACCGCTGGTGTTGAAGGTGAACCTCATTCAAAAAGCAATGGTGCGAGCTTTTGCGATATTGATAATGACGGCGACCCGGACCTATTTGTTACAAACAGAAAATCCTCAAACAGGCTATACCTAAACAATGGCAAAGGTATTTTTACCGACATTACCAAAAGTGCTATCGGGCTTGATTCAATGATGAGCTATGGAGCAAGCTTTGCAGATTTTAATAACGACGGATGGATGGACCTCTACATTGCAAATGTAGGCGAAAATCAATTGTACAAAAATATCAAAGGGGAAAAATTTGTCAGGGTAACATCCGACCTGGGAGACCTGAATAAGGGCTATTATACCGGAACTGCAGCCGGAGATATCGACAATGACGGTGATATTGATCTTTATTCTGCATGCTATACCGGGGCTAGCAGCATACTGTTTATTAACAATCTGAATAACAGTAATTTTTTAATCATAAATGTTGAAGGTACCGTTTCGAACCGTGATGCTGCCGGGGCCAAAGTATGGCTCTATGAACATGGTCATTTAAATGATATTAATTACCTGAGAGGCTACAGAGAAATTAATTGCGGCTGCGGATATGTTTCACACAATTCCAGGGAAATCCACTTTGGCGTAAAAGAAGATTGTCTTTATGATGCTGTTGTTTATTTCCCGGCAAGCTCAATTAAGAAACAACTGAACTCACTGAAGCCAGGACAGAGAATTAAGGTAACTGAAGAAGAAGGCTACAGCGCGCAGATGACTTTAACAAAAAAGTATTTACAGCGTTTTGCCGCAAACCCTGAAGTGCATTTGGAAATTCTGAAATTTACTATAGTGCTTTTAGCTATAGGGTTATCAATACGAAAAAGTAACAGGAAATATCAGTGGTCATACCGTATTCAGACACTTATTTATCCTGGAGTTGCTGTACTTTACGTTTTTGTGAACATTATGCTCTCTCAGCAGCAGTTTTTTATATCTGTTGTTATTCCTATATCAGTTATTTTCATGTCGCTGCTTTTATTCCACCTCGTTTATGAACGGATCGTAATGATCCGAACTTCAAAGCTTGAAAAACAGCAGACACGAGACAGGATCGCAAGGGATCTTCATGATGACCTGGCTTCAACAATAAGCACATCACTTATCTATACGGACGCTATTAAACGGTCACTGAATAATCCCTCAGCCATAAGACCGGATATGATAGAGAAAATAAATAAACTGCTGAACGATGCTGCAGAAGCAATAACTGATATTGTATGGACTGTCTCACCTAAATATGATAAACTAAACGATCTTGTTCTTAGGCTAAATCTTCTGATCTCTGAGGCCTGTCAGGTAAGTGATATCTGTTATGAATACTGCAGCGAGATTCCGTCAGATAAATCCATTGATATTTCTTCTGAATTTAAGCGGAATGTCTTCCTTATCTTTAAAGAAGCCCTGAATAACTCGGTCAAATTTTCCAGTGCACGACATATTTCGTTTAAGGCTTCAATAAATAAAGAAGGCCTTAAATTATCTTTATCTGATGACGGAACAGGATTCAATATAAAACTAAATGACCCATCAGCAGAAAATAATATTGAACTAAATTGTTCTGCCAGACCGCTGCATGGAAACGGTATTAACAATATGCTTCTCCGGGCAAAAGAAATCAATGCATCTCTGAAGATTGAATCATCAGAGGGAAACGGTACTAAAGTGCTGCTGATTAAAAAAATGACATAAACGCACTATTGCTTAATATAAATAAACATGCAAAATTGAGTTATTAATTAACAGGTATTGCAATGGCTTTAAGGGTAGCGATAATAGAAGATCATAAAGGATTCCGGGAAGGAATAGCTTTTATTCTTCAGTCAACTGAGGGCTTTATTTGCCTTGGAGAATTTGGAAATGCTGAGGAAGCTCTTAATCTGATGCCTGAAGCAGACGCTCTTCTGCTCGATATTAATTTACCTGGTATATCAGGTACCGATGCAATACCATTATTAAAGAAAAAGTATCCTAAAATCAAAATCATTATGCTGACCATCTTTGAGGATGACCAGAAGATCCTTCACTCAATATTAAATGGAGCTGACGGATATCTGCTCAAGAAAACCCCTCCGCTAAAAATTCTGCAGGCTATAGAAGATGTAATTGCAGGAGGAGCACCGCTTACGCCCATTGTTGCAAAACAGACACTTGAACTCTTCAGAAAATATGCCCCTGCCGGGAACACATCTTCTGACCTTACAAACCGTGAAACTGAAATACTTAAGATGATTGTAAATGGTATGTCCAACGAACAAATTTCCAATGAGTTGTTTATCAGTATACAGACAATCAGAAATCATATCCGCCATATATACGAAAAACTGCAGGTCCACTCAAAATCGCAGGCTGTTGTAAAAGCAATAAAGCTTGGAATCATTTAAGCTTTACTCCTACTCTCTCACTCTACGGTTTTTAGCAGCATAAATGTCTGATCGCTGGCAGATGCTTATTAAATGAACAGCCTTTGGATCTAACACCCTGATACATGATCCTCAGGCTATTCATACCTTGATCTAATGAAACTTACTTTCAATTTAACTTCATATGTGAAATTGCGACAAAAGACTTTTTCATTTTAAGAAAATCATCTTTCTGGCTTCAGATTTTTCCCCCTGGCTAAGCCTGTAAATATATACTCCGCTTGCAAACCCAGAGGCATTAAAATCAGCCTCATACACCCCTGCCTTAAGTTCCTGATCCACCAGGGTTCTAATCTCCTGTCCAAGCATATTGTATATTTTAAGAATTACCCTTCCAAAATCAGCTACCGTATAATGAATTTTTGTCATGGGATTAAATGGATTGGGATAATTCTGGAACAATTCAAATCTGGAAGGGACCTTTTCACCTTCTTCAATACCGGTTGTTATCTCCAGAATTTTTGAGGGATTCTGCTCAAGATTGCCCACATTGTCTTTTGACAGGACATAGAACCTGTATTTAATTCCAGGGACAACCTTTATTCTTGCCTTTCCGCTGTCGCTTTGAGCTGCAATTGTAAATGGACCGCTTTCGGTTGCCATAAATACCTGAGCACCTTTAATGCCTGCCCCATTCTTGTCATCGGCTGACCATGTCAGTTCTACTTCATCTTTCCCGGAAACCCTCTTAACTAAAAGAGGAGTTGTTACTGGAGCTTCTAGATCAAGCGTATTTACTGCAGCGTTTGTTGCAAGAGGCTTGTTAAGATCAAAAGTAATTACCGCCGAATTTTTCAGAACAGTTCCTGTCGGGAGATTACTCTTCGGCATGACGGTAAACTGAACCCATCCTTCCCCTTCAGGAGGCTTTACGTTTGGCGGCAGCTCTATATTTACAAACTCCCATGACAATATATTACCGCTCAGCTTTGAGGTCCCCATTGTATGACTCATTTTCCCGAACCTGACGCTTGCTAAATCAAATACATTCTGGTCGAGTGTATCAATTATAACAATTTTCCAGGCCGGAGCAGCAGCTTCCTTTTTATTTTCAAAATAAATTGTGTAAGTCATTGGTGCGGCAGTTGCCATAAAGCCTTTTGCACCATAACCTGCAGGACCTTCCTTTGCATTGGGATCCCACGAGGTTACCTTCTCGAGCTCTTTTTCGCTTTTATCGAAATTACCATTTACGTAATCCTTCATCCCTTTTATAGTATTGCCCAAACAGTCAAAAGCGTCTTTGGCAAGCGATACAGGCCATATTACTGCTTTGCCTGTCTTCTCAACTATTTCTTCTACACCTTTTTTTGCTATTCCTTTTAAACCATTCTCAACTGTGACAGCTTTTTTCATGCTGTTCGAAAGCGCCTGAACACTTGCGTCTGTAAGCGTCTTGTCATGCCTTACAGGCCTCCACACTTCATAGCATCCTTCAACTATTGTATTTGAAACGAATTCTTCAAGAACTGCCCCTCCTATCCAGAGTGCAACTACTGTAAATGTAATCGGCTCTAATACTTTGGGAAGATTCTGATTTAGTTCAGATGTCAGAATAATATCAAAGGTCCTTACTTCTTTAGGCCCTAGTCCCTGTACCAAAAGGATCACTTCATCTTTATTCTCTGGATATGTAAGTGAGTCTATGGGTATTTCAACACTTGCTCCGTTATCAAGCCTTCTGCTTATTACAGATTGAATATGGACTCCCCTGTTGGTGTTCATTCTAAGGAAAAATTTGTCGGTATTAAAGTTAGTGTTGTTCCAGTAACTTACTGTATATCTGTTCGGCGGTCCGACTCTTATCTGTTTCCTTCCGCCGATTGCAGTCTGGACTGAATAGCCTGTGATAATATCTCCTGAGCTTAATACTATATCTCCCGCACCCGAGGTGACTGGATAATTATCATTTCCAACAGTGAATATATTCTTTTCGGTGTCGCGGCTGGAGTTTACAGGAGTGGATATTTTCTTCCACGTCTTACCGCTGTCATTTGAGATATAAGCCTCAAGATTGCTTTCTTTATTATTGTTAAGAAGATCATCATCATAGTAGAGTTTAAGTGAATAGCCGCCTATGGTTTTTGCCGATTCTATCTTCCAATAGCGCTGAACAGCCGAGGCCATTTTCGGATGAAAACTTCTGCTGTAGCATGAAAAGATAATCGTATCTGAATTTTTTTTGTCGACTATATTTACTTCAGCCTTCTGGGCTGCATCTACAGGCAGAAGACCATTCCTGGTAATAGAATGTAATGATGAAAAGATCCCTTCATTTTTTATGCTGCCGTAATTGTACATGCCTCCATAATTCTGAAACGTGGCGCCTTGAGGAACTGTAAGCCCTGCACCACCTTCAAGATAAAGAAGGTTTTTAGTCTTTAACAGCCCCGCAGACTGGAATGAACCTGAGGCAGGAGTGCCGTTTTTGTTCAGCCTTATTTCACCGTCAAAAATTCCTGTCAGATTTCTGTCTGCTCCCTTTGTATTGAAAATTCCCATGCAGGTCCATTTGCCGTAATTATATACGCTGCCGCTGACATTAAGATGCAGACTGTTTCCGAGCGGATTATCTCTTATCACTCCATTATTTACTAGTGTGCCGTTTACAGAAGGCGTTATCCAGCCTAGGCCGCCTCCGTTCTGAAGCGTGTCGGCAACTGTAAGATCACCTTCAAATGTGACATTTCCGTTTATCATCGTAGCTGCACCGCGTATTGTAACAGAACCTTTGTAAGTAATATCTCCCATGACAGATTGTTCTGTCGCATTAATAATTGCAGCGTTGATTACTGTTCCGCGCGTAATATACCCAGAGCCTGCCATATTAAGCGTGTTGCCTGCCATATCAAGAGTCCCCCAGTAGCCTCCGCCTCCTTTCAGAGTGCCTTCAAGTTCAAATCTTTTTGTAAATGTAAGCTCGCTTGCTGCAACTATTCGGTTTGTATCGCACCAGCCCGAGGCATCTCTCTTCAAGATAACAGTTTCAAATTTTTTGCCCTGCGACTGTGAGAGGTATTGCACTTTCTTCCCGGGTAGAAAAGTATTTGTGTTTATCCATTTCCCGTTGTTTACAACATCTCCCTGCAGCTCCAGCCATAGCTCATTGCCCTTGGGATTATTCCTTATTACACCATTATTAATGAACTTACCCTTAATGACTGGAGTCAGCCAACCGTAACCTCCGCCGTTCTGTAGTGTATCGGCTACTGTAACATCGCCCTCAAATATTGCACTTGAGTTAATGACCGAAGCCGTACCATGGATTGTAACTGGTCCTTTATATGTGATGCTGCCAATTACAGCGCCAGGCGAAACATTTATATTCGTTGCGTTGGCAATTGTACCATAGTTGATATTTGCCTCACCAGTCATATTAAGTGTATTGCCTGCCATATCTAATGTTCCCCAGTAGCCGCTCAGATCAGGAAGTGTGCCCGAGAGTTCAAAAACCTTTGCAAAGGTAAGTGCGCTTGAGGCCGCAAGCTTATTTGTATCGCACCATCCCTGTGCATTCCGCTTATAAAAATCACACTCGAATGTTTTGCCCTGCGACTGAGAAATATATTGTATTTTCTTCCCCGGTAGAAAAGTTTTTGTATTTATCCATTTCCCGTTGTTTACAACATCTCCCTGCAGTTCCAGCCATAGCTCATTGCCTTTGGGATTATTCCTTATTACGCCGTTATTAGTGAACTTACCCTTGAAAACTGGTGTAATCCAGCCATAACTCCCTGTGTTCTGTAGAGTGTCTGCTACTGTAACATCTCCTTCAAAGATCACCTCTGAATTCAGAATTGATGCTGATCCATGCAGTATTACAGCTCCTGTATAAGTAACATTTCGTAAAACAGCCTGTTCATAGACATATACATTAGCCGCATTTTTTATAGTTCCATAACAAATTGCAGCGCTGCCCGTCATTGTAAGGCTGTTGCCTGACATATCGAGAGCCCCCCAATACCCCCTGCCATCCGGAAGCGTACCTGAGAGTTCAAAGGTTTTTGTGAATGTAAGCGGAGTTAAGGCAATAATCAAATTCGTATCGCACCAGCCCGAACTGTTCCTTTTATAAAATTCGCTCTCGAAAGATTTGCCTGATGCCTGAGAGAGATATTGTTTATTATTCCCCGGCAGATATATTACTGAAAGCGTCCAGGTTCCATTGTTTGTAATATTGCCTAGGACTTCGAGGCAAAGAGAATTTCCGGAGGGATTGTTTCTTATAGTTCCATTATTAATAATATTTCCTTTTACCTGCGGAATAACCCAGCCATAACCTCCGCCGTTCTGTAATATTTTACCAGAATTAATTGTCAGGTCTTTGCATTTGGATGTAAAGGTAGTTATTGAAACTGTACCGTCAATAATTACATTATTACTTTCATTGGGAACTACTCCGCCGATCCATGTAGCGGCATCCTCCCAGTTTCCTCCAGTGGACTTGGAAGTGATTGTCTGCGGATAATGCACTGAAGTAAATAAAATGACACTAATAAAAGTCTTTAAAAAAGTATTCATGACGCTGCGCCCCCGTTTTCTGGGAAAGATTAACCTTTAATGAGTAGAAATTCATTAAATCTTTTTAAGGATTCAATGACGCAGTTATGTCATTTTTATTATTAAACCGGCTCACAAACTCAACTTTATCTATGAGAGTGCCGATCAACTTTGTGGAGGTCACCTTGTGTAAGTTCAATTACAGCAGCTTCGAGGTCCTCTTCTAAACGATTCAGCTGTATCAAAAAACGTAACACCGCGTTCAACTGCTGACCTTAGCAGTGTAATCATTTCATTTCTGTCTGGAGGAGTGCCATAGCTGAAGCTCATTCCCATGCATCCCAGACCTATGACTGATACTTCCAGGCCGCTCTTGCCTAATTTTCTTTTCTCCACTGTTCATCTCCTTTCTAATTAACTCTATTAATAAGTTTAAAAATAAAAAGGGATCTTTTTTCAGATCCCTTTTTTATCAATCAGCTCTATATGTTTTATTTTGATGTCGTCCTGTTTGAGGCTAGTACAAACAGATCGGAAACTATGTTTGCAGTTTCTTTTAATACCGGATCTGATTTCTCATCCTTCGGTTCAACTTCGCCTTTGTTAAGAAGCTTTAAGCCCTGTGCTTTCCTGCGTTCATTCATCCTGGCAAAACGTTTGTCCTCTTCTTCATCCCGCTCTTTTTTAAGCTTGCTTTCCATTAAAGGCACTGTCTTTTTATCATGTGCTTTTTTGTATTCCTCAAGCTCTTCGGCATAGCTGGAAAGTATCGGATCGCTTTTCATACGCTCTTCGTGCTTGCCAAGAAGCTGCGGGACTGCATCACCTATCTTGTTGTAAACAGTATAATCAGCTGCCGGAATCTGATCCCATTGTAGAGCACTTGGTTCAGTAGACTCGCCAAAATCAGTTGTATCATATACCGAAGGCATTTTTACATCAGGCATAACGCCGAGCCTTTGTGTGCTGCCGCCGTTTATTCTATAGAACTTTGCAATTGTAAGCTTAAGCTGTCCCATTTTGTCATTATCATTCTTAAATAAACGGTTCAGATCAATAAGGTTCTGAACAGTACCTTTTCCATAGGTCTGCTCACCGACAATTACTCCGCGCTTATAATCCTGAATTGCTGCAGCAAAGATCTCTGAGGCAGATGCAGAAGCACGGTTTACAAGTACTGCCATCGGCCCGTCATAAACTATATTCGGATCCTGATCCTGACCCACTTCTACTGAACTGTCGCTATTTCTAACCTGAACTACCGGACCATCTTTAATGAATAATCCAGTCAGATCAATAGCTTCCTGGAGTGAACCGCCGCCATTATCTCTTAAGTCAATTACAAGGCCATCGACCTTCTGGTCTTTTAATTCGCGTAAAAGTTTCCGCACATCTTTAGTAGTCGATTTGTAGTCTTTTTCGCCTCTTGCCTGCGCTTCGAAATCAAAATAAAATTCAGGCAGTGTAATTATACCAATTCTGAACGGGGTGCCGTTGTTATTAATTTCAAGTACTTCTTTTTTGGCTGCTTTATCTTCAAGTTTGATCTTGTCGCGTACTAGCTTTATCTCTCTTGGCTTTGCATTTACACCGCCTTCAGCCGGAATGATCTGAAGACGTACTGTTGTTCCCTTTGCTCCGCGAATAAGCTTTACTACGTCATCCAGATTCTTTCCAATTACATCAACCATTTCCCCGTCATCACCCTGCGCAACACTTACAATCTTATCGTTTACCTTCAGAAGCTTGCTTTTGAAAGCCGGCCCCCCTGCAATAATTTCCCTTACAACCGTGTACTCGTCATCGGACTGGAGTGATGCACCTATACCTTCTAATGACAGACTCATATTCATCTTGAAATTATCTGATACAGCAGGTGAAAAATACTGTGTATGCGGATCTATTGCTTCAAGGAACTGATTTTCAAAATACTGGAAAACGTCTTCACTCTTAAACTGGAACATTCTTCTTTCAAAGTTCCTGTAACGTTTTTCCAGCGTCTCGGAAACTTTCGCCCATTCCTTACCATCAAGCTTCTCTCTTAAGGCTTCGTATTTAATCCTTTTTCTCCAGATCTCATCTAATTCTTCCTTTGTATTTGCCCATGGAAGATTCTTGCGGTCCGGTTCATAAAACTCATCTTTTGTAAAATCAAATTCTTTCTGTAGAGCACTATGAATATACTCCTGCCTGTCTCTGATCCTCTGCAGATAAAGGTTAAAGATATCATACGCCGGTTTCAGGTGAGCAATCTTAATATCATCATCCAGCTGATGTCTGTATTTATTAAAGCTCTCTATATCAGAAGCAAGAAAATAACTGCGGTTAGGATCCAGCGTCTTTATATAATTATCAAGTATGATCGATGAAAGTGAATCATTCAGATCAGTTTTCTTGTAGTGATATCTTGATAATAAAGGCATTATAAACTGATCTTCCCTTTGCTGAATCTCGCCGGGAGTAAGTACAGGGACTTTATCGTCATCTTGCTTTTTATCCTTATCCTCAACAACTGTCTGAGCCTGCAGACTGAAAGTAAATAGTAAAAGAATTAATAAGAGTTTAATTCTGTTCATAAATCATTTTTCCAATTAAAATTATTCTTTTCTTTAAAACAACAGCAAGGATTATTAGTTTCAATTCTTTGCTGTATTTTATCACATATAACTAATTTAACAAAAAATGAGGGGAATATATGTTGAATTTAAAATATTTTTTTGGTCACTAACCGCTCATCCCGTTTTTTTTGCCTGTGATACAAGTATCTTATCGACCCTGTTCCCATCCATATCCATTATTTCAAATTCATAACCAGCACTTTCAAATCTCTCACCTTCAGTAGGAACTTTTTCCAGCTTAAGCATTACAAATCCGCCAAGCGTCTGGAAATCATCTTCCTCCTCGCCTGGCAGCATATCTATATGCAGAATATGCTTGAAATCATCAATTGAGATCATTCCATCTACCAGCCAGGATCCATCTTTTCTCTGAACTGCCATCGATTTCATGCTGTTGGCTGCCGAAAGCTCACCAAGTACCTCTTCTACAAGATCGGTAATTGTCACTAAGCCCTGCACACCCCCGTACTCATCAATAATAATAGCAATATAAATTCTGGACTGCTTAAATCTTTCCAGAAGTTTTAATGCCCTTGTTCCTTCGGGTATTAATAAAGGCTGTATCATTTTACTCTGTATGTCGAATTCCTTAAGATCCATGCCGGAGTAAAAAATATCCTTTATTCGTACAACTCCCAATAAATTATCCAGATCCTCGCTGCATACCGGAAAATTGGAAAAACCTGACTCCATTATGATCTTTACATTCTCTTCTTTTGTGGAATTTACATCCAGCCAGGTGATCTTTGTTCTTGGAGTCATAAAGGCCTCCACCCTTTTATCACCTAGCCTGAAGACCGATTCAAGTATATCCTGTTCGGCTTTTTCAATTATACCTGCCTTGCTTCCCTGTCTTATAAGCATTCTTATTTCCTCTTCGGTAACTGCAGGCTCACTTGACGGTCGCACGTGCAGGAATTTAAGAGCAGCTTCTGTAGTAAAATTGAATAAAAAGACAAAAGGTTTGCCAAATTTTGCAAGGATCTTCATAAGCGGAGCAACTTTTATTGCAATTTTCTCAGGATTGTTAAGCCCAATCCTCTTTGGCACCAGTTCACCAATAATAAGTGTAAAGTAAGTAATTGATATTACAACAAGGGTATAGCCCAGAAAATCAGCATAGATGCTTATTGCTGGAATTGTCCTGAGTACATCAGCAAGACTTGCTCCCAGTGTAGCACCGCTTATTGCACCTGCTATAACACTGATAGCTGTTATACCGATCTGTACAGTGGAAAGCAGTGTACCGGGATTGTTTGCCAGTTCAAGAGCTGTCCTTGCCCTGTCACTTCCCTTTCTTGCCAGATTTTCCAGTCTGGATTTTCTGGAGGAAATTACTGAGATCTCTGACATGGCAAATAATCCGTTTGCCAGACCTAAAAGTATGATCAGTATTATTTCAAAAATTACATTAGCCATAAAATTGCAGTTAAAATAAAAAATGTTGCTGACTTAATACCTGAAACATTTAAAATAGCACATTAATTAAAAATACCTCCAAAAACCACAAGGCGCAAATCCTCAGGAGTTTTGATGCAGACCGGTATAATTTAATTAGGTATTGATATTCGTTTTTTTTATAACTAAAATGAAGAAAACACGAATTCTCAGAAAAAGCGTAAAATCCGGGAGGATTGTTATGACTTGGGTTATAACCAGGCTTTGTGCTGATTGCCAGGATACGGCATGTGTAAAGGTTTGTCCGGTTGATTGTATATATGGACTTACTGTAGATGACGCAAATTATAGAAAACAATTGTTTATAAATCCTGATGAATGTATAAATTGCTCTGCCTGTGAACCCGAATGTCCATGGGGTGCAATATTTGAGGATTCTGAAGTCCCTGCCATCTTTTCAGAAGATACGGATCTTAATGCTAAAATATTTAATGACCATCCGCCCCAGGAATTTACAACTACACCAAAACCAATAAAGGAGAACCCCACTCCAGATGAAATTGAAGAAAATAAGAGAAAATGGGGATATACCTGAGGTGAGAGCGAATAATATAATAATAAACAGAACCGCAAGATACTTTACTTTGGGCGATGAAAATGGCGATTCTGTCAGTGAGGTGTGGTTTGTACTGCATGGATATGCTCAGTTAGCTTCTGAATTTATCAGGAATTTTGAGGTAATTGACGACGGCTCAAGGCTTATTGTAGCCCCTGAGGGTTTATCAAGGTTTTATATTAAAAACGGTACAGGCCATATAGGAGCCTCCTGGATGACCAGTGAGGACAGGCTCAATGAGATTGAGGACTACCTCAGCTACCTTTCTAAAGTTAATGACCAGCTTCATTCTTCCCTTAAAAAGCGTAATATAAAGACATGCCTTTTGGGATTTTCGCAGGGAGCATCAACGGCAACCCGCTGGTTCGAGAAAAGCGGCATTAACTTTAACAGACTTATACTTTGGGGCGGACACCTTGCCTCAGATTTTAATCTGAATAATAGTAAATACAGGGAAACCGATATTTCCCTTGTCTATGGCGCAGAGGATAAGTTTCTGCTTCCAACCTATTTTGAAGAAGATATTTCAAACCTGAAAAAACATGGTATCGCCTACCGCCTTTTCAGTTTCAACGGAGGTCATTTAATTGATCCCGATACTCTGATAAAGGTAGCTTCGGCTACTTAACTATTTTGGAAATGCTCTTAAATTCGTCTGTTCCGCAGACATTCAGCAGTTCAAAAAGAATTGATTCTGTTGTTGTAACCTCAGCACCGTTTCTTGCCATTCTTTCAAGTGATATTCTATAATCTTTATCCTTCCTTGAGGAGACTGCATCTGCAGCTACATCAACCTGAAAATCATTTGCCAGAAGGTCAAGTACAGTCTGCTGTACGCATACATGGCTTTCAATACCGCAGACAACCAGCTGTGAAATATTCTTAAGTTTTAAGGTCGGGAAAAGCTCACCGGCCCCTGAGCAGCTGAAGCTTAATTTCTGCACGGGCTCCAGCCCTGATAGTTCCTCTGCAATTTCTTTTACAGTTAAGCCTAAACCTTTCGGGTATTGTTCTGTATGGAATATCGGGAGATCAAGAACCTTAAAGCCGCGGATCAGTTTTAATGTGTTTGAGACTACTTCTTCCGGCGACTGCATTACTCCAAGGATCCTTTCCTGGATATCAATTACCAATAGCGCCGTTTTTTCACGGCTTAAAATTTTTTCGTTCCTTAAAACAAAATTATCCATTTGGATTAATTCCCTGTAATATAATTGAACAATTTTATTGTTTCTTAAACTTTTTTGTGCACCTTAATAAATAGCTTCCATGCCGTATTTACCGCAGGCATACATCATCAGAAGTGAGGCTAGGTCCACCAATGCTCTTTTTTCATCTTCCTCATATATAACAAGATCGTAAACTTCAGCAACAAACTGCATGTTCCGCAATATCTTCTTTAATTCCTTTTCGTTTGGTGTACCATGCCAGAAAGAGACTTTGCCGACCAGTGTATTTTCATATCTGCGCAAAAATTCATTTACAGAAATAAAATTGCTTGAGTTGGAATTTCTGGGCCTGCAGATATTAATTAGATCGTTAAAATAACTATCCCATTTCCGCGCAAGTGCTTCATTTTTACGGTACATGACCTGTTTTGCTTTTTCAAGCGTAAAGAGTGCTTTTGTAGAGACCTTAAAAAGCGGACTGATTGAATAACCATCGTAGCTTGTACAGCCTTCGGTATCAGTGTATTTCCATCTTTTAAGAAGCTGTGAGGGCGTAAGTATTGCAATTACCCGCTCTAATCCGCTGTCTACAATTATATATCTGTTCTTCTGAAAACCTAGAACAGTTAGCCAGTGGCCCCAGTTATTCACACTAAGTATACAGGGAAGCCCCCTGCTTAATTCCTTATCTAAAAGTTCCAGAGCTTCAGCAGCATTGTCGGAGCGGAAATAACGCATCTTGCAGTTAAATCTCTTGGCCGCCCTGGCAAGCCCTATCTCATCTGTCCCGGCCCACCATGTGCTGCCTGCCATCTTTGCAATTATCTTTTCATTCTTAAAAATCCCCAGCATCACAAGAGCATACTTGAGGGCAAAAGGTCCGCAATAATATTTATTTGGTTGAGGATAAAAACTCATTTTTCCGATTTACTTATTGGTAATTATTTGGGATTGATAGTTGTATTAAAAACCGCTTATTTGAATTAGTAGCGCTGCTGGTTCAATTTAACATTTTATTTATCTTCAGTTATACAATTAAACTAAAATAAATGTTCTAAAACAGCAAATATTTTGTTAAATATTTCCCTTTTTATATATTTGAAGCCTAACTATAAAGATGTCATTACAATGAAAGTAGCTGTAGTATATAATCTCTCGCATTCTGATCTGGAGCATTATAACAAACAATTTTCACCTAAAGAGCTGGATTTTGAGCCCTACTTTGATATTGAAAGTTCCAATCCTCTTGAAGGGTATTATTCTATCAAAAATGCCCTGGAAAAGACGGGTTTTGAATCATATTGCCTGAATCTGTTCGATGATTTTAATGCGTTTTTGGCAGATTATAAAGTAAATTCACCTGATGTTGTCTTCAACATGGTTGAGATCTATAAGGATAAAGCATACCTCGAGATGAGTTTTGCCAGCCTGCTTGAAATGATGAACATTCCCTATACCGGTGCACCTCCGCTGGCCTTAGGAGTATGCCAGAGAAAGATACTTACAAAGAGCATTTTATCTTCACTTGGCATCAGAACACCGAGATTCCAGGTTGTTGCCAGAATGGAAGAATTATCTGATCTGCACTTAAACTATCCGGTTATTGTAAAACCTTCAATGGAAGATGCCAGCCTTGGTATTGAGGACGAATCTGTAGTAAGAGACATTCAGTCACTGAAAGACCGGGTGGAATATGTGCTTACTCACTTTAAACAGCATGTGCTTCTTGAGGAATTTATAGACGGCAGGGAACTTAACGTGGCTGTCCTTGGCGATAAAAACCCCAGGGTACTGCCAATCAGCGAAATCGATTTTACCGAAATGCCTTCGCACCTGAACAACATTGTAAGTTATCAGGCAAAATGGGATCCTTTCCATGAAGCATATCATATGGCTAGACCTATATGTCCGGCTGTTCTTCCGGCTGAGGTTGAACAGGAAGCGAAAACTCTTGCACTAAATGCTTTTAAGGCCTTAGGCTGCAGAGATTATGCAAGGGTAGATATGAGGCTTTCAAAAGAAAATAAATTATTTGTGCTTGAAGCTAACCCGAATCCGGACCTTACAGAAGATGCAGGCTTTATGCGTTCTTCAAGAGCTTCTGGAATGTCATTCCGGCGTACACTGAAGAAGATAGTGGAACTTGCTTGGGCAAGGAGGAAGGAAAGAGTTAAAATTAAGCCTGCCTGCCGCGGGCAGGAATTATGAATTATGAATTAAGAATTATTCCTGCCGAAGGCCATGCTTGCGGCAGGCAGGAATTAAGTGAATAATCAGGAATCAATTCCTTTTCGGGAAGTGATTCCTTTTTGATAATAATGTTTGATCTCCTTCATCTCGGTTACCAGGTCTGCCTTATCAATTAATTCCTGCGGGCAATACCTTCCTGTAAGAATCATTTCTATATTATCAGGCTTTATTTCCAATAGCGGCAAAACTTCTTCAACTTTTAGCAATCCGAAATAAAACGTTACGCATATTTCATCAAGAATAACCAAATCGACTTCATTATTAAGCATTGCTTTTTTGGCCCTTTCAATTGCCGCAAGAGCTGAAGCCTTATCGGAATTATCAGGAGGAGTTTTCCTTAATACGAAGTTGTCATCACCAAACTGCTCAATTCTGATCCAGTCATCCAGGTTTTTAAGTGCTTTTATTTCACCATATGGGAAATTCTTCATAAAATGGATTATTAAGGTCTTCATTCCGCTGCCTGCAGCTCTGATAGCCTGCCCTATGGCAGCTGTTGTTTTACCTTTACCATTTCCGGTATATATCTGTATAAAACCTTTTTGAAGCTTATGCATATTTATCTTTTTAAGTATAGTTAGTTGCTAATCCGGATTTTATTATTTATTCTGCTTATCTTCTTTTATTCTGATTATCTTCTTTTATTCTGATTATCTTCTTTTATTCTGATTATCTTCTTTTATTCTGTTTATCTTCTTTTCTTTTTTCGATCAGATCCAATATTCGTCTTTTCTCATCTATAGTATTTGACGGCCAGGCAATTATTTCGTTAATTGTGCGTAAGCATCCTATGCAGTAACCGCTTACCTTATCAATTCTGCAAATTCCGGTGCATGGTGAATCTATTTTTTCGTTATTATCTCTCATAGGTATCATAAATATAAATAGGTATCATAAATATAAAGAGATCACTATAAAAGTATCGCCTCAAAAATGAGGCGATGACATTTAGATCAAATTAGTATGAAAGTTTTATTCCGCCGTAGACTGATCTTCCGGGGGTTCCGTAGAACAGGACTTCCTCATACTTAGCATCAAAAATATTTTCAACTCTTCCGAATAATGATACATATTTATTTAATTCATACGAAGCTGCAAAATTGACTAATGTATAAGGGGAAAGTTCTACACGCAGAGGTGCAAAGGTTACAGGGTCGCTGCTCGAGAAATCCTTATCTGACCTTTTTCCCACATTGATAATATCAAGGTTAAGATTGGTATTATATATAGAATAATTAATAATAAGTGACATTTTGTTCTTAGGTCTTCTTATTAAATCCTTTCCGCTGTCTGATTTATTTTCACTTTTATCCTTGCTCTCTGTATATGTATAATTTGCGTTTAATGTTAAGTTCTCAACAGGCTGCGCCTGCAGAGAAAATTCAATTCCCCTGGTCTCAGCTTTATCAATATTAACGGTTTTGAAGCTTTTATCATAACCTATAAGGTCAGTAAAATTATTATTGAAGTAGCTTAAGCCAATTACCATTTTTGAGCTTAACATATATTGTTCAAACCCGATATCATAGCCTTTACTTTTTTCAGGCTTCAGATCAGGGTTGCCATATGCCGGGTCAAGCAGGTAATATAAAGACGGCGACTTAAATGCAGTACCGAAAGTAGCTTTAAGCTTTGTTCCGGTTTCATTTATCACAAATGCAGGGGCCAGGCGGTAAGTAAATTCAGATCCGAACTTTTCATGTTTGTCATAACGGATACCTAGGGTTCCAAATATACTCCCCAGGTAAGCAAACTGCTCCTGAATGAAAGCCCCGTTAGTATATAACGAAGGAGAAGGTGAATTTACATTAGGGAAATGGCTTTCAAATAATCCATATTGGTCAGACATATAGTAGGTTGCTGCTTTTTCTACTGAATGTTCCAGACCAAATGTAATTGTGTTATTTTTATTCAGGAAGAAATTATTCTGCCATTCCAACTTATATTTGGTACCATCAAAATCAGCAACAGAAGAATATTTATTTACCTCATCTTTTGCATCTGTTGTGTGGTTAATATGTCTCAGAGAAGAGAACGCCAGTGTCTGCTGCCACAATCCTCCAATAAGTTTTCCATTTGCGGCAGCTCTGAAAACTGATTCTTCAAGCTTTGAGATAAAGTTTGGATCATCACCGTTCTTAAAGTTCTGATCCAGATCTGTTTTGGACTTCAGATAATTAAAATTGAAATCGAGGCTTAAGAAATCATTAATACCAATTCCAAAACGTGAAAGAAAAGAATTATTTTCAACTCCATCTTTTTCTGTGTTCCCATAAGCCTCATTTGCTGCTGAAAAGCCTTTGCTGTTTAGTCTTGAATAACTTAATGAATAATTAAAAGGGCCAGTCTGCCCATTGAAGGCGGCATTAGCGCGGTACGTATCGTAATATCCACCCTCCGTAAGAAGTCTGATAATGGGCACTCCGCTGCCTTTTTTAGTAAAAATGCTTATTACACCTGCCAGTGCATCTGAACCATAGAGCGTGCTCTGCGGACCTCTGAGCACTTCAATTCTTTCTATGTTATCTGTTTGAAGGCTTGTAAAATCAAATGAATTATCCACGGCACTCGGATCATTCATTGATACTCCGTCAACAAGAACAAGTGTGTGGTTCGAGTTAGCACCTCTTATAAATACCCGCGCCTGTGTACCAGGGCCGCCCTGACGTGCAACACTAAGTCCCGGTACATCTCTTAATAGATCAATAAGAGAATTTTTGCTGCTGTTTTTTATTTCAGCTTCGCTGAGCACAGTAACAGAACTGGCGACTTCAACCTCAGGCGTAGTACTTCTTGTTGCAGTCACAGTTACACCTGAAATATTATACGTCTTAAGAGAGTCGTTTTTCTGATTGTTGTTTTGTGCTTTAAGCACAGGAGAAGAAGATACGATTAAAAGCAAAGCAGCTGAAGCAGCAATTCTCTTTGCAGCAGTAAAATTTTTGAACATTGAAAAGTTACTCCTTTTTAAGAAATCATAAAAGTTGTAACCTTACGTGGAAAGAGTAAATGAAAGTTTGTGCTAATGAGTCTAATAACAGGAAGTTAACACATAGAATCAGTTATCTCACCTCACCCACGAAGGCAGATTAATTAGAGAGTTACGGCAGGTCTCCTGACTCAAGACTGCATCTAACGCCTTCCCGAAAAAAAACTTCCCAGTGGCAGTTATATTAAATGCATTAGGTCTTTTACAGTTGCGGGGCAGTACCGGACTTTCACCGGTTTCCCTATTCTTCCCTTATGACGGGACACCGTAAAACAGTTTAAAGAACTATATTAAATTAAATAATATTCATGGTTTTTCCAAATGATCACAGATTAGATGAAGGCTGATTGATTGATAAAATGGTAAATGAAGTGTCATTAAACAGAGGTTATATGTTTGCTCACAGGGAAAAGAGCGGAACTTCAGCGGCTCCGCTCAAATATTTGTTCTAGCCTTTTTTATTAGCTACTTCTATATTGACGCGTTTTCCTCTTATCTGATTATCCTGCATTACATCAATAATTTCATCGACATATTTTTCAGGAACGTTTACAAATGTAAAC